>CAZYIP010000034.1:0-25350 GCA_964646895.1 uncultured Salinisphaerales bacterium | reverse complement strand
AGTCGGTCGGCACCAGGATCGCGCTCTGCTCAAGGATATTGATAGCGACAAGCGTCGCGGGCAGACGCGAGGCGGCAATTGTCGCCGGCCCCATGCCAGCGGATGCAACCTGCAAGGCTCCTGCGGCCATCGCCTGGTTTTCGGGTGCTCCGTAGGAGAATTTTCGCAGTTCAATCTTGACGTCGTATTTTTCCTCGATCGGCTTGAAAAGCCCGAGCGCCTTGGCAATGAAGGTTGGATCCGTGTCTGGCTGCACTCCGTAGCTGATCGTTTGCTGCGCCAGCACCGGCGCGCTGAAGATAACGCCTGAGATCATGGCGCACGATACCAGCAGGCTTTTGAATCTGGATGGGCTCATCGTCTCCTCCACAGAGAGTTTTCCGCCCCGGGCAGCCCCGCCTTCTTTATCGCTCGCGGTGACAGCGGTCACCTGCATGGGCGGATGTTTGCAATTGTTTTGAGAGCCGAAGCTGATCTCCTCCAGGCGAGCTGGGTTCGCACGGTCTCCTGAGGCAGTATTAGAGCGCACAAACCAATTGTCAATACTTCATGACGAGGCATCCCATTTTTCAAAGACAGGAATCGAGCGCCGCATGTCAAACGACTGCCAAGCAGGTGCTTCGGTGATACCAGGAACCATCGCACAACCTGCCGCGCTATGCGGAGCAGTCATTGCGCAGCTTATGGCGGTCATACAAATAAATAGTAATATCAGCAAAGTATGTTTTGGAGGACAAGGTCGCGGATCAACGCATCCACCGCGAAAAGGGCTGGGAAAAGAAGGGGCGGCTGACGCGTCAGCGGTTGCCAAGAAGATGGTGCAAAATTACTTAACGCTTCAAATACAGTCAGTTATATAGACTATTGCATCTCTGATGCAGAAAATCTTTAGTTTATGACATCTCGTCTCATTATTTTGTATTCGGAACCGAATAACGCCCTGGAAAGTTTGGCGGCCGTACGGCGCAACAAGGGCAGCCGGCGCACGATTTGCTCCACCGGCATGCGCGCCTCGACTGCATGCACTGCAAGGCCGGCGGCCACCTCACCTTCGGAATTGAAAATGGGTACAGCAACAGCCACCAGGCCAAGAGAGTCCTCCTGATTATTGATGGCATAACCTCGCTTCACGATCTGCTGCAGATCCTCCCAGAGCTCGCCGGGGTTCATCAGCGTATTTGGTGTCAGCCGTTCGAAGTTGAAGCTATCCACAAGCGCCTGCCGTTTCTGCTCCGGCATATGGGCAAGAAGAAGTTTCCCGATTGCGGTGCAGTAGATCGGTACGCGGCTGCCGGGCCGCAGTTGTACCCGGAGTGGCCAGTCGCATTCCACGCGATCGAGATAGACGACCGTGCCCGCCTCGACCATACCGATGTTACAGGTTTCGCGCACCTCCTCAGCCAGGGTTCGGAGAATAATGTTTACTGCGGTGTCGGCATTGGATGTGAACAAAACCGACATGGAGATATCATGCAGCCGTTGCCCGACAAAATAGCGCTCCCTGAGCGCATCTCGCCGCACCAGCCCGATTTCCGACAATTGCACAAGCACCCGGTGAACCGTCTGTCGGGGCATACCGAGCTCGTTGGCCAGGTCGGCGATGTTACTTGGTTGACGATTGTTGGCAATCGCTTCAACTATCAGAGCTGCCTTGGCAATCGCGGAGTTTTTTGCCACTTCGCTGCTACCTCCTGGATGCGTCGAAAACCGGGCTCGGACAAATCTGGATATTAGGGAAAAACTGAATAATCCACCATAAGGCCCGGCCGCTGCCGGATCGGCGGAAACATGCTTTTCAATCGCGTGCGGCCCGTCAGATGCACATGCTTCGTGCATTTGACGGCAACAGGCCGCCAAGGGGCACCGTATCCGGTATACTGATGTTTATATTATTTTTTTATGGTTGTCCGCCGCTTTTGCGCGCCTCGGGCCGCTGCCGTCGATCCGGCTGTATTGTCGATCCGACTTCCAAGACAATGGAAAAACAGGGCTACAATACCAAAACAAGGCCCATGGCCGAACCGATACGGACTTTCAGGCCCTGCGGTAAGCTACGTCGACCGCCTTCGGCCCGCAGAGCTTGCGCAGGTCGCCGAGCAGTCCTTCGCACACCTGCACGCGCCACGCATCGTCCAGGCGCAGATCAGCGCTGGCGCGCCCGTTACGATAGCGTAACGTTATTGGGCAACCCTCGGCGCTGCGATAATTCCGCAGACAGTTCTCAAGCTGGTCCATATCGTCATCAGCCGCCTGCGAGCGCCATCTCACCAGCACATGCACCGCGTAACGCGCACGCGCCTCATCCAGGTCCATCAGCTCTCGCGGGCTGACCCGATAGTCGTCGGCATACTCGTCATAGCTCAGACTGCCCTGCACGATCAGCAGGCTGTCCTTCTGCAGCAGGCGGCGGTACGCATTGAGCTTGTCCTCGAACAATACGCACTCGATGCGGGCGCTGCGGTCATCCAGCGTCAGGATGGCACGGCGCCCGGCCCGGATGCGCAGATCCACCACCAGCCCGGCCAGGCAGACCTGCCGGCCGCGCCTGCCATTCTGCCCGAAGCCGTTCGAGCCGGAAGTGGCCGCGGCGTCGCGTACCAGTTCCGCGATGGTGCCACTGACCAGATGCTTCAGTTCACCCACATAGGCGTTGATCGGATGTCCGGTCAGATAAAGCCCCAGCGTGTCCTTCTCCGCCTGCAGACGTACCGCGTCCGGCCACTCGGCAACCGTTTCGATCGGGCTGTCGTCCTGCTTCGCGACCTCTGGCGCCAGGCCGAACATATCATCCTGACCGGCTGCGGTTGCCGCCAGCTGCTGCTCCGCCATCGCCAGCGCGCGCGGCAACGCCCGCACCAGACTGGCACGGTTGGGTCCCAGCCCATCGAGCGCGCCGGCGTAGATCAGGGCCTCCAGCACCCGCTTGTTGACCTTGCGCGTATCGATCCGCCGGCAGAAATCTGCCAGATCGGCGTAGGCACCGTGCTCCCGGCGCTCCGCCAGAATGCCTTCCACCGCGCCCTCGCCCACGCCCTTGATAGCGCCCAGGCCATAGCGGATCGTGCGCTCGTCGACCACGGCGAAGCTGAACTCCGACTGGTTGACATCCGGCGGCAACACCTCGATGGCGAGGCGCTGGCACTCGTCGATCATCATCACGACCTTGTCGGTGTGATCCATGTCGCTGGACAGCACCGCGCTCATGAACGCTGCCGGATAGTGCGCCTTGAGCCAGGCGGTCTGATAGGAGACGAGCGCGTAGGCAGCGGAATGCGACTTGTTGAACCCGTAGCCTGCGAACTTCTCCACCAGGTCGAAGATGTAGGCCGCGGTTTTTTCCTCGACTCCTCGTTCGACGGCGCCGCGCACGAAGTTGGCGCGCTCTTTCGCCATGATTTCCGGCTTCTTCTTGCCCATCGCCCGGCGCAGCAGATCGGCACCGCCCAGCGTGTAGCCGGAGAGTACCTGGGCGATCTGCATCACCTGCTCCTGATACAGGATGATGCCGTAGGTCGGCCTCAGAACCGGCTCCAGACTCGGATGAGGGTACTGCACCCGCGCATCGCCGTGCTTGCGATTGATGAAGTCAGCCACCATGCCGGACTGCAGCGGCCCCGGGCGGTACAAGGCCACCAGTGCGACGATGTCCTCGAACGTGTCGGGCTTGAGATCCTTGATGAGCTTGCGCATGCCGGCCGATTCGAGCTGGAAGATCGCCGTGGTCGTCCCTTTCTTGAGGAGACGGTAGACGGCCGGGTCATCCCGCGGAATGCGGCGTACATCCACGGGCGGCTCGCCGTCGGCCTCGCGCCGCGCATTCACGCTCTGCATCGCCCGATCGATGATGGTGAGCGTGCGCAGGCCAAGGAAGTCGAACTTCACCAGGCCGACCGCTTCCACGTCGTCCTTGTCGAACTGGGTCACCAGGCTTTCGCCGCCGGGCTCGCAGTACAGCGGCGTGAAGTCGGTGAGGTCGCTGGGCGCAATCACCACGCCACCCGCGTGCTTGCCCGCATTACGCGCGATGCCCTCCAGCGACAGGGCCATGTCGATGAGGTAATGGACGACTTCATCGTCGTCGTAGCTCGCCTTCAATTCGGGCGATTCCGCCAGTCCCTTCTCCAGCGTCATCCCGACCGCGAACGGTACCTGTTTGGCGATACGATCGACGAAGCCGTATGGATGGCCGAGGACACGGCCCACATCGCGCACCGCGGCACGCGCCGCCATGCTGCCGTAGGTGATGATCTGGGAGACGCGCTCGCGGCCGTAGCGCCGGGCCACGTAGTCGATCACCCGGTCGCGCCTCTCCATGCAGAAGTCGATATCGAAGTCCGGCATGGACACCCGCTCGGGGTTGAGAAAGCGCTCGAACAGGAGTTCGTGCTCCAGCGGATCCAGATCCGTGATACCCAGTGCATAGGCGACCAGCGAGCCGGCACCCGAGCCGCGCCCCGGCCCCACTGGTACCGCATTGTCGCGGGCCCACTGGATGAAGTCCGCGACAATGAGGAAGTAGCCGGGAAAGCCCATCTCCTGAATCACCGCCAGCTCGTGATTCAGGCGCGTCTCGTATTCGTCCTGGTGGGCGGCAAGCGCCTGTGCGTTTTCCGCTGCTTCCAGCCGCTGTGCCAGCCCCCGCTGTGCCTCGGCCCGCAGGTGCGACTCCACGGACTGCCCTTCGGGCAACGGAAATTCGGGCAGGAAGTTCTTGCCGAGATTGAGTTCCAGGTTGCACCGTTGCGCAATCTCGACCGAGTTCTCCAGCGCCTCGGGCAAATCGGAAAACAGCTCCGCCATCTCGGCCGCCGTCTTCAGGTACTGCTCCGCGCTGTAGTGCCGCGGCCGCCGAGGGTCGCTCAGCGTTCGCCCCTCGTGGATGCACACCCGAACCTCGTGCGCCTCGAAATCGTCGCGCTCGATGAAGCGCACGTCGTTGGTGGCGACTACCGGCACGTCGTGGGCCACCGCCAGCGCTACCGCCGCTTCCACGTAGGCTTCCTCGCCGCTGCGCCCCGTGCGTTGCAGTTCGATGTAGAAGCGGTCCGGAAACAGCCCTTTCCAATAGTCGAGGGCCTGCTCGGCCACGGCGTCGTGCTGCCCCAGCAGAGCGCGGCCTATATCTCCCTCGCGGGCGCCCGAGAGGGCAATCAGGCCGTCCGAAGCCTGCTCCAGCCATCCGCGGCGCACGAGCGCCACCCCCCGCTGCTGTCCCTCGACATAGCTGCGGGTCACGAGCCGGGTGAGATTGCGGTAACCGGTTTCATCCTGGCACAGCACTACCAGCCGCGATGGGGCATCGCTGCCGGGTTCCTCCACCCACAGGTCCACGCCGACGATCGGCTTGATCCCCGCGCTCTGGGCTGCCCGGTAGAACTTCACCAACGCGAACAGATTGCTCTGATCGGCCACCGCGACTGCGGGCATCGAGCGCGCTTCCAGCGCCGCCATCAGCGGCTTGATGCGCACGATGCCGTCGACCAGCGAATACTCGGTATGCAGATGCAGATGGATGAATTCGTGCGACATGAAATCTGTTGATCCGGAACAAATTACCTGTGGGCGGGCCGGCATTGTGGGAGCGGCGACCACGGCGCTCCGTCCAGCAACTCACGCACCGGCGCGAACGTGTGCCGATGGATCGGGCATGGCCCATAGCGGCGCAGCGCTGTCAGATGCACCGCCGTGCCATAGCCTTTGTGGCGCTCGAAACCGTAATGATGATACCGCGTCGCCCAGTCGCACATCTCGCGATCGCGGGCCACCTTGGCGATGATCGAGGCTGCGCTGATTGCGGCGTTGCAGCGATCGCCGCCGACGATAGCCCGGGCGGGACAGGCAAAACGCGGGCAGCGGTTACCGTCGACCAGCACTTCCTCCGGCATCAGCGGCAACGCGGCGACTGCGCGCTGCATCGCCAGGAGGTTGGCCTGGAACACGTTTATGGCATCGATTTCGTCCACCTCGGCCCGCCCCAGCGACCAGGCCAGTGCCCGTTCGCGTATCTCCACGGCCAGCGCCGCGCGGCGGTGCGCGCTCAGCTGCTTCGAATCGGTCAGTCCCGCTATCGGGCGCGCGGGATCAAGAATGACCGCCGCCGCAACCAGCGGTCCCGCAAGCGGCCCGCGGCCGACCTCATCGACACCGGCAATCAGCACGCCCATGCCGATACGGCCAGCGCCGGTCATCGATTATCCATGATCCGCGAGGCCGCGCGGCGACGATGATCGTTATCGGACCCCAACAGACGGGCGACCGCGCGGGCCGCGATCCAGTCCGCGTCACGGCGCAGCAGAATATGCTGCTCGTGAAACCGGCGAATCTGTTCTGCACGCTGCTCCGAAGCGGACAGGAGCCGGTGCAGGGCCGGCCCCATGAGCGCCGGATCCACCTGCTCCTGAATAAACTCATCAACAAAGCCATCACGATATCCGGCACGCTCCATGAGCAGATTCGGGATACTGTAGTGGCCCATCCGGATCAATCCGGTGCGCCGCACCAACCACGCACTCAGCGGCGAGACCCGGTAGGCGACGACCATCGGCCGCTTGAGCAGCATTGCCTCCAGCGTCGCCGTGCCGGAAGCGACCAGCACCGCATCGGCTGCTTCCATCGCGGTGCGCGACTGGCCATCGATGCAGGTCAGCGGCAAATCAGCATACTGTGCCGCCCGCGCTTGATCAAAGGCGGTTGCAACCGCGGGATTGGCCATGGGCGCGACGAAGTGCAGCTCCGGGATGCATTGCGTCAGCCACTGCGCGGTTGCGAGGAACGGCTCCGCAAGGCGCGTGACTTCGCTCAGGCGGCTCCCCGGCAGCAAGGCGACAAGCCGGCCTTTCGGCGGCAACCCCAGCTGCGCCCGCGCACGCTCGGCGTCCGGCACCATGGCAATCTGATCGGCCAGCGGGTGGCCCGTCCACGTGACCGGTACCCGATGCTCGCGATAGAAATCCGCCTCGAACGGGAACAGCGTAAGCATCGTATCCACCGCGCGAGCAATCTTGCGTACGCGTCCCCGACGCCACGCCCATACGGAAGGGCTGACGTAATGGACGGTACGGATGCTGTGTTCGTGAAGCACGCTCTCCAGACCCAGATTGAAGTCCGGCGCATCGATACCGACGAACACATCCGGGCGCTCATGCAGCCAATGGGCCCGCAGCCGGCGGCGCAGACGCAGCAGGCGCGGCAGGTGCGTCACGACCTCCGCCAACCCCATGACCGACAGCTCCTCGGTCGTTGCCAACGGCTCGCAACCGGCAGCCTTCATCAGCGGCCCCGCGACGCCCTCGAAGCGCGCGTCGGGCAACAGCGCAGACAGCTCGCGAATCAGCCCGGCCCCCAGAATATCCCCTGACGTCTCGCCAGCCACAACGGCGACGGTAAGCCGGTCCGGCCTGGAATCCACCACCACATCTAGCGCAAAATGCTGCGCACGGAATCACCAAGAAAATCCACCATCGGTTGCAACACCGGCTGGGTGCTGGCCGCCTCCGCAAGGCGGGCGCGGGCATCCTCGAGCGTCAGGCCGGAGCGAAACAGTATCTTGTAGCCGCTCTTGATTGTGGCGATCTGCTCCGCCGTGAAACCCTGCCGCTGCAGGCCCACCACGTTGACACCATACGGCCGCGTGCGCTCGACCCCCGCCACCAGCACGTAAGGCAGCACGTCCCGGGTTACGTGGCTGCTGTGTCCGGTGTAGGCATGGTCACCGATACGGCAAAACTGGTGTACCAGGGAAAAGCCGCCGAAGCCGACATGGCTGCCCACACGCACATGGCCCGCAAGGCTGGTGCCATTGGCCATGACGACCTGATCACCGAGCACGCAATCGTGGGCGATATGTACGTAGGCCATGATCCAGTTGTCGTTGCCGATGCGGGTGTAGCCCAGGTCCTGCTCGGTACCGCGATTGATGGTGCAGCATTCGCGGATCGTATTGCGATCACCGATCTCCAGAAACGTGTCTTCCGCGCCGTATTTTTTGTCCTGCGGCGCGTCGCCAATCGAACTGAACTGAAAGATGCGATTGTCACGGCCGATGCGGGTCGGGCCTTTCACCACCACATGTGGTCCGATCCAGGTGCCGGAGCCGATGCGCACATCCGGGCCGATCACCGAATACGGCCCGATGGTCGCATCGTCGGCAATCTCGGCCGCCGGATCGACAATCGCGCTCGCGTCAATCATCAGCAAACTCCTTTGCCGCGCACATCAACTCCGCCTCGCAGACGACCTGGTCGTCCACCCGGGCCAGGGCCTCGAACTTCCACACGCTTGCCCGGTACTTGAGCAGTTCCACGCACAGCTTCATCTGGTCGCCCGGCTCCACCGGACGCTTGAAACGCGCCTTGTCCACGCCGACGAAGTAGTACAGCATCTCCCGATCCGGAGGTCCGCCGCTGGTCAGGAACGTCAGCAGCCCGGTCGCCTGCGCCAGCGCCTCCAGAATCAGCACCCCCGGCATGACCGGGCGGCTGGGAAAATGCCCCGTAAAGAACGGCTCGTTGATCGTCACATTCTTGATGGCGACCAGGGATTTGCCCGGATTGCACTCGAGCACCTTGTCCACCAGAAGAAAGGGATACCGGTGCGGGAGCAGCTTGAGGATTTCGTGAATATCCGCAGTGTTCAAGTTTTTTCCTCTTTATCTTCAATTTTCTGCGCGATTGATTTAATCTTGTTCTCGAGTTTGTGCAGGCGCCGCACACGTGCCACCAGCTGGCGCCATGTGGATGCCGGCTCGACCGGCAGACCCGACGCATAGACACCGGGACCGCGCAGAGACTTCGTAACCATGGTCATGCCCATGACGGCGACGTCATCGTCGATGCGGATATGGCCATTGATGCCAACATGGCCGCCAATCATGCAACGGCGACCAATCGTGACGCTTCCGGCGATACCGGTACAGCCGGCGATTGCCGTATGCGCACCGATGCGCACGTTGTGACCGACCTGGATCTGATTGTCCAGCTTGACGCCGTCCTCGATTACGGTATCTTCCAGCGCACCGCGATCGATGGTGGTGTTGGCGCCCACTTCCACGTCATCGCCGATCACGACTCCGCCCAGTTGCGGCACCTCGAGCCAACCCGCGCCGTCGCGCGCGAGACCGAAACCGCGACTGCCGATCACCGCACCCGGCAGCACGCGAACACGCTCGCCGAGCCGTACGCCATCGCAGATACTGACATTGGCGCCCAGACGGCAGTCGGCACCGATAACGCAGCCTTCGCCAATCACGCTACCGGGACCAACCAGTACACCGGCGGCGACATGCGCGCCCGCTTCGACGACCGCTCCCGCCGCAACTGCTGCGCCGGAATCCACAAATGCATCCTCGCTCACCCACGCCCGCGGGTGTATTCCCGGCGCCGGCCGTGCTTCCTCCGCGAACAGTGCGGCGATACGCGCATACGCGAGATACGGATCCTCGCTTATCAGCACCGCCGCACGGCAGCGATGCGCGTACGTGGGCGCGAGCACAACGGCCGAGGCGGCAGTCGTTTCCAGGTATCTGGCATACAGGGGATTGGCCAGAAAGGACAACGCGCCGTGACGGCCATTACGCAGGGTACAGACGCCGTTTATCAGCAGATCGGGATCACCCTGCAATTCCAGGTCATAGCGGCGGGCGAGCTCCCCCAGGGCTATTTCCACCGCACTCTCCTCCCGAGCGGCATCCGGCACACGGGTTTATTTCGCCTTTCCGAGCTCGGCCAGGACCTCATCAGTGATGTTGATCTTGTCCGCCGCGTAAACGATACCCTCGCTCAGGACCAGGTCATAACCGCGGGCCTTGGCCACTCGCACGATCACGTCGTAGATCTGCTTGCGCAGCTTGTCGAATTCGCTCTTCTCGCGCTGCTGCACTTGCTGATTGTAATCGTCCTGCTTCTGCTTCAGGGCCTGCTGGCGCTGGCGCAGCTCATTTTGCTTTTTCTCCGCGGTCGACTTGCTCATCACCGATTGGTCACGTTGCAGCTTTTTCACATCTTCCATGAGTTTCTGCTGTTCCTGCTGCAGCTGGGCACGGCGATCGGCAAACTCTTGCGAAAGACGCGCGCGCGCTGCTTCCGCCTGCGGCGCCTCTTTGATCAGAAGGCCCGAGTTGACCACTGCGATGGAAGTGCCGGCGGCAACCGCGCCTTGCGTCCACGCCAGCATCAGCAGCAGCGCCGATGCCAGCGTGATTCTGTTTAGTGTTTTCACCATTCGTCTCCTGCCAAATTGTTACTAAAATCCTGTACCGAACGACACCTGGAAGCGCTGCACGCGACTGTTGGGACCCTCATGAATCGGTACAGCGTAACTCAGCTTGAGTACACCGAGAAATGGCGTAAACCAGTAAAACGCGAGTCCCGCGGAGCTGCTCATCTCGGAAAAATCGAAATCCGAGGGCTTGGCGTACACGTCACCGATGTCGTAAAAGAGCGTGAAACGGGTCGACTTGTTATTGCTGGCCAGCGGCGTCGGCAGAAGCAGGTCGGTCTGCGCGACCGTCTTGAAGGTGCCGCCATACGGATTGTCGAACGAGTCGCGCGGCCCCAGCGAACCCGGCTCGTACCCGCGCACGGATTCGAAACCACCGGCGAAAAAGTGCGCATAAGGGGGCACCTCGGAGTCGCTGTAGCCATTGGCATACCCTACGGTACCGTTGAAATGCAGGGTAAAGAGACTGCCGAACGGAATGAATTGCTGATAGTTGTAGGTGCTGCTGTAGTACGTCAGGTCGCTGCCCGGAACCGCCACGTCCAGACTGAGTTCATGCAATGAACCACGGGTAGCGAAAATGGTGCGGTTGCGGGTATCACGGGTAATGCCGGTTTTGAACAGGAAGTTCAGCGCCCGCTCGCCATTGCGATCGACGAAGTCCTGCACCTCCTGCGATGTGTTCGCGGGGTCCGACGTGATGGTGGTGTCCTGCAGGCCGCCGCCGAGACGCAGCGAGCTGAACTCCGACAACGGAATGCCGTAGGTCAGCGACAGGCCCAGGGTATCGGTATCGAAACCGGTACTGTTGCGGATCAGGCGGTTGGTTTCCTGGTAGTAACCGGACAGCGTACGGCTGACGCCCGACTCGGTCGCGTACGGATCCGTCCAGCTTGCGCTGTAGATCTTGGAAATGCTGCTGTTGTCGAAGCGCAGGCTGATCCGGTTGCCGGTGCCCATGAAATTGGTATGGGTGACGGCGCCGGTGAGCAGTACACCTTCGGCGCCCGAATAGCCGATCCCCGCCTGGATCGAGCCTGGCGCACGCTCCACGATGCTGAAGTTGATGTCCACCAGATCGGTCGTGCCCGGCACGCGCTTGGTGCTGACATCCACGCTTTGCACGTAGGGCAGACGTGCCAGCCGGGTGCGGGAGCGCTGCACGGCGGCGCGCGAAAACCAGGCGCCCTCGAACTGGCGCAGCTCGCGCCGCAAGGTAATGTCGTTGGTCTTGAAATTGCCGCTGAAGCTGATGCGGCGGACATACACGCGATCGCCCGGCACCACGTCGAAAGTGATATTGACGTCGTTGGTATCCGGCACGATCTCGGTCCTGGGCGTGACCTTGGCGAAGGCGTAACCCTCGTCCGCCAGGCGCGAACTGATCTTGTCGGCGCTTTCCGTCGCCGCCTTCTGCGAAAAGATGTCGCCGGGGCGCACGGTGACCAATGACTTGAGCGTCTCGCGCGGCAGGATCAGGTTGCCCGTCAGCTTGAAGTCCTTGACGTGATAGCGGTCGCCCTCGGAAACGTTGATGGTGATGTAGATGTCGCGCTTGTCCGGGCTCAGCGCCACCTGCACCGAATCGACCGAAAACCGCAAATAGCCGCGGTCCTGATAAAACGAGGTCAGGCCCTCCAGGTCGCCGACCAGCTTCTCGCGTGAGTAGCGGTCGTTCTTGGTCAGCCAGGACAGCGCCGTCGGCGTACTCAGCTTGAACGTATCCAGCAGGACTTCGTTGCTGAAGGCGTGGTTGCCCACGATGTTGATGCTGCGGATCTTCGCCACATCGCCTTCCTTGACATTGATCTCGATGCTCACCCGATTGTTGGACAGGTGCTTGACGTCGGTATCGATGCGAACGCCGTAGTAGCCGTTGGCGTAGTATTCGCGGCGCAGGCTCTGCTCGACATTTTCCAGCAGGGAGCGACGAAACAGTTCACCGCGGGCCAGCCCCGCATCGCGCAGCGCTTTCTTCAGATCCTTGCCGCCGATCTTCTTGTTGCCGGTGATGCTGAATGAGGAGATTGCGGGGCGCTCGACCACCTTGACCACCAGTATCGGTCCTTCCGGGCCGGAGCCTTTCTCCAGGGTCACATCCTTGAACAGGCCGGTATTGTACAGGGCGCGGATACTCTGCCGGGCGGTGTTTTCATTCAGCTCATCGCCGGCGGAGACCGGCAGGTAGGTCAGTACCGTTCCCTTTTCAAGCCGTTGCAGCCCCTCCACCTCGATGTCGTGAATGATAAAGGACTGAAAAGCGTATGCCGGTGCCAGCGAAAGAAAAAAACACAATACTATCCAGGCGAGCTTGTGCCCGATCAAAAGTTGTCTCATAAAAACGTCAGCCGACCAAGCGCGCGATATCGTTATAAAAGGCAAGACTCATCAACATCAGCAGCAGCGCCAACCCCAACTGCTGGCCCATCATTTGCGCCCTCTCCGAGAGGGGGCTGCCTTTGACGAATTCGACGACATAATACAGAAGATGACCGCCGTCGAGCACCGGGATGGGCAGCAGATTGAGTACCCCGAGGCTGATACTGACGATGGCGAGAAAGCTCAGGAACGGCGCCAGACCCATTTCTGCCGTATAGCCGGCGTACTGGGCGATGTTGATCGGGCCGCTCACGTTGCGCCAGGATACCTCTCCCGTCACCATGCGCGCGAGCAGGCCGATGGTGAGTGCAGTCATGTCCCAGGTATGGGTGGCACCGGCGGACACGGCCGCCAGCGGCCCGTGGCGCACCACTGTCGACATGGCATCGAACGCGCTGCGGTCGATCTTCACGCCTGCACCGATGTGCCCGATCGTGGTGCCATCCTGAGTGGAGCTGCCGACATGCATGTGCAACGTTTGCCGGCTGCCGTCGCGCTCCACCACCACCGTCGCGTCCTGATCCGGTCGCGCGCGAACCCACATGACCCATTCTTCCCAGGTCGATATCGCATGGCCGTTCGCGGAAACAATCCGGTCGCCGGACTGCAGGCCGGCACGCGCCGCTGCCCCATCCGGCAGCACATCGCCAATCACCGGCGCGAGCTTCGGCCTTGCCGGCTGCAGGCCCAGAGCGCCGAAAAATTTCTCCGGATCGACACTGAGTCCCTGCGTATCCAGTGCGGTCTCATGGATCGAACCGGACGGCTCGCGCACACGCAGGCGAATCTCGTGTCCGCCCAGGGCGCCCTCCAGCAGTTCGGTACGGGCCACTTCCCAGGTCGGCGTCGCGCTCCCGTTGACGGCAACAATTTCCTCGCCACCGCGCAGCCCCGCCTGATACGCGATGCTGTTCACGCCAACGTCGCCGATCAGCGGCTTCAGACCGGTCACGCCGATGACGAACATCAGCCAGTACGCGGCAATCGCAAAAATGAAATTGAAACCCGGCCCGGCAACGACGATCAGTATCCGCTTCCACACCGGCTGACGGTTGAAGGCAAGATGCTTCTCGGTCTCCGCCACCTCCCCCTCGCGCTCGTCGAGCATGCGCACGTAGCCGCCCAGCGGCAGCGCGGCGATGACGTACTCGACGCCCGAGCGGCGCGACCGGTGTCGCCACAGCGGCGTGCCGAATCCGATCGAATAGCGCAGCACCTTGACGCCAAGTTTCCGCGCCACCCAGAAGTGGCCGAATTCGTGGAAGGCGACCAGCACCCCGATGGCCACGATGAAAGCGACTATGGAAATAAGAATCTGCGTCATGTCGTTATCAGGAGCAACGGCTCGCCACCGCCTCGCGGGCAAATTTTCTCGTCAGTTGATCGACGGCCATGACCGTCTCCAATGCATCCGGCGGCTTGCTGATATCGCACTCGCCGGCCGCGCGATCGAGACAATCCTCAACCACCGCCACGATACCCGGGTACGCCAGCCCGTGGTCCAGAAACGCCGTGACCGCAACCTCGTTGGCCGCATTCAGCACCACCGGCGTCATGCCCGCCGTCGCCAGCACGCGCAGACAAACGGCAAGACACGGGAAGCGTTCCACGTCGGCCTCGCCAAAATCAAGCCGGCCCGTGCGGTACAGATCCAGCGCCGGTACACCGGCGGTGATGCGCTCCGGAAAAGCCATGGCACGAGCGATCGGCGTACGCATGTCCGGTTGCCCCAGTTGCGCCAGGGTGGAGCCGTCCACATATTCGACCATCGAATGCACGATGCTCTGCGGATGCAGCACAACCTGCAGATCGCTGGGCGGCATGCCGAACAGCCACGACGCTTCGATCAATTCGAGCCCTTTGTTCATCATGGTGGCCGAGTCCACCGAAATCTTGCGCCCCATGACCCAGTTCGGATGGCGTACCGCCATTTCCGGCGTCACACTCGCCAGCTCCGGCAGCGGGATCTCCCGGAACGGCCCCCCGGAAGCGGTCAGCAGTATGCGGCTCACACCGGGCGCCCGGGAACCACAGCGAAAATCCGGCGGCATGCACTGAAAAATGGCGTTGTGTTCGCTGTCGATCGGGATCAGTTCCGCGGCCGAGCGCTCGACTTCGGCCATGAACAGACTCCCCGCCATCACCAGTGACTCCTTGTTGGCGAGCAGTACCCGCTTGCCGGCGCGCGCTGCCGCCAGGGTCGGCGCCAGCCCGGCGCCGCCGACGATTCCCGCCATCACCTGCGACGCCTCGGGCGCTGCAGCCGCCTGCACGAGTCCTTCGTTCCCAGCTAGGACTTCGGTTTTCAGGTTCCGGTTCCGCAGCTCGCGTTCCAGTTCGAGAGCCGCCTGGCTATCGGCCATCGCGGCATAACGCGGCCGCCAGGTGGTGCACTGTTCCAGCATGCGCTGCACGTTGTGGCACGCGGTCAATGCCACCACGTGGAAACGATCCGTATGGCGGTGTACCACATCCAGCGTGTTGACGCCGATGGTACCGGTGGAGCCGAGTATGGTAATGCCGATGCTCATTCCAGCCTCGCAAGCATCAAACCCAGTACGAACAAAGGTGCCGCGGCAAACAGGCTGTCGAGGCGATCGAGCACGCCACCGTGCCCGGGGAACAGCATACCGCTATCCTTGACGCCTGCGGCACGCTTGAACACGCTCTCCAGCAGATCGCCCACAATGGAGAATACACTCACGCCCGCCGCCAATATAACCAGCGCCACCAGTGCAGCGCCACCGATTCCCAACGCGCCGGCGCCGAGCAGCACGGTAATGATGACACTCGATGCAATCCCGCCGAATGCGCCCTCCCGCGTTTTGCCCGGGCTCACTGCGGGTGCGAGCTTGTGGCGGCCCGCGGCACGACCAACAAAGTAGGCGCCGCTATCCCCCGCCCACACCAAAGCCAGCAGCACCAGAATCCACATCGGGCCGCGCGGACCCGACTGGTGGAGCTGCACGAGCGCCATGAATGCCGGCCCCAGCACAAGCACGCCGGCGGCGCCGGACTTGACCACGCCCGACCATGACGGTTGCGCGAGGCCGGAGCCGTGTCCCAGCGCCCCGCGCGGATAGCGAGCCACCGCGACCAGCGCGAAGCACCACCACGCAAAGCTTAGCGCCAACACGCACTCAAGAACGAGCGTCCGGTCATGCAAATGCCACAGCACGCCCAGCACCACGGCCATGAGGACGACATACAGCGCACGCGCCGCTGGCGTCTTCAAACCCATGAGACCGGCCCATTCGAGCGCGGCGAACAGCATCAGGACGCCAAAAAGGAGGGCCAGGATCCCGATCGGCAACCACCAGATCGCCGCTACGACGCAGGGAATAGCGATCGAGGCCGTGATTATCCGCTGTCTGAGCATGACGTACCCGGCCGCCGCGCGTCATGCAGCCGGGATCATGAATGAACCGCCGCTTCGGCCACGCGGCCGAAGCGGCGCTCGCGACCCGCAAACCAGTCGAACGCGCGCTGCAGTTCTTCTTCACCAAAATCGGGCCACAGCACGTCGGTAAAGTAGAGTTCGGTGTAGGCGAGATTCCAGAGCAGAAAGTTGCTGATCCGATACTCGCCGCCGGTGCGCACGAACAGGTCCGGATCCGGCAGATCGCCCAGACTCAGATGCGAGCCCAGATGCTCCGCATCCACCTGCGCCGCCTGCAAGCGCCCCTGCTCCACCTCCAGCGCCAACGCACGTGCCGCCTGACCCATGTCCCAGCGCCCGCCATAGCCTACCGCCACCATGAGCTTGAGGCCGCTGTTGCCGGCCGTGGTCGCTTCGGCGTCCGCCATCTGTTTGCGCAAGCCATCCGGAAAGGCATCGTGATCGCCGATGAAGCTGATGCATATGTCGTTGCGGCGCAGGTCGTCGATCTCGCGCTGAAGCGTACGCAGGAACAGGTCCATGAGCAGGCCGACCTCGGTCGCGGGGCGCTGCCAGTTCTCGCTGCTGAAGGCAAACAGCGACAGCACTTCGACGCCTCGCCTCGCCACCTCACGCACGATGCGGCGCGTCGCCTTGACGCCGGCGCGATGTCCGGCGGCACGGGGCAGATGGCGCCGCTGCGCCCATCGCCCGTTGCCGTCCATGATAATGGCTACGTGCCGCGGCGTAGCCGCTGAACAATCATATGGCATGTGTGGAACCCGCGGGAAACCAGGATCGACCGAACGGTTATTCAGCAGACCCTGACCAAAGCGTATCGGAACCGTCGCTGGCGCACGCTATGGCATTGCTGATGGCTTTCGTGCACGGCGGCATCCATGTGTGTTATCGGGGGCGGCGCTACAGCGCCATCGTCTCCTTTTCTTTCGCTTCCAGCACCGATTCGATCTCGGCGATATATTTGTCGGTCAGTTTCTGGATCTCCTGGCCGCCGCGGTGCTCGTCATCTTCGCTGATCATCTTTTCTTTTACCATATCGCGAAGATCCTGATTCGCGTCGCGACGAATGTTGCGGATGGCCACACGGGCCGTTTCGGCCTCGTTGCGCACCACCTTGACCAGATCGCGCCGGCGCTCCTCGGTCAGGGGCGGCATGACCACCCGGATAACCTGGCCGGCGGTGGAAGGATTGAGCCCCAGGTCCGACGTCATGATCGCCTTCTCGATCGGCTGCACCATGTTCTTGTCCCAGGGGGTGACCGAAAGCGTGCGCGCATCCTCGGCGACGACCGTGGCAGCCTGGTTGAGCGGTACCTCGGCACCGTAGTACTCGACGCGCACGTGATCAAGAAGGCTGACGTGCGCCCGCCCCGTCCGGATCTTGGCGAACTCCTGCACCAATGCATCCAGGCTTTTTTTCATTCGCCTGGCGGCATCGCCCTTAATCTCCTCGATCATGCTGGCCTCCATTGTCGACCAGGGTTCCCACGTCCTGGTTGCCCATTACAATGCGCATGAGATCTCCTGCCCGGTTCATGTTGAACACCCTGAGCGCCAGGCCGTTATCGCGACACATGACGATTGCCGTCAGGTCCATCACCGCAAGGCGCTGGTCGAGCACCTCATCATAGGTCAGATGCCGATAGCGGGTTGCACTGGCATCCTTGAACGGATCCGCCGAATAGACGCCGTCCACCTTGGTAGCCTTGAGCATGAGTTCCGCGCCGATTTCGATCGCGCGCAGGCTGGCGGCGGAATCGGTCGTGAAGAAGGGGTTGCCGGTGCCGGAGGCGAAGATGACGACCCGGCCCTTCTCCAGATGCCGTACCGCCCGGCGGCGGATATAGTCCTCGCACACCTGATTGATGCGAATTGCGGACATGACGCGCGCATACAGGCCGATGCGCTCCAGCGCGTCCTGCAGGGCCAGGGCGTTGATGACCGTCGCCAGCATGCCCATGTGATCGCCCGTCACCCGGTCCATGCCGGCATCCGCCAGGCCCGCGCCGCGGAAGATGTTGCCTCCGCCAACGACTACCGCCACTGCCACGCCGGCATTGACCACATCCTGAATCTCTCCGGCCAGCCGGTGCACGATGGCCGGGTCGACGCCATACGGCTGCTCGCCCAGCAGAGCCTCCCCGCTCAGTTTCAGCAATATTCGGTTATACGCCGGTTTCGCTTCGGACACGGAGGGCTCTCCTATGGGGCCGGTGACTGATTGATTCGGAACAAATCGGGTATGAAAAGACTCCGTTCGCAGACACGGCCTCCGCCACGATGACAGCGCTCTGCCGCCGCCGGCGCCGCTCCCGCGGCCAACTCTTCAGGAGTCGGCCGCAGTGGGCCTGGCACCAGCTTATTCGGAATCCTTGATCTGGGCCATCACCTCCTGAGCGAAATCACCCTCGGCCTTCTCGATCCCCTCGCCCAGTTCGAAGCGCTCGAAGCGCCGCACGCGGGCGCCGCGCTGCTTGAGGAGCTCGCCGACGCTCATGTCCGGGTCCTTGACGAAGGGCTGGCCTTCCAGCGTTATTTCGTCCACGAACTTGCGCATGCGGCCGGCGACCATCTTTTCGATGATGTCGGCCGGCTTGCCGCTGTCCTGTGCCTGGGCGATGAGTATCTCGCGCTCGCGCTGCTTGACCTCGTCATCCACATCGTCGCCGGTGACGAAACGGGGCGCGCTGGCCGCAACCTGCAAGGCCATGTCGCGGGCCAGTTCTTCATCGCCACCCTCGACGACCGCAATCACGCCAATGCGCAGCCCGTGAACATAATCCGCAAGCCCGGCGCCCCCGGCCTCCACGCGCACGAAACGGCGCACGTCGATATTCTCGCCTATGCGGGCCACCAGCGCGCGGCGCGCTTCGTCCACGCTGTGGCCACCGATGTCGCTGGCGAGCAGCGCCTCGCGGTCCGGCGCCGAACCTGCCAGCGCCGTCTTCGCCACATCACGGGCGAAATTCTGGAAATCATCGCCCTTGGCGACAAAGTCGGTCTCGCAGTTGACTTCGACCATCACGGCTGCGCCGCGGTCCTCGGCGACCGTGATCACGATCATGCCCTCGGCGGCGGTGCGTCCGGCCTTCTTGTCGGCCTTGGCAAGACCATCCTTGCGCATCTGCTCGATGGCGGCGTCGATGTCACCGCCGCTGTTCTGCAGCGCGCGTTTGCACTCCATCATGCCCGCACCGGTGCGTTCGCGAAGCGCTTTAACCTGTGCTGCGGTAATTGCCATAATCCTGTTAGCCTCTCGATTCGGTATGTCCGGCAGACTGGAACCGATATGCAAAAGTTCCAGCGTCCGGAAGGGCCCGGGATCAATCACCCGCGGCCCTTTGATAACGGTGACCGGCCCTACTCTTTTTCTTCGGGCGCGGCGGCGGCTGGTGCTGCGGATGGTGCCGGTGCCGGTTCATCCGTCACCTCGACGAAGTCATCGGGCTGCGCCGCACCGGAGCGCGTCGCACGTCCTTCGATGATCGAATCCGCAATGGAGGCCGAGTACAGCCGGATCGCGCGGATCGCGTCGTCGTTGCCGGGGATTGCGTAATCCACACCATCGGGCGAGTTATTGGTATCGACCACCGCGACTACCGGAATGCCGAGTTTCACCGCCTCCTTGACCGCGATATCCTCATAGCCGACATCGATGACGAACAGCGCGTCGGGCAGGCTCTGCATGCCCTTGATGCCGCCGAGGCTGCGCTGGTCCTTTTCCATCTGGCGCACCAGGCTCATGGCCTCTTTTTTGCCAAGCCGGTTGATGGACCCGTCGGCGACCATCTGCTCCAGGTCGAGCAGGCGCTTGATCGAGCCCTTCACCGTCTTGAAGTTGGTGAGCATGCCGCCCAGCCAGCGATGATTGACGTAGGGCATGTCGCAGCGCACGGCTTCCTTTTCGATGGTTTCGCGCGCGGCGCGCTTGGTGCCGACGAACAGGATGGTGCCGCCGTTCGCGGCCAGCCTTCCGGTATAATTGCAGGCATCGTTGAGGAGCGGCAGCGTCTCCTCGAGATTGATGATATGGATTTCGTTGCGATGCCCGTAGATGAACGGAGCCATCTTCGGGTTCCAGTAGCGGGTGCGATGTCCGAAATGCACGCCCGCCTGCAACAACTGGCGCATGGTAACCTTGGCCATTGGGAATACTCCTGTCGGGTTGGACCTCCACGCCCCCCATGGAGACGACCCAGCACCTGTCGCGTTGATCGCGACAGGTGCTGGGCACCCCGTCCCATGTGACGGAACGTGTGTGTAGTTGCCGGCCACAGCGCAGAGTCTGAAACCGGCATTGCAATTGCTTAAAAAGCGTTCGCTTTATACCATAACCTGTGTCCGCCAACAATCGGACGCCTATCTGCAACGGGATTATCCATGAGCGTCACCATCAAGACTCCTGACGAACAGGAAAAGATGCGCATCGCCGGACGCCAGGCGGCGTCGGTGCTGGAAATGATCGAGCCGCACGTGCAGCCGGGAGTAACCACCGAGGCTCTGAACACCCTCTGTCACGACTACATCGTCAACGAGCTCGATGCGGTGCCCGCGCCGCTCAATTACCACGGTTTTCCGAAGTCGATCTGCACGTCGGTCAACCACGTGGTCTGCCACGGCATCCCCGGCGAAAAGAAGCTGAAGAAAGGCGACATACTCAATATCGACATTACCGTCATCAAGGACGGTTTCCACGGCGATACCAGCAAGACGTTTTTCGTCGGCGAACCGACCATTCGCGCCCGCCGCCTGGTGGAGCTGACCTACGAGGCGATGCAAATCGGCATCCGGCTGGTGGCACCCGGCGTGCAGTTGGGCGACATTGGCGCCGCCATCCAGGAATTTGCCGAGGGGCACCGCCTGTCGGTGGTGCGGGAATACTGCGGACACGGGATCGGACGCGGATTTCACGAAGATCCCCAGGTGCTGCACTATGGCGATCGCGGCACCGGTCTGGCTCTGGAGCCGGGAATGACCATCACCATCGAACCAATGCTCAACGCCGGCAAGCGGCATACGCGCCTGCTCCCCGATGGCTGGACCGTCGTCACCAAGGATCACTCCCTGTCCGCGCAATGGGAGCACACCATTCTGGTCACCGAGACGGGCCACGAGATCCTGACGCAACGCGAAGAAGAGCGGTAGGGGCGGCGGAGAAATATCGCGACTGAAGTCGCTCCCACAAAACCAGGTCCTGGCATGAACAACTTTTTTGTCGGCCGGGAGAATCGCGGCTTGCGCCGCTCCCACGGGCATATACCTGCGGGAACTGCCCGATGAACTCGTTACTCACCGCGCCTCCCCTGTCCGACTTCGAGAAGGCCTTTTCGCCAACCGAGCTGGAAGCACGCGTGGCCGCGACGGCGGTAACCATTCAACGCTACCGGGCCCTGCGTCGGTGGGCCCAGGCCTGGCTGTCAAAGGCGTTTCGCGCCGGTGCGCCGGCCGATGACCTGGTTCACGGGCGCGCACGCTTTGTCGATGCCCTCCTGCGCCGGGCCTGGACGCATCACCTCGGCGAGCATGCATCCAGCCTGGCGCTGGTCGCGGTGGGAGGTTACGGCCGCGGCGAACTCCTGCCCCACTCGGACGTCGACGTACTGATTCTCCATCGCGGTCCCGACCTGGTGGCCGGCGACCGGGCGGCGCTGGAGCGATATATCGCCTTCCTGTGGGATATCGGGCTGGACGTGGGACACAGCGTACGCACGCCGAAGGAGTGCGCACAGCACGCGCGTGCCGATATCACCGTCATGACCAATCTGCTGGAAGCGCGCCCGCTGAGCGGCGACAAGATGCTGCTCCGCGACGTTCGCCGGCGCTGCGCGCAGCGTCATTTATGGCCGGCGCGCCCCTACTTCGAAGCCAAGCTCAAGGAGCAGGAAGAGCGCTACCTCAAGTACCGCGATACCGCCTATCACCTCGAACCAAACGTCAAGGAAAGCCCCGGCGGCCTGCGCGACATTCATGTCATCGTCTGGACCGCCCGGCGCCTGCTGGCCGCACGCAGCCTGCACGAGCTGGTCGCCTACGGCTTCCTGACCGAGGACGAGCATACGGAACTGCTGAACGGCCGGGCATTTTTATGGCGTGTACGTTTCGCCTTGCACATGCTGAGCGGGCGCCGCGAGGACCGGCTGCTGTTCGATCACCAGATTCGCGTAGCGGAGATGCTGGGCTATACCGGAGACGACACCAGCCTGGCGGTCGAGCAGCTGATGCAGGACTACTACCGCACGGTTCAGGCCCTGTCCTGCCTCAACGACATGCTCTTGCAGCTGTTCCGGGAGGCCATCGTCCATGCCCACGAGACCGCCGAGCCGCAACCGCTCACGCGCCGCTTCCGTTCCCGTCACGGCTACATTGAGGCACGGCGCGACAACGTTTTCCGCCGCTATCCATTCGCGTTGCTGGAAGTCTTTCACACCCTGCAGCAGCACCCCGAGCTTGAAGGCATTCGCGCGGAAACCATTCGCCTGATCCGGCGCGACCGCGTGCTGATCGACGATCGCTTCCGCCAGGACATCCGTGCCCGCAGCCTGTTCATGGACATACTGCGGGAGCCGCACGGCGTCACCCGCGCGCTGCGGCGCATGCATCGCTACGGCGTTCTCGACGCCTACCTGCCTGCGTTCGCGCACATCACCGGCCGCATGCAATATGACCTGTTCCACACGCTCACGGTGGACGAGCACATTCTGTTCGTGGTGCGCAACATGCGCCGCCTGGCATTGCCGCGCTTCGATCACGAACTGCCGTTTTGCAGCCGCATCATGCAGCAACTGCCGAAACCCGAGCTGCTTTACCTCGCGGGCCTGTTCCACGACATCGCCAAGGGCCGCGGCGGCGATCATTCCGATCTCGGGGCACGGGACGCACGCGAGTTCTGCGCCGCCCACGGCCTGGCAACCTGGGACTGCGACCTGGTGAGCTGGCTGGTACAACATCACCTGCTCATGTCCACGACCGCGCAGAAGCGGGACATCGCGGACCCAAAGGTCATCCACGACTTTGCGCGGACGGTCGGCGAGCCAGTCTATCTGGACTACCTGTTTCTGCTCACGGTCTGCGATATTCGCGCCACCAACCCAAGCCTGTGGAACTCCTGGCGTGAAAACCTGCTGACCGATCTGTACCGCTCCACCCGCCGCGCCTTCGAGCGGGGACTGCACAACCCGGTGCAGGAACCGGAGCTGATCCGCGAACGCCAGATGGCGTCGAAGCACCTTCTGCACGGCTCGGAGCTCGAGGCCGGCGACGTGGACAGGGTATGGACGCGGCTGGACGACGACTACTTCCTGCGCAACAGCGCCGAGGAAATCGCCTGGCAGACGCGGGCGATCATGGCCACCAGCGAAGCCGGCCTGCCGCTGGTGCTGGTTCGCAACGTCGCCGCGCACGGCACGATGGTCTTCGTCTATGCGGCCGACGTCGATTATTTCTTCGGCCTGTCAACCGGTGTGCTGGCCCAAATCGGGCTCAGTATTCTGGAAGCACGCATCAGCGGTACCCGCGACGGCTACGCCCTGAACACCTACATTGTCACCGAGAGCAACGGCAACGCGCTGATCGACGAGCAGCGCGAAGCCGAAATCCGGCACGCGCTGGTGTCCGCGCTGCGCGATCCGCGCTCATCCGGTCGCACCGTCAGCCAGCGCCGCTCGCGCCGCCTGCGCTACTTTTCCACACCGACGCAGGTTCACTTCAGCCAGGACGCGGACAACCAGCGCACGCTGCTGGAGCTGGTCACCGGCGACCGGCCGGGCCTGCTCTCGACCGTGGGCGAGGTTTTCCGCCGCCGCCGCGTGCTGGTCCACGCCGCCAAGATCAACACCATTGGCGAGCGGGCAGAAGATGTATTCTTCATCACCGATGCGCAGCATCAGCCGATCACCGACACCGCCGCGCTGGATCAGCTTCGCCGCACCCTGATCCAGGCAGTAAAAACCGAAAGCACCTGATCGACCCACGGCCGCCGACCCCGACCTCAGAGCGCTCGCGCTATGTCAGGGTCATGCCAAACAACAGGTGTTTGCGGTAAGGATCGCCGAACGCAGCCCGGAGTTGGCGCTTGCGCAGCGAACGGAGAAAATGGCGCCGCTCGATTTCCACTCGACCACCGTGCTCACTGATGGTTTCCCTCGCTCCGGCCCGCCCCCGTCAGGAAGCGGTGCCCCTCCGTGAGCCCCACCGCCAGTGCCCATGAATCAATCCACGGGCGCCGTTGCCGCAATACGTGCAATCTCCGCTTCGGACAGCGGCGGTCCACCGGCGGCCTTGATGATAGCCGGCGGGTACTCAATCGGCCGCCCACGGGTGCGCGGGCGCAGGGATTCGCCGTGGGGAATGGCCGGGCCGTTTTCCTCCATGTAACGACGGATGTGTTCCCACAGCATCCACAGCAGTTCGTCCTCGAAATAGCCCTGGTAGCCGATGGCCACCGCCTGCGAGAGTGCCCGCGGGTCGCCCCCCTCGCCACCCCACAGCAGAAGCAGACTGTAGGAGTCATGAAAGGAGCGACCCGCGTTGGATTGCCGGTATTTATAGCTGCGCACGCGCACCTCATCCCAGCTCGCGGTGCGGAACTGTTGCTTGACTTTGGTGGACCAGAATTTCCAGAAGGACGGCGCCGTCACAGGAGAATAAGTCACCGTTCGATCTTTTCTATTGAAGATTATGGGCCAGTCACGGGGTGTGCAGAGCCAGTTTCTGGTAAACCAGGATTGCAAAAAACATACCAGTCCGAACATCACCCCATAGAATAACTCGGATTCAAGCATTGAATCTTTAAATGATAAAAACTCCATGTACCCGAAGAACAGCAAAAACCCCAAGGAAATCGCTATGCTTAAACCGCCTGCGTAACCTTTACCCTTTGCTGCTGGCGAACCTACAATAACTGCATCCGGACAGACCGCAATCAAACACCGCCTTGCCCCCGCGAGTACATGCACCGGAATCGTCTTATCATTTGGTGCGATCCGCCATGGCTTGTGTCTACCAAGAAAGCCGCGCGAAAATTTCGGCAGTGTAAACCTGAAATAGGGTTCCGGTCGGTTCCAGACATCAATCAAAACATCGTAGGTGCGTTTGTCCTTTCCCATGCGCCTCCCTTTAGCACCCGGTCAGATGTGCTTCATCAATGATCATCCCGCCGTGCTGCAGCAATGGATTCCCATCGCCTTCTACGGTTTCCTCCACGTGGGGGCCGCGATGGTCGGCCACGGTGGCAATCACTTCCCTCGCTCCGGCCCGCCCCCGTCAGGAAGCGGTGCCCCTCCGTGAGCCCCACCGCCAGTGCCCCATGAATCAATCCACGGGCGCCGTTGCCGCAATGCGTGCAATCTCCGTTTCGG
>CAZYIP010000033.1:19638-25378 GCA_964646895.1 uncultured Salinisphaerales bacterium | reverse complement strand
ATTAAAACCGCCGCAATCGCGGCTGAAGCCGCTCCCACAAAAGTGCCTCCCGTCAACATTCGCTATCCGATGAAACCGACGCCGCCGCATCGGGAATAAGCACCCGGTTCACATGCTGCAGATAGGCGCGAAATTCGTCACCGCCGGGAATGGCGCGCGGGGCATCGCGGCGCAGTTGCAAGGTGCCCAGAAACACGGAATAGCTGAGCGTGGCCCAGTGCTGCGCCTCTTGTGCCGCCAGCCCCAACGCCGAGTAGCAGTTGACCAGGAAGCCCAGGCGGCGATCCGACACCCGCCGCACCGCGGCATCCACCTGCGGGTTCTTGCACGCGGCCACCAGCGCCAGGTGCAGGCGCCCGGCACGCTCGCTGCCGTCAGCCTCGCGGAACAGGCGCTCGATGCGCGCGCGCGGGTCCTGCTCGCTGGCAGCGCGTTCCAGAATCTCCTCTGTTTCGCGCCGCTCCCACAGTTTGAGCGCCGCCGCCAGCAACGCGCTGCGGTTGCGAAAATGCCAGTAAAAGCTGCCCTTGGTGACGCCCAGGCGGCGCGCCAGCGGTTCCACCGCCACTGCCTCGATGCCGCTTTGGGCGATGGCGTCGAGGGCCGCCAGGGCCCAGCGTTCGGCGGTGAGGCTCTCGCGGTTTGCAGTCATTTCGTGCGGCCATGTGGACAACGGGCTACGCCGGGAGGGACCTGAGCATCACGTTCCACCATACGCCAGCGTATTCTCGAAACATAGCACATACGCTACCGTATGGAAACCTCCTGCGTACCGAACTGCAGTGCCGCAAGGCGGGCGTACAGCCCCTGCTCCCGTAGCAGCGTTTCGTGCACACCTTCGGCGACGACCCGGCCTTCATCCATGACCACGATGCGATCGGCCTTGCGCACGGTTGCCAGCCGGTGCGCGATCACCAGAGTCGTCTGGCGCCCCAAAAGGCGGTCCAGCGCCGCTTGCACCAGGCGCTCGCTCTCGGCATCGAGGGCGCTGGTGGCCTCGTCCAGCAACAGTACGCGCGGCCGGCGCAACAGCGCGCGTGCAATGGCTATGCGCTGCCGCTGGCCGCCGGACAGACGCACGCCGCGCTCGCCAAGGAAAGTATCCAGTCCGCGGGGCTGGCGCAGGATAAAGTCGTCCGCGGCGGCGGCGCGCATTGCCGCCAGCACCGCTTCGTCGTCTGCGTCGGCGCGTCCGTAGCGAACGTTCTCGCGCGCGCTCGCGGCAAACACAACGGTGTGCTGGGGTACGATACCGATGCAGCCGCGCAGGTCGGCGAGGCGCAAGTCCGCCACATTTTCGCCGTCCAGGAAAATGGCGCCGGCCTGGGGCGCGTAAAAGCGCAGCAGCAGCTGAAATACGGTGCTCTTGCCGGCACCGCTGGGCCCCACCAGGGCCACCGTCTCGCCAGCGCGCACATGCAATGAGAAGCCGTCCAGCGCGCGTTCCGACGACCGCGACGGATAGCTGAACGTCACCTCATCGAAGCGAATCTCGCCGCGGACCGGGGTCGGCAGTGACCGCGGGCGTACAGGGTCCGCGATATCCGGTCGTGCGGCCAGCAGTTCCATGAGCCTTTCGGTAGCGCCGGCAGCGCGCTGAACTTCGCCCCAGACCTCGCTCAGCGCGCCTGTCGCGCCCGCCGTAATCACGGCGTACAGCACGAACTGGCCAAGCTCTCCGGCCGACATGCGGCCCGCCAGCACCGCGTGCGCACCCACCCACAGCACCAGCACAACGGCGCCGAACACACCGGTAATGACCACGGCGGTGAGCAGAGCACGGGCACGGATGCGCGCCAGCGCGGTGCGAAAGGCGTGTTCGACTGCATGGTCGAACCGGCGCTTCTCGCGCGCCTCCTGGGTGAACGCCTGGACGATCGGTATCGCACCCAGTATTTCGCCGGCGATCGCGCTGGAATCGGCAATGCGGTCCTGACTGGCGCGCGACAGGCGGCGCACACGGCGGCCGATCACGATGATCGGCACCACCACCAGCGGGATCAGCACCACGATCATTGCCGTCAGCCAGGGACTGGTGACCGCCAGCATCACGCTGCCGCCAGCCAGAAGAAACAGGTTGCGCAACGCCATGGACGCGCCGGAGCCGACGATGGATTGCACCAGCGTGGTATCGGTGGTCAGGCGCGAGAGAATCTCGCCGGCACGGGCTTCCTCGAAAAATGCCGGGCTCATGCCGAGCGTGTGGGAGTAGACCGCCGAGCGGATGTCCGTCATCACGCGCTCGCCCAGCCAGGTCACGCAGTAGTAGCGCGCGGCGGTCGCCAGGGCGAGCACCATGGAGACCACGAAAAGTCCCAGGAAGTAACGATCGATGAACGCCGCGCTGCTCCCCGAGAAGCCGCGGTCGATCATCTCGCGCACGGCGAGCGGAAGCACCAGGGTTGCCGCCGCCGCAATCACCAGCGCCGCGAAAGCGAGCCACAGCCGGCCCCGGTACGGCCGCAGAAACGGTAGCAACTGGCGCAACGGGCCCAGGTCGCGAGTGAACATCACTGATCGGGAACCATGTGTATCAAAAGACCACCATTGTGGGAGCGGCGCGAGCCGCGACAAAGACGAAATTCACGCGTGCCGCCGCATTGCACTGGTCATCATCCCGCGTACGCCGAAACCGGCGATCCTGACCCGCCAACTGCAGGTGACGTCAGTTGCGATGCAGTGCCGGGCGAAGAATCACTGAACGCTATAAACTAGGCGACTTTCCGCACCAGGCGCCACCCTGTAATGCCCATGCCCGCCGACGACAACCAACGTTTTGCCGCCGGCGTGCGCGCGGGTCTGCCCATCGCGGTCGGTTATGTGCCGATCGCGATCGCCTACGGGGCCGTGGCGGTCGCGTCCGGGCTGTCGTGGTGGCATACCGGCCTGATGTCGGCGCTGGTGTTTGCCGGTGCAGCACAATTCATGGCTGTCGGCATGCTGGCGGGCGGCGCCGGCGCGCTGCAGATCATCGTGGCGACCTTCATCCTCAATTTTCGCCATCTGATCATGAGCCTCGCCCTGTGCGGCCGCCTGCGCCACTTTCCGCTGGGGCAACGCATCGCCACCGGGCTCGGCATTACCGACGAGACCTTCGCCGTGCTCGCCGTGCGTTGCGGTCCGGCGCGCACGCCGGCAACGCCGCGGTTCGTCGCCGGCGTGATGATCACGGCATGGCTGGCCTGGCTGCTCGGCAGCGTCGGCGGCGCAGCGTTCGCGGCGGCCATCCCGGACGACCTCAGTTCCGGCATGACCATCGCGCTTTACGCCATGTTCATCGCCCTGCTGATTCCGTCCGCGCGCGGCTCGCTGCGGGTCGCCCTGACCGCGATCGTGAGCATGGCCCTGTGCTATGCATTCGATCAGTTTCTCGCGCACGGCTGGGCGATCGTGTGTGCGACACTGATCGGCGCCTGCACCGGATTGCCGGGGCGCCGCAGCAACGTGCGTCCGGTATCGTGACGACCTTTCTCATTATTGCCGGGATGGCGCTGGTGACGGTCGTGCCACGTATCGCGCCGGCCTGGTTGCTGGAGCGCATGCATCTACCAGCGCGAGTGGAAGCCTGGCTGGCCCATGTTCCCTACGCCGTGCTCGGTGCGCTGATCTTTCCCGGCATCATGACCGTGCAGCCGGACCGCCCCGAGGTCGGCCTTGCGGGGGGCGCCGTGGCAGTGCTGCTGGCCTGGCTGCGCCTGCCCGTTCTGGTGGTCATAGGCGCGGCCATCGCGGCGGTCATGGCGCTGAAGTGGGCCGGCGTGTAATTCGCCATGACCAGAGCGAGGCCGATCAGTGTCGAAGATCCCTTCGCGAACGGAGAAGATTTTTCGCTTCATCAGGCGCGAGCTGCGGCGATTTGCTATGTGGTAGTCTTCTTTCGCAAAAAATCAATAATAATCATCTTCTCGCTGATGGCGCACTGCAAGAACAGTAACCGTGTAGCTGTCCTCTACCTCGAACAAAGCCACATAGCCTGCTTCTCCGAACGAAATGACAAGCTCGCGGAGAAACGAATTTGCCGCATCGGCTTTTCGACAAGAAAACGGGAACTCTTCAAGCAGAGACCAGGCGCGCTCAATCACTTCAATCGCTCTTTCTGCCGCCACGAAGTCGCGTTCCGCGAGAAACCCGTACAATCGTTCGATATCCGTTCTGGCTTCGGGAGTGAACCGAACACGAAAGCTCACCCTTTATCTCTCGCTGCTTTCAGTATGGACCTGAGAGAGTCCATGACCTCTTCTTTTGAAGCGTACAGATCAGACGACCTCGCGGCCTCCCGTGCCGCCAATCCCCGCGCGATAAATTCCTTCTGCGTCCTCCGACGTTCAATCTGTGCCCGTAGAGATTCTTCAACGAAGGCGCTCAGGGATTCCCCTTCCTGCAATACGCTTTCTGCATCATGACGAAGCTCAGGTGTAACTCGAAGTGAGGGAATAGTTGCAGTTTTCATGGCACCACCCAAATGCATCGCATATGCGATGCAGTCTATGCTCATCCTTTGCAGATCGCAATACAGTCGTTAGCGGCCGACGCTGTTCCACACAGGCGTGGAAAACTCGGAGGACGTGGACGAGTAGCTGATTTGATATATTGAAGAGGAAAACCAACCCGCAGCCATCAGCCGGCCCTCGGTTCGCCGGCGGGAGAACGCCATGAGCATTGCCGCATCCGCGGTGGACGACACCGAAATCCTCCTGCGCCACGATCAGGACGGCATCGCCACCCTCATGCTCAACCGCCCGCAGCAGTACAACGCCCTGTCGGAGGCGCTGCTCGATCGGTTGCAGGCGGCACTGGACGATATCGCGGCCGATGCCAGCGTGCGCGTCGTGGTATTGGGCGGCAACGGCAAGGCATTCTGCGCCGGACACGATCTCAAGGAAATGCGCGCGCACACGGACAAAGCGTACCAGAAGGCGCTTTTCGAGCGCTGCAGCCGGCTCATGCTGAGCCTGGTGCGCCTGCCGCAACCGGTGATCGCACGGGTGCACGGAACGGCGACCGCCGCCGGCTGCCAGCTCGTGGCTACCTGCGACCTCGCGGTGGCCTCCAGTGCGGCGCGCTTCGCCGTCTCCGGCATCAACGTGGGGCTGTTCTGCAGCACCCCGGCCGTCGCCCTGAGCCGTAACATGCAGCGCAAGCAGGCCATGGAAATGCTCATGACGGGGGAATTCATCGACTCGCAAACCGCTCTCGCGCGCGGACTGGTAAACCGGGTGAGCGCACCCGACGAGCTCGACGACAGCGTGCGGGCGCTGGCCGACAGCATCCTCGCCAAGTCAGCGGCTGCGATCACCGCCGGCAAGCGCCTGTTCTACAAGCAACTGGAGGCGGGCCTGAGCGATGCCTACGATCAGGCGTCCGAGGTCATGGCATGCAACATGATGACCCACGACGCCCAGGAAGGCATCGACGCGTTCATGCAGAAGCGCAAACCGGAGTGGCAGCACCGCTGATCGAACAAACCGCCGCCAGGGCCTGTTGACGACCGCCGTACAGTATCCGGTCGAAAGTCACGGTATCTGCCCCAACGTGGAACGCGATCGTAACCCGGCGCTGGAAGCCAACAACGCGCAAACCCGGAACGAGGTCGTCGCGCCTCGTTCCACGCTGCGGAAAATCAGCGAATCCTCGGCAGTCACTTTCGAGCCTTTCGATATACGCCATGGCCCGAACATCATCCGCACTTTCCGCAATGAACAGATATAGTTCCCGCAGATCGTCGCGCGCCTCCGGCGCG
>CAZYIP010000033.1:12569-19538 GCA_964646895.1 uncultured Salinisphaerales bacterium | reverse complement strand
ACTTTCCGCAATGAACAGATATAGTTCCCGCAGATCGTCGCGCGCCTCCGGCGCGGATAACCTCGCTGCTCGTAGCGTAGGATCCGGACTCAACCAGCTGGTCGATATATCTCGCCTGTTCGCTCGGCAGGCTAAAGGTTCTCTTCTCCGCAGCACTCATGCATCTATCCCACTCGAACTGCCATGGTATGAATCTAACATACCGTGTTTTGACTCAGCCCTGCGCGATCAGCTGCCGCAGGTCGTGGGCAATGGCGTCCTTGCCGTCGGTCTCGTTCATCAGCAGGCGCACGTGGCCGTCGCGATCGAACACGAAGACCGCCGAACTGTGATTGACTGCGTAGTTGCCGTTGCCGTCCGGCTTCTCGTAGCTGTAGGAGACCCGATAGCGCTTGCTCAGCGTCCGCAACTGCGGCTCGGTACCGGTGAGACCGGTGAAATCAGGTCCGAAAGCGCCAGCATATCTTTTCAGTACCTTGGGTGTGTCGCGCTCGGGATCGACGCTCACGAACAGCACCTCGGCGTCCTGCGCCTGATCCCCCAGATCACGCAGCGCCTGGCCGATGACGGCGAGGGTCATGGGACACACGTCGGGGCAATGGGTATAGCCGAAATACAACAGCTTCACCTTGCCGCGATAATCCTTTGCAGTAACCGTCTGGCCGTTGTCGTCGGTCAGGGTGAACTTGAGATCCGGCATCACGTTGGTGATGTCCTTGGTCTTCCAGGTCAGGTCGCTGCCGCAACCGGACAACGCGAGCACGACGGCGGCGAGAAGCAGACAGGCGCCGGCAACGGCACCTCGGCGCAGATTTCGACTATGCATGGTGGGCCCCCGGCCCTTCGGCTATGCGGGCAGGTAGCGCATTCGCGGTTGCCCGAAGAGTCTCCATTTCCTTTTCTTCCTCGGATGCTTCCTCGCGCATCCAGCGACGCAGCAAAAAGAGAACCCCGATAACGCTCTTCATGGAGCCCGGAATCCAGGTGATCAGCCCGCCGATGTGCTGATCGTCCAGCGGAGTGATGGGCCACAGGCGGCCGCAGACGGCATATACCGGATAAAGGTTCTGGCTGGAGAATGCGATATACGCGCCGATCAGTATCTGCGGGAACATGATGGCCACGAGGATCATCATGCGCGTGCCATAGCGTAGTGCGCGCGGATGCCCCGACGGCCGCGGATCCAGCATCAGGAACCAGAACAGAAAGCCGTCGATGGCCATGCTCCAGTTCATCGCCTTGTACAGCGGCACGTTGAGCATGGCGTAGAAATGGACGGAAGGAATCAGCCAGAAATAGATCAGTCCGACGAACAGCAGCGCGGCAATCAGCGGTTGCTGAATCGTGCCATAGACGATGCGGCAGGGGCGGCTGTTCCACGCCGGCAGCAGCCAGCCATCACGCAGACGCTGCGGCAGTCCCGCCGCAAGCACCACGCCGGGCGCCGCCAGCGCGACCAGAAATGGTGCGATATGGTGCAGCACCAGATGCTGCCCGCGATGAATGAAGAACATGTGCTGGGACCAGTAATCGAAACCGGTCTGCAGCATGCCGTAGGTCAGGACGACCCCGAGCAGATAGATGACGGAGCGCCACGCCGCGATACGCGTGCCCTGGCGCCGGAGCCGGTGCAGCCCGACCAGATACACCACCACGCCGAGGCTGCACAAAACCAGCACCGTTGGAGAAAACTCGTACGGAGCAAGAAATCTCGCGATGGATTCCATAGTCAAGGCGGGCTCCGAGCGTCACATCGACGACTTTGCGTGCCGATTTGCAGATTGTATCATCCGCAACCCGCTATCGTAGCCGCATCATCGTCATGCGCCGATGCGGGTAATTGTCGCAGCAGCGATTTTCGGTGCGCCCTATCCGCGCTCCGACGGCGAGTCGGGCACGACTTCGCGACAGCCTGGAAACGTGCTGCAGACCCAATAGTGACGTCCCGTCAGCGCACCGCTGCGCCCGAGCCGCCGGCGCATCGGCGAGTGGCAACGGGGGCAGATCGGAGTGGTCGATGCAATCGACCGGAGCCTGTCACGGAGCTGGTCGATCGCGTCCGCCGTGCGCGGCAACTCGACCAGATCGATTCCGGCCGCGCGGCAGATGACCTCCACCGCATGCCGGTGACGCGACCAGCGCGGCCGGCCGGGCTCCACCACGCAGCAGATGGCGGAACTGAAGCGGTCGCACACCACGAAGCTGAAACGCGTGCGGGCCAGCCGGCGGCGCGCAAAGCGGCGTAGCGCCGATGAACCGCCGGACAGGGACACCACGCGCGCCGCCGGTACCAGCGGCAGCACCCGCCGCTGCGGGCCGGCTGCATCTTCCAGCCCCGCGAGCCAGCTGCGCTCGTGATCGTCCAGCACACCGCTGCGCGCGATAAACGGGGCATCCTTCGTATCCACCCGGCCACGCCGCTCCAGTGCCACCAGCAGCGCCAGCGCGGCACCCGTCAGCACCGCCAGCAGCAACCAGATCATATCGCCCACCCGGACAACGGCTCCCCGTTACATCGACGATTCGACAACAAGAACAGGTAGTGATTGGCTATCTTTGGCGGGAGCGGCTTCAGCCGCGAGGCACCCGGTCCAGTCGCGGCTGGAGCCGCTCCCAAAATGCCGGCCTGGCGACAGACGATCCGTCCGCAATCATTAACGTGCATGGGCGAATTTCCCCATGAGCACTGCCTTGTCGATCACATGCCCCTCCATGGCCGCATCCAGTTGCTGCGCTGTCGGTTTGTCCAGATTCCGCAAGCGGGTGTCGAGCGCGTACAGGCGAAAGAAGTAACGATGCTCCCCACTCGGCGGGCACGGACCACCGTAGCCCGGCCGCCCCCAGCTGTTGAGCCCGGAACGGGCGCCGATGCCCGCATCAGGCGCCGCACCGGCACCGGCTGCAATATCCCGGGCCCGAGCGGGAATATCATAGAGTACCCAGTGAATCCACGTCATCCTGGGTGCGCGCGGGTCCGGGGCGTCGGGATCGGCCACGATCAGGGCCAGACTTTTGGTATGCGGCGGTACGTTCTCCCACGCGAGCGGGGGCGACTCACCGGCACCGTCGCAGGTAAAGCGCGCGGGAAGCGAGCCGCCCGGCCCGAAGCCATCACTGTGCAGCAACAGCCCGCCATCACCCGCGGCAAACAACGGCGGCGCAAATGCTGCGCTTGTGCACAAGGCGATCATCAGCGCCCACGGCACCAAATTGGCGGCGGACATCGGCAAGCGTAATATGGAACGGTAGACGCTCATGTAAAAGTGCCTTTTACAAATTGCGTTCACGATATAACAAAGGCTATCGCAGCGGAATGCAATCGCAAGCTGCATCCTCGCCGCGTGGATCCATCACCGGATCACCGAGCCGCACCCGGTCTGGCGTTCGTGACCAAACACCCGCGAACGCGCGAGTTTGAGAGGACAAACCCAAGCCATGTCGAAAGATATCCGCGACGCCTCCCTGAGCTATCACCGCAATCCTCTCCCTGGCAAGATTCAAGTCACCCCCACCAAGCCCCTCGCCAACCAGCGCGACCTGGCGCTGGCCTACACGCCCGGTGTCGGCTACGCCTGCGAGGAAATCGTCAGCAATCCGCTGGCCGCCGAGGAACTGACAGCGCGCAGCAATCTGGTCGGGGTCGTCACCAACGGCACCGCGGTGCTCGGCCTGGGGGCGATCGGCCCGCTGGCGGCGAAGCCGGTCATGGAAGGCAAGGGTGTGCTGTTCCGGAAATTCGCCGGAATCGACGTCTTCGACATCGAAGTCGACGAGCGCGACCCGGACAAACTGGTGGACATCATCGAAAGCCTCGAGCCCACCTTCGGCGGCATCAACCTGGAGGACATCAAGGCACCCGAGTGTTTCGAGATCGAGCGCCGGCTCAAGGAGCGCATGCAGATTCCGGTGTTCCACGACGACCAGCACGGCACCGCGATCATCGTCGCGGCGGCGGTGCTCAACGGCCTGCGAGTGGTCAGGAAGAAGATCGGTGAAGTGCGCCTGGTGTGCGTCGGCGCCGGTGCCGCCGCCATCGCCTGCCTGGACCAGCTCGTGAGTCTGGGCCTGCGGCGCGAGAACATTACCGTGTGCGATCTGCACGGCGTGGTGTACGAAGGGCGCAAGGAAGAGATGGACCCGCGCAAGGCCGTGTACGCCCGCAAGACCGAGGCGCGCACGCTGGCGGAGGTCATTCCCGGTGCGGATATCGTGCTGGGGCTGTCCGGTCCCGGCGCGATCACCCAGGACATGATCAAGAGCATGGCGGAGCGCCCGCTGGTGCTGCCGCTCGCCAATCCGCGACCGGAAATCCTGCCGGACGAGATCAAGGCGATACGCCCCGAGGCCGTCATCGCCACCGGGCGCTCGGACTACCCCAACCAGGTCAACAACGTCCTGTGCTTTCCGTACATCTTTCGCGGCGCGCTCGACGTCAGCGCCACCGCCATCAACGAGGAGATGAAGCTCGCGGCGGTGCGGGCGATCGCCGATCTGGCCCTGATCGAACCACCGGATACGGTGCTGAAGGCCTACGGCGGCCAGCCGCTGACATTCGGGGCCGAATACATCATCCCCAAGCCGTTCGATCCGCGTCTGATCGTGCAGGTCGCCCCGGCCGTGGCCAAGGCGGCAATGGACAGCGGCGTCGCCCGGCGCCCCATCGAGGATCTGGAAGCCTACAAGCTGCGCCTCAGCCAGTATGTGTTCCAGTCCGGGTTGCTGATGAAGCCCCTGTTCGAGCAGGCGCGCCACCTGAACAAGCGCATCGTGTTTGCCGAGGGTGAGGAAGAACGGGTGCTGCGCGCGGTGCAGGGCATGGTGGACGAGCAGATGGGCTTTCCGATCCTGATCGGCCGCCCGCGGGTGATCCACATGCGCATTCGTCGCCTGCGGCTGCGCATCCGCGAAGGCGAGCACTTCGAGATCGTCAACCCGCAGAGCGACCCGCGCTACAACGAGTACTGGCAGCTCTATCACTCGCTCATGCAGCGCCGCGGCGTCTCCCCGGACTACGCGCGCCTGCGCGCACGCACGCAGCTCACGGTGATCGCCGCACTGATGCTGCGCCGGGGCGAGGCCGACGCCATGATCTGCGGCACCATCGGCCGCTACGACCGGCATCTGACGCATATCGACGAGGTGATCGGCAAGCGCGAGGGCATCAACCACTTCACCGCGCTGTCGAGCCTGATCCTGCCCAAGGGCACGCTGTTTTTCTGCGACACCTATGTCAATCCGGATCCAACGGCGGAGCAGATCGCCGAGATGACCCTGCTCGCGGCGGACGTCATCCGGCGCTTCGGCATCACTCCCAAGGCGGCGCTGCTGTCGCATTCGTCATTCGGCAGCTCCAGCCTGCCGGTGGCGCAGAAAATGCAGGAGGCGCTGGAGTTGATCACGACGCGCGCACCGGACCTGGAGGTCGAGGGCGAGATGCATGGCGACGCCGCCATCTCGGAGGAGATCCGCATGCGCATCTTCCCGAACTCGCGCCTGAAGGGCATGGCCAACCTGCTGGTGATGCCCACCATCGACGCCGCCAACATCTCCATGAACCTGATCAAGCTGCTGGGGGACGGCGTCTCCATCGGCCCGATCCTGCTGGGCGCCGCGAAGCCCGCGCACATCCTCACGCCTTCGGTCACCGTGCGGGGCATACTCAATATGGTCGCGGTCGCTTCGGTGGAGGCTGCCGTGGAGCAGAACAAGCCGCAGTTGCCGCCGGCTTGACTGAGGTTATCTGTTTTTACTGTTGCAGCCGCCGACCAGCAAGATCAACTACGGCGTCGGACATCTCTGGTGGGAGCGACTTCAGTCGCGATGCTCGCGCTGTTATCGCGGCTAAAGCCGCTCCTGCAAAGCTGGGATTCCCTCGGGAAACACCCGCGGCCCGCCGCTGTCGATCCCCGACCGGCGGATCAGCGTATCCACGAACAGACGCTCCGCGCGGGTCAGGCGGGCGCGCGGATTGGTGACCAGAAAGATGTCGATCGCGGGCGGATCGTCGTAGGGAGGCAGCTGCCACAGCAGGCCATCGCGCACGTCACGCTCGACCACATGAATGGGCAGCGGCCCGATGCCCAGGCCGGCCACGATCATGCGCCGCACCTCTTCGAGATTCGACGACGTGCCGATGACGCGTCCGGCCGTCTGCAACTCCGCCCGCAGCATCGCGACGGGCCGCAGCGCATCGGTCAGGCGATCGGTGTCGAACGAGACGAACGCTTCGCCGCGCAGATCCCGGCGGGTCAGCCCCCGCAGCCCGAACAGACGGTGCGATGAGCCGCAAAAGAAGCCGAAATGCTCGCGGAACAGCAGCCGGTAGGCAAGGCGCGGGTGACGCTGGCTGACCAGACAGATACCCAGCGTCGCCTTGCGCGCCAGCACGGACTGGGCAACGCTGCTGGACGTGCCCACCTCGATCCCGAGCGTGACCTTGGGATGCGCGCCATGAAACTCCGCCATGGCCTGGTCCAGCGGCGGAAACACCACATGGCTGGCCATGTGGATGCGCAAATGACCGGCGAGTTCGGAACCCCCTTCCGCCAGCAGTTCGTCAAGCCGGCCGATCGTGCCGCAGATCTCCTGACACTCGCGATAGAGCACCGTCCCGTGCTCGGTGAGTTCGAACCGCCCGGGGCCACGGTCGATCAGTCGCTTGCCAAGCTGACTCTCCAGCCGCTTCAGTGCGTTGCTGACCGTTGGCTGTTGTAGCAGCAACCGATCCGCGGCATGGGTGATCGAGCCCTCCTGGACGATGATCATGAAGGTGTGGAGCAGATTCCAGTCGAATTTGCGGCGAATGATTGCCGCCTGCGTCTCCGCGCTCATGCGCAACCCCATAGCGCATCACTATGTTCGACATTCTGTTTATTTATTTGCAGAATGTCCAGCACAAGGGTTAAATGAAGACGAGAAAGCGCTGCCAGCATGATCCCGGATCAGGTCGCAGGGAGGAGGAGAAATGGC
>CAZYIP010000033.1:8244-12469 GCA_964646895.1 uncultured Salinisphaerales bacterium | reverse complement strand
AGAAAGCGCTGCCAGCATGATCCCGGATCAGGTCGCAGGGAGGAGGAGAAATGGCAGTAGCGATTGCAATGAGCGAGCGCCGCCGGCCATGGCTTCTTCTGACGCCGGCTCTGACCACCATCGCCTTTCTGCTGGCGATTCCGGTGATGTTCATCGTGGTGTACTCGTTCTGGCTGCGCGCCGCCAGCGGCGCCGACATTCCCGGCCTGCACTGGGACAACTGGGCGAGCGTGCTCGGTGACCGCTTCTACTGGCTGATCCTGTGGCAGACCATCCGCATCGCGCTGATCACCACCCTCGTCTGCATCGTGGTCGGCTACGTGCCGGCCTATTTCATCGCCCGCTCCCACACGCGGTTCAAAACCCTGCTGGTGCTGCTGCTGATGCTGCCCTTCTGGGTCAGCTACATCATCCGCACCATGTCCTGGATCAACGTGCTCGGGACCAGCGGCGCGCTGAACAAGCTGCTGCTGTGGCTGGGCATCATCCACACGCCGTTGCCGCTGCTGTACAACGAACCGTCGGTGATCCTGGGCCTGGTGAACTACCTGCTGCCGTTCATGATCCTGAACGTGTACGTGAGCCTTTCCGGGATCGACACCAACCTGGCGGCGGCGGCACGCACGCTCGGCGCCAGTCCGTGGCAGGCGTTCCTGCAGGTGACGCTGCCCCTGTCGCTGCCGGGCGTGGCCGCCGGCAGCCTGCTGTGCTTCGTCCTCGGTGGCGGCACCTACATCACGCCGCAGATTCTCGGCGGGCCCGGCAACGTCATGTTTGCCAACCTGATTTACGATGAAATCATCACCCGCCTGAACTGGCCGTTCGGGTCCGTGCTGTCGCTGGTGCTGCTGTTCGTGCTGGGCAGCGTGGTGGTGCTGTACAGCCGGCTCATCGGGCTGAAGCAGCTTTATCGGGGGTTCGCATGAGTCCGCACGGCTGGGGCTGGCAAGGCATCCGCCTGTTCACGGTGCTGGTGTACCTGTTCACCTTCGTGCCCGTCGCGGTCGTCATACTGCTGTCGTTCAACCCGGCGCAGTTCGGCAGTTTCCCGATGAGCGGCTTCAGCTTCCGCTGGTTCGTGGAACTGGCCCGGGACGACGCCATCATACGCGCGTTCAAGACTTCGATCATGCTCGGGGCGGCCACGGCGGTGCTGTCGACGACCATCGGCGTACTCGCCAGCCTGGCACTGGTGCGCTACCGCTTTCCCGGTCGCGAAGCCATCCGGACGCTGCTGATCGCGCCGATACTGGTGCCGGAGGTGGTGCTCGGCGTCGCTTTGCTGCTGTTCATGCGCTTCGTTCATGTGGACCGCAACTTCGGCCTGCTGCTCATGGGCCACGTGCTGATCACGCTGCCGTTCGTGGTCCTGGTGGTACAGGCGCGGCTGATCGGCATCGACAGGGTCTACGAGGAAGCTGCCCGCTCGCTCGGCGCAAACCGTTTTCAGACCTTTATCGAAGTAACGCTGCCGCTGCTGCTGCCGGCCGTGTTCGCGGGCATGCTGTTCGCGTTCACCATTTCGTTCGACGACATCACGGCGACCCTGTTCTGGAAACCGCCGGGCACGGAAACCGTGCCGTCCCAGATCTACGCGATGCTGCGCAATTCCATCAGCCCCGAGATCAACGCCCTGGGGACGGTGATGATCGCGATCACCGTGGGCACACCGCTGGCGGCCGGGTGGGTCGCACGGCGCCTGATGCAGGGGCCGCGGCGCCAGCGCAAATCCGAGCCGGCGACCGCCAGGGCACCGGCAAGAGCATAACCGAGACCATCAGGGTTCCAAGAGGAGGAGACTCATGAAAGACGATACGGCACGGTACGACAATCTGTACAAGCGCTATCGCGAGGGAGGTCTGTCGCGGCGCTCGTTCCTGCGCCTGCTGGGGGTGGCCGGTGCCGCCGCCGGCGTGGTCGGGGGACCGTTCGGGTACATGACCCGCGACGCCTGGGCGGAGGTCAAGCAGGTGCGCTTCGACGGCTGGGGCGGCGTGGTCTCGAAAGCCTTCGAGAAGCACGCGTTCAAGCCCTTCACCGACAAGACCGGCATCGACGTGATCTCGGGCACCTTCTCCAGCGGTGACGAATTCCTCACGCGGGTGAAGGCGAGCAGCCAGGGCGACTACAACATCTTCCACGCCAGCGGCGTGTTCGACTACGCGCGTTACGTGAATCTGGGCTGGAACAGCGTGCTCGACGAAAGCAGGATCCCCAACCTGAAACTGGTGATGACGGCACTGGAGGCGCCACTGCGCCGGCTCAGCGACGGCAAGCTGTCGGCCGTGCCCTACGACTACGGCTCCACCGGCATCGGCTACAACAAGAACAGGATCAGCGAAGACGAGATCAAGGAAAAAGGCGCGAAGATCCTCATCGACGCCAAGTACAAAAAGAAGATCGGCGCCTGGAGCGACTGGCGTACGCGAGTCTGGTACGGCGCCATGCAGACGGGCCAGGATCCCAACGACATCAAGGACATGGATGCGGTGTGGGATGCGCTGCGCAAAAACCGCGATCTGGTGCTGAAGTACTGGCATTCGGGGGCCGAGCTGATGAGCCTGCTCGCCAACGAGGAAATCTGGGTCACCGAGGCCTGGTCCGGCCGCGTGGCGGCGCTGCAGAAGGAAGGCCATCCCATCGGCTTTTACAATCCGCCGGACGTGTTCAGCTGGCAGGAATGCATGTTCGTGCTCAAGGGCAGTCCGATGGAAGCCTGCGAGGAACTGCTGGACTTCATGCTCAAGCCGGAAGTGCAGATCGAGGTGGCCAAGGCGCAGTCGTACGCACCGGCGCTCGATCCGACCAAATGGGATCTGCCCGAGGAGGTGCGCAACGTGCCCACGTTCGATCCCACCGGCACGCTGAAAGGCTACACGTTCGCGGACCCGAAATACTGGAACGGGAACCAGCAGGCCTGGAGCCGGAAGTTCGAACAGATCAAGGCGGGCTTCTGACATGGCGGCGGACGCGTACCCGGTAGCCGGCGTGACGCCCGGGTCCGCGCGCCGCCGGCCGCGGACGGCGGAGATCGACACCGCAACCGGCCGCACCGGCATTTGCGTCGAACTGACCGGCGTCACCAAGCGCTACGGGGACGTCGAGGCGGTGCGCTCGATGGACCTGTCGATCGAGGACGGCAGCTTCGTCACCCTGCTGGGGCCGTCCGGCTGCGGCAAGACCACCACCTTGCGCATGATCGCCGGGCTGGACTCGATCACGACCGGCGATATCTCGATCAAGGGCCGCTGCGTCAACGACGTGCCCATCCACAAGCGCAACCTGGGGCTGGTGTTCCAGAACTACGCGCTGTTTCCGCACAAGACCGTGTTCGACAACGTCGCCTTCGGGCTGAAGTATCGCGGCGTCGGCAAGGCCGAGCGCACCGAGAAGGTACGGCAGGCGCTGGAAATCGTGCGCCTGCCGCAGGTGGGAGACCGTCACCCCGCGCAACTGTCCGGCGGTCAGCAGCAGCGCATCGCGCTGGCGCGCGCCATCGTCATCGAACCCGACGTGCTGCTGCTGGACGAACCGCTGTCGGCGCTGGATGCGAACCTGCGCGAGGAGATGCGCGTCGAGCTCAAGCGCATTCAGCGCGAACTGGGGATCACCACCATCTTCGTCACCCACGATCAGGGCGAGGCGCTGGCCCTGTCGGACAAGGTGGTGGTGATGAGCAACGGTGTGATGGAGCAGGTCGGCTCGCCGGAGGACGTGTACAACCGGCCGCGCTCGCGCTTCGTGGCCAATTTTCTCGGCAACTCGAACCTGTTCGACGTGGAGCCGCTGGGCCGGGAGCACGGCCTGGTGGTGGTGGCGCCGGCGGAAGGCGTCCGCTTCAGCGTCGCCGGAGATGCCGGCGCGACAGGAGGCGGCACGCATACCCTGGTGATTCGCGCGGAAAAGGTCAGGCTCGCGGAACGCCATGCGGCCGAGCCCGGTCTCAATGTTCTCGACGGCCGGGTCACCGCGGTCGACTACCAGGGCCAGTTCGCACGCTATTTCGTGACTGCCGGGCCGCTCGAATTCCAGGCCATCAACCCGATCGATCGTCGCCCCTTCAGGGAAGGCGCGCCAGTGCAAGTCGCCATCGCCGCCGATGATTGCGTTTTGCTGGCGGCTGACGGCACATGAGTCGAATCGCCGAAAAAGGCCATCGCCATGCCGTAAATTCCCTCTCCCTTGAGGGAGAGGGTGAATGCTCGACTCGGCACCCCCTCTCCCC
>CAZYIP010000033.1:0-8144 GCA_964646895.1 uncultured Salinisphaerales bacterium | reverse complement strand
GCCGAAGGCATCCATATCTGGGACGTTGGCGGACGGCGCTATATCGACGGCTCGTCCGGCGCCATGGTGTGCAACATCGGCCACGGCAATCCGCGCGTGCTGGCGGCGATGCGCCAACAGATGGAGCGTGCGGCGTTCGCCTACCGGCTGCACTTCGAGAACGAGCCGGCCGAGGAACTGGCGCGCGAGCTGGCAGCGCTGATGCCGCCGGACCTGGACCGCGTCTTCTTCTGTTCCGGCGGCTCCGAGGCGGTGGAGTCCTGCCTCAAGCTGGCACGCCAGCACGCCGTCGCCACCGGCGCCGCGGGACGCTACAAGGTGATCTCGCGCTACCCGTCGTACCACGGCGCTACCCTGGGTGCCCTTGCCGTGACCGGCTATACGCCGCTGACCGCTCCGTTCGCGCCCATGATGCGCGAAATGCCCAAGATTCCGGCACCCACCTGCTACCGCGATCGCGACAACCTCGACATGCAGGCGCGTGGCCTGCGCTACGCCGACATGCTGGAGGCGCGGATCATCGAGGAAGGCCCGGAGACGGTGCTGGCCTTTCTCATGGAGCCGGTGGGCGGCGCCTCGACCGGCGCACTGGTGGCGCCGGACAGCTACTACACGCGCGTGCGCGAGATCTGCGACCGCTACGGCATCCTGCTCATTTACGACGAAGTCATGAGCGGCGCCGGGCGCACCGGCCGCTTTCTCGCCGCCGAGCACTGGCCGGCGCGGCCCGATCTGGTCTCCCTGTCCAAGGGCTTCGCGGCCGGCTACAGCCCGCTGGGCGCCATGATCGCGTCGCGCGCGGTGACGGAGCCGGTGCTTGCCGCCGGCGGCTTCGCGCATGGTTACACCTACGCCGGCAATCCCCTCGCCTGCGCCGCCGGCCGCGCGGTGCTGCACGAGATCCTGGAGCGCGACCTCATGACAAACGCGGCGCAAACGGGCAACTACCTCCGTCGGCAGCTGGAAACGCTGCAAGCCCGCTTCGCCTTCATCGGCGATGTGCGCGGCAAGGGCCTGCTGATCGCCTTCGAGATGGTGGCCGACCGCGACACCTGGGAACCGTTGCCGCCGGCGCTCAATGCCCATCAGCGCGTGGTGGACCTGGCCTACGAGCGTGGGCTGATCGTGTATTCGCGACGCACGCGCGGCGGGCTCTCCGGCGACCATATTCTGGTCTGCCCGCCGCTGATCGTGACCGTCGGGCAGGTGGACGAGATCGTGGATATTCTCACCGACACACTGGCCGCGTTCGCCCGCGAGGCGGGGCTCGATGCGACGGGCGATTGCTGACGATGACCGTCGGGAACTGGACAACTTTTGTGGGAGCGACTTCAGTCGCGATTGAGGTACAGCCATCGCGGCTGAAGCCGCTCCCACAAGCACAGCACACCCCTACACAAAAGCTTACGGATCAATAGATGCCGGCACGCAAGGTCATCATCACCTGCGCGGTCACCGGGTCGGTGCATACACCGACCATGAGCGAGCATCTGCCGGTGACGCCGGAGGAGATCGAAAACGCGGCCGTGGCGGCGGCGGAAGCCGGCGCGGCCATTCTCCACCTGCACGCCCGCGACCCCGCGGACGGCCGCCCGAGCTGGGACCCGGACGTGTTCATGCGCTTCCTGCCCGGTATCCGCTCGCGCTGCGACGCCGTCATCAACATCACCACCGGCGGCGGCCAGGGCATGAGCGTGGAGCAGCGCATCGCCGCTGCCCGCCGCGTCCGGCCGGAAATGTGCTCCCTCAACATGGGTTCGATGAACTTCGGCCTGTTTCCCGTGGCGGACAGGTACCAGGCGTGGAAACATCCGTGGGAGCGGCCGTTTCTCGACGGCACCCGCGACTTCATCTTTCGCAACACCTTCGGCGATATCGAGCATATTCTGGAAGTCGTCGGCCGCGGCTGTGCCACGCGCTTCGAGTTCGAGTGCTACGACGTGGGTCATCTGTACAACCTGGCGCACTTTCTCGACCGGGGTCTGGTGGAGCCGCCGCTGTTCATCCAGTTCGTGCTCGGCGTGCTCGGCGGCATCGGCGCGGATGCCGAGAACCTGACTCACATGAAGCGTATCGCCGACAAGCTGTTCGGCGATCGATACCTGTTCTCGATCCTTGGCGCCGGCCGCCACCAGATGCGACTGGCCACGATGGCCGCCGGCATGGGCGGGCATGTGCGCGTGGGTCTGGAGGACAGTCTGTACCTGGGTCGCGGACGCCTCGCGCCAAGCAACGCCGCGCAGGTGCGCCACGTGCGCGAGCTGCTGGAGCGGCTGTCGCTCGACATAGCCACGCCGGCGGATGCACGCAGGATGCTGCAACTCAAGGGTGCCTTCCAACCTCTTACGCAGGAGTAGTTCATGCAAATCGTGTACGACGCCTCGCACACCCGCCACTACCCCAGACACTTTCTGGTCAGCGGCGCGGCCCGGCCCAACCCGGAACTCCCGGAGCGCGCCGAGCGCATCCTGAACGCGGTTCGCGGCGCGGGGCGCGAAGTCGTGACGCCGCCGGATCACGGGCTGGGGCCGGTGGCCGCGGTGCACACGGCCGAGTACCTGCACTTTCTGCGCGATATCTACCGGCGTTGGCAACGCATCGATGGCGCCTCGCCGGAAGTCATCCCCAACGTCCACCCCAATCGCCTCGGCGACGGCTACCCGGCCTCCGCCGTCGGCCAGGCCGGCTATCACATGGCCGATACGTCGTGCCCGATCGCCGACGGCACGTGGGAAGCGGCGCTCGCCAGCGCCAACTCCGCCGTGCATGCCGCCGACCTGGTGGCCGGCGGCGCCGATTCGGCCTACGCGCTGTGCCGGCCGCCCGGACATCACGCTTTTGCCGACATGGCCGGCGGATTCTGCTATCTCAACAATACCGCGATCGCGGCGCAGCGACTGCGCGGGCGCTTCGAGCGCGTCGCCATCCTCGACGTGGACCTGCACCACGGCAATGGCACCCAGGGCATCTTCTACGACCGGGGCGACGTGCTTACGGTATCGCTGCACGCCGACCCGGTACGTTTCTATCCCTTCTTCTGGGGCCACGCCCACGAGCGCGGCGCCGGGCCCGGTCATGGTTGCAACCTGAACCTCCCGCTCGCGCGCGGCACCGGCGACGATGATTACCTGCCGGCGCTGGAACGTGCGTTTGCGCGCATCACCGCGTTTGCGCCCGATGTGCTGGTGATCGCCCTCGGGCTGGATGCCTATATCGACGACCCGCTGGCGGGGCTGGCGATCACGACCGCCGGCTTCGGCCGGATCGGCAAAGCCATCGGCGCGCTCGGCCTGCCCAGCGTGATCGTGCAGGAGGGCGGCTACCTGTCTCCGGCGCTCGGAGACAACGCGGCAAGCTTCCTGGACGGTTTCGAGCATACGCGGCAGCACGGGTGATCGATGGCAGACTCCAGGCACAGTGATATCGCCATTATCGGCGGCGGCATGGCCGGCGCATCGGCGGCAGCGGAACTGGCCGACGCCGGCGCCTCGGTATGCGTGCTCGAGGGCGAAGACCAGCCCAACTACCACAGCACGGGACGTTCCGCAGCCATCTACATCCTGAACTTCGGCAATCGCGTCATTCGCGCCCTGACCGCCGCCAGCCGCCCGTTTTTCGACGCACCACCGGACGGCTTCACGGAACATCCCCTGCTGACGCCGCGCGGCGTGCTCACCATCGCCTCCGAAACACAGTTGGGCACATTCGAGACCCAGCTGGCCGAAGCGGATCGCATGGAACGCATCGATCCAGCCGATGCGCTGGCGCGCGTTCCGATCCTGCGCCCGGAGTGCGTTGCCGCAGCGGCGCTGGAGCCGGACGCCATGGACATCGACGTCAGTGCGCTGCATGCGGGCTATCTGCGCCGGCTGAAGGCGGCTGGCGGAGAACTGGTCTGCAGTGCGCAAGTCCTTGCGCTGACACGCCATCACAGCCGCTGGACCATCGACACCAGCCAGGGCGTCTACAGCGCCGGCACGGTGATCAACGCGGCCGGCGCGTGGGCCGACGCCATCGCCCTGCTCGCCGGCGCGCAGCCACTCGGACTGGAGCCGCGCCGGCGCACCGCCCTGATCATCGAGGCGCCGGCGCAAATGCCGGTGGACCGCTGGCCGCTGGTGAGCGACGCCGACGACAGTTTTTATTTCAAGCCGGAAGCCGGGAAGCTGCTGCTGTCACCGGCGGACGCCACGCCAACCGCTGCCGGCGATGCGCAACCGGAGGATCTGGACGTCGCCATCGCCGTGGACCGCTTCGAGCATGCAGTGACGTTCAGCGTTGCGAGGATCGAGCACCGCTGGGCGGGGCTGCGCACCTTCGCCGCCGATGGTTCCCCGGTCATCGGCTGGGACCCGGAAATGGAAGGCTTTTTCTGGCTCGCCGGACAGGGCGGCTACGGCATCCAGACCGCGCCGATGGCGGCGAAGGCGGCCGCTGCTCTGGTACGCGGCGACAGCCCGCCGGCACAGCTCGTTGCAGCCGGAGTGACTGAAACAGACCTGTCGGTGCAGCGGCTGCGCGCGGCAATCGACTTTGCACGATAACCCGACCAGCAGCAAGACCACTCCCGCTCACCTGCCACTCCACCATAATCCATCCCCTCCAAACGAACGGTTTCAAAACCGATTCACAGCGATATAGTCCCGAAGGTGCGGCGGCCGCCGCAAAAAAAATCTGATCGAGAGCAGGGGCCATGAAGCATACAAGGGGGGTAAGCGTCTGTGCGGCAATCGCACTGACGCTCGCGGTGACTGCCTGTCACCATCATCACAATAACAGCGACGACACGGTGGAAGCATCCGATTGGGTGCGCAACACGACACCGATCGCCAGTTATCGTATCGATCGGGGCGAACTGAACCGGGTTGACCTCACCCTGCTGGATACCGAGGGCGATGCCCTGGGCACGCTCTCCGTGCGCAATGAGCCCGGCCACAAAAACGACGACGGCACCGAAGACGCAATCCGGGCCGACCTGAAGCCTGACGGCGGGCCGCCGCTGACCCTGTATACCCATGGTCTGGCACTGAGTGATGGCTATGCGACGAAGATGTCGCTCCAATCTGGCAACGACCAGGTGCGGCTACGCGCCGAGCATCGCTATCAGAGCTGCTATGTGCCGGTAACGCCCCAGCCAGACCAGGCGATCGCACCCGATTGTGCATCCCCCTTGTCACTTGAGGAGCCCGCCTACAGTCTGCCGAGTTGCGGCCTGCCCCGGTACGCCATGGAAAACGGCGGCATCGCGGCGCAACTGACCCGACTGACGTACATTCAGGATGCCCCGGCGCGTGAATCGACCCGTGGCGCCCGACTGTTCGACAGCAGCGGCGATGTCCGCCAGGCACAGCTCGACGTGTTGGCGGATGGCCGGATTACCGGTGCGGGCGACGTCGACGGATGGCTGCGCGATACCGGCGCCGACGCCATCATTGGCACCGACGCCGAGGCCCTGCTGACCGCCGCATTCCAGGATCGCGCATGGCGGGATTACGTGGAAGCCAAACTCATTGCCGAGTCTTCCCCGGTTGCATCCCTGTTCACGACCAGTTGCGATCATCCCGGAGAAAATCGACCGCTCGCCGCTGGATGTTTCGGATTCGACTGGCTCAGCGACATGCTTGGGCTGGCAGCAAGTGCCAAGGGTGATCCGCACCTGCAAACAGTGAATGGCATCAGCTATGACTTCATGGGTGCTGGCGAATATCGGTTGGCCAAATTTACCGGCGGCACTTCGGGCGTGGAAGTGCAGGCGCGACTGGAACCGCTTGCTACCCCGAACACCGCTGCTGGCCCCGCGTGCCAGCGTGTCACTTACGTCTCGGCCGTGGCCATGCGGGTCAACGGCCAGACGATCGCGATCTACGCACGTCCAGATTTCCATGTAACCGTCGATGGCAACCCGATCGCGGATGCCGGCGCGCTGGCCCAGGCTCTGCAGCCCGGCGTCAGCGTGCTGTACAGCAAGAACCCTGAAGAATATACCTTCATTCTTGCCGATGGCGGCCGTCTTACGGTCAAGATGATGCTGCGCGGGACACTGACCGTCTCGCTGCTTCTACCAAAAGCGAAACCCGATGATCTGGAAGGTCTGTTCCGCCTCGTCGACGCCAGTGGCAACGAGTTGAGCCACCCTCTGTCTTTCGACCAGCTTTACAACGACTTCGGCGAAAACAGGCGCATCAAGACCTCAGCGGACTCCTTGTTCGACTACGCCCCCGGCGAAAGCCTTGCCGACTATTTCATTCCCGGCTTCCCCTCGGGCCCGGTGCGTGTCAGCGAACTCCATCCCGCCGCACGACAAACAGCCGAACAGCTATGCAAGGAGGTTGAGGGAGAGCCGGGTCATACCTGGTGCGTACTGGACACCGCCTGCACTGCCGACAATTATGCACCCGTGTATCTGGACCAGCCTGCGCCACAGGCAGTGATGACCCCGGCGCAGCGCCCGGTGATCGTCAGCGGCGAGATTGCGTACCAGGAGCCCGAGAGCGTCGCTGCCGATGATACCTACCGCGCGACAAGCTGCCGCCTTGCCGGGTCGACCGGTAACGCTCTTTTCGCCGAACAACGCGCCTACACCCTGCCGGATTCCGTGGCGGTGGATATCACTGTGCCTGGCGAATACACAGCCTCCAGCCAGCTCGCTTCGGGCACTATCCCAGCCGGCAAAAAGGTGGATGTGTTCTTTATTCACATACCCGAACCTGTCCCGGCGCGTCTGATCAACAGCGTTGCGACCGTCCGCTTCAGCGGTGAAATTCTCGGCGTTGCCGCGACACCGACCGCCTTGCACAACACAGACCCTCCCCGCTCCGCAACAAGCCTGGGCTATCCCGAGGCCAACCCGGAACGCGGACTGGAATTCGGCGCAGACCGTCTGACCATTTCCCCGGATAAACAAACCATCCGCATCGGCCTGGGCGCGCCAGGCGACGTTGACCAGTTGCGCATTTTTGTGGCCGCGCCCTGACCGGATAACCGAAAACAAGGGTACTCGTGATGAATCGATACACGCCCGTCACCAAATGGATGCGCAAGGTCGGCCTCGCCGTTGTCGTCGCTGCTGCTGTTGCTGTTACCGGCTGCGGCGACGGCGGTGGCGAATCAGGCACTGCCAATGCGCAACCAAACGCCAGAAGCAATCTTGCTGCGGCTCGGCTGTCCTGCGACCGTCCGTGGAAGGGCAGCGTCGATGCGGCTGCGCAAACGCAGGAGAATTCGCGCATCAGGCGTTTCAGTTACGGCGAGCTCGTGTACGGCGAAAACCGGCATGCACCCGGTGGCGTCATAACGGCCCTGGATGCCCGCGGACAAACGCTGGGCCGCGCAATCACCCGTGCCGAAAGGATGACGGTCAAACAGGGTGCACTCGACTCCATCACGATCAGGACGGACTACCAGATCGGCGGCGTGAGTGAAATCACCTTCACGGCCGAGGTCGGCCACCTCGGCGATACACGCGCACTGGATATAGTGGGCACGCTACAGGCAGACGGACGCAGCCTGTTGATCCTGGCGCAGTCCGATACCGACCTGTTGCTGCTCAATCTGAAGCTCGCCACGCCCGCCGCCGAGCTGAGTGACCCGGCCAGTGTGGGCGGCATTGAAACCATCAACGGAGTTGATTATGCCGTCCTTCCACTGGTCAACGGCGGCAGCCCGATCAACCAGTCACGGGTCAACGGCTGGCTGAACAAAACCGGCCTGACCCCGGTGCTGAACAGCGATAAATACAAGCTGTACGCAGCCAGCATGGGGGATCCGAACTGGAACGCCGCCTGGAACCGGCAGATTTATGCCTGCAACGAGCCCGGCAGCGCCCCTTTTGGTGTGCTTGACGCCTCCCTGCGCAGCGCCAGCCTGGGCGCGACCGTGAGCGATTCACCCAGCAGTGCTGTCCAGTCAACCGTTTTCCGTCCCATCGCGGCTCAAGGGAATCCTGACTGTGGTTTGCTCTGGATGGAGCTGGGCAAGAATCTTGGGTCAGCGCTCGGCACGTTACCCACGGCCATGAAGATCGGTACGTCCATTATCGCCTCTGGAGGTTCGGTGGCGCTGGCCGTTGGCTCAGGGTTTGCCGTCCCGGTGCTGGCCGGGCTGATCGGCAGCGCGCTTGCCAAACCGGGCCTCAAGGCGGCTTT
>CAZYIP010000032.1:20765-25843 GCA_964646895.1 uncultured Salinisphaerales bacterium | reverse complement strand
CCCTAGTGGCCGTGGTGAACTACGGGCAGGTGGGCCTGGAAAACTGACTCCCTTCAATACTCGACCGGCACGGCAGGCACATGCGTCGGCCAGGTGCCGCGCGCCAGCGCATGGCTGCCGTCGAAGACGAGGTAGCTTTGGTTGCCGTAATGGGGCAGGGGCCGGACGAGTGCGGCAAGCGCCGCAGCGTCGCGAGCGGAAATAACGGCGACCGGCGCGCCCCGCTTTTTTTGCGCCAGGGTCCACACCTGCGCCGTACCGCGGCCGCTGATTACGGACGGCGGCGCTGGCCAGCCCCGTGCCTCCAGTGTTTTTTCGATATCGTCATGTCGGCCGATCAGCAGCACCGGCGTGGTTTCGTCCTCGATTTCATTGGCCCGCACTTTTCGCGCGCGCGCTTCGAACAGGCGGCCGGCGAGCTTGCTGGCCGCGTCCGCCATGGCGCTGCCGGGCGAAACCACCACCAGTCGCGGCTTGCGGGCGATGATCCATTCACGCAGGATCGGGGGCAGTATCGACGGATCGAGCACTCGCCAAAGACGAAAATCCGGATCGAGGCTGACGCTTTCGGGTGCCCAGTCGAGGCTCAGGGTCACCGTCTGCTGCGCCTGGCTGACGTTCGCCCACTGTGTGGCGGACTGCTTCGCCCCGGTGAACCTCAGCGGCACGTGCAGCCGGTAGGGCGGAGTCGATTGGCTCAGGGTCACGGCGATCCGGGTCTGGCCGTTTGCCGCACGCGCCTCGGCGCGCTGGATCGTCACCCGCGGTCCGCCGGTGCGCTGGATCCACTGCCGGAAAAATCGTTTGAGCGGGCGGTTCGCGGTTTCCTCGAACGCACGGCGCAGATCATCCCACGAGGCCACCTCGAACCGGTGGCGCTGCCAGAACAGACGAATACCGCGCCTGAATGCGTCCTCGCCGATCGCGTCGCGCAGCATCAGAAAGACCATGGCCGCCTTGTCGTAGCCGACAGCGGCGCCGGCACCGTGGGTGCGGGAGCGGAAGGAGGCCAGGCTCTGGTGCTCGCCCGCGGGTATCGCGGCGAAGTTGCGCAGCCAGCCCAGACGCATCTTGCGAGCCGCGGCATCCGACTCGCGCGCCTGATAGAAATAATCCGCCATGAAGGTGGTCAGCCCTTCGGACCAGTTGCCGCGGGCGTAATCGACGTAAACGCCGTTACCCCACCAGTTGTGCAGTACCTCGTGACCCAGGGAGCGGCGAATGATGAAGGGCAGCTGCAGCACGCGCGCGCCCAGATAGGTGAGGGTCGGCATGCCGAAACCGGTGGGCAGCGGGCTTGCCACCACGGAAAACCCGGCAAACGGGTAGGCGCCGATCCAGCCCGCGTAAAGCTCGATGTAGCGCTTGCTCGCCTGGAGATAGGCTTCGGCCCGGGCGTCGAGATCCGGGTAGAAGTAGGTGCGCAGCCGCAAAGGCGGCGCATCCGCCCGCGGAACCTGCAGCTCGCGCACGTGATAGGGGCCGGCCATCAGCGCAATGCCCCGGGCCGGATGCGAAAAGTCGAAAGTCGCCCGATAGTGCCCTTCGGCGGCTTCCGGAAGCTGCTCCGAGACCAGGCGTCCCGCCACGAGGCCGCGCTGATCGCCGGGCAGGGAGAGCCGGACCCGGTAGGTGAAAAGCGGTGCCGGTTGCGGATACCAGCCGCTTCCCGCCGGCAGAAAGCTGCCTCGGGTCGCCGCCATCGGCGGCATTGCGCGAAGCACCTGGCGTGCGTTCATGGCCTGATCCAGGGCCGGCAACGTGCCGCCATAGCGGATACGCAGCCGGGCGCCGCGCCGGGCCGGGATCTGCCATTGCTGAAAATCGCCGTGCCGTTGCCGTATCGTCGCGTCGACTGCCGTGTCGTCCGCGAAGGCTGCCTCCACAGTCAGCGACTTGTGCAGCACGAAAGTGAAATCTCCCGGCGCGGTCAGTGTTGCGATCGCCTGCAAATGGCGTGTGGCCGGATTCAGCGTGACATCCAGGTCGAGGCGGGGTGGTGTGTGTGCGGCCGTTTCATCGGCGGCCTGCGCCGCGCCGGTGCAGCAGGCCATCAGGAGGCTCAGCGCCAACGCGACGAGTCGCGCCCGCGCCATCCGGGCTTTCATCGCTTCGGCGGAAACTTGACGATCAGGTCGAGCGTCTTGCCGTCGCGCCGGACCTGGACCGGCAGCCAGCTTCCCGGCGGTTGTGCGTGTACGGCGCTGATGACGCTTTGCATGTCGTGAACCCGGGCGCCGCCGATGGCCGTGATTTCGTCACCTGGCCTGAAGCCGGTGTGCTGCGCCAGGCTGCCGTGCATGACGTCGACGATGCGGACGCCGCCGTGCATGCTTTCCAACTGTATGCCCAGGCGCGGTGGTGGCGCCTGTTGCGGTTTGTCGACGGGATGGTCCGGCAGTGCGAAAACGGCATCGGCATAGTCGGCATGAAACGGCTGGCAACCGTGCTCCGCGTCGACGGGCAGCAGTACGGCGACCCGGTCGATGCCCAGTGCGTGCAACTGGAACGGGACGCCATAGCCGTCGCGAACATGCCCGGCGCCCATGATGCCGACCGCCAGCGGTCGTTCGCCGCCCTGGTCGGACCTGACCTGCTGTGCCAGGGCCTGGGCCATGGCGCCGTCCCAGGTGCTTTGCGCCTGCACGAAATGACGAAAGGCCGGGCTGGTTTTATCCATGCCGGTACTGCCGTGGCTGGAGGCGTGCTGCCTGAAAACGTCGTAAAGCATGTCGACGTAGCCCGCGGGCGGCGCGGCCGGGCGCGAGATGCCCTCCTTTTGCGACGCGGGGACCGCATCCCAGCCGTGTTTGCGGACCGCCGCCGGCAGGCTCAGGTCCACGTTGAGGGCGATCATCGGAATGCGATTGATGCGGGCAAACTGAAACAGCGGCAGGTAGAGCTCCGCCGGATAGTCCCAGACCTCTTTCCACTCCGACTGTTGCAGAAACTGCTTGACGCTCAGCTCGCCCGCCACCCATTTGTCCAGGACCGGCTGCAGCCGGCGCGGAAAGGACTCGAAGCCGATGACCATGTGCGGATGCAGCAGGTGCAGTGCCGCCAGGGTTTGCAGCTGCCAGCGGTGATCATCGGCGCTGGTGTGGTATTCACCGAGCAGCACCACATCCTGGCTGGCAGCGCGGTCGAGAACATCGGCGCCGGAAACGGTCACGGGCCGCCCGTCCTCGAGCCGATGCCACGCGCCCGGGACCAGGCAGCCTGCTTTCGGGTTGCTTTCGACCGAAGTCGCGTGGTCCATGGCCGGAGCGGCGCATCCAAGGGCAAGGCTGGCGAGCGTGGCGATCAGAATCGTGCGAATTATTGTTATGGCCATGGGACCTGTTTTCAAAAGGGCAGCTACGATAAGAGGGTAATGTAACGGAGATGTATTGCCCAGAGAAATCTGGCCCGGATTGCGCCATGAATCGCGGCTTCAGCCGCGATAAATCACTTCGGCAGCGGCTCGGTGATGAAGCCCAGATGCGTCAGGCCCGCGTTTTGCGCGCTCGCCATCACCTCTGCAAGCTTCTGATAGCGGGTTGCGCGATCGGCGCGGATGCGCACGACCGGTTGCGGGTCGTGCTCGGCTGCGGCGGCGAGTCGCTCGTTGAGCGTCTCGATATCCACCGGTTCCTTGTTCCAGAACACCTGACCCTCGCCGTCGATGGCCACGGTGACGGCTTCCGGTTCCTCGGGGGATGGCTGGCTCGCCACCTGCGGCAGATTGACCGGCAAGCCGTGCACCAGCAGGGGCGCCGTGATGATGAAGATCACCAGCAGGACCATCATCACGTCGACCAGCGGCGTGACGTTGATTTCGGTCATGGGGGCGTCCTGCTTGTCGCCGGAGTAATCGGGGAAGCTCATGCCGAAACCCTCGTGTTTACCTGCTGGCGCGCCGCCCGCGTATCGGCTTCACCGGCTGTGGGCGGGGCGTTGTAGGCACTGAGAAGCCATACCGTCAACTCGTGCGCGAAGGTGTTGAACCCGGCGTTGATGACCCGGTTCGAGCGCACCAGCGCGTTGTAGCCGAGTACCGCCGGGATCGCGACGGCCAGGCCGATAGCGGTCATGATCAGAGCCTCTCCCACGGGGCCGGCGACCGTATCCAGGGTTGCCTGGCCGCTGGTGCCGACGGCGACCAGCGCATGGTAGATGCCCCAGACCGTTCCGAACAGGCCGATGAAAGGTGCTGTGCTGCCGATCGAGGCCAGCATCGTCAGGCCCGATTCGAGCCGGGCGGTTTCCTGTGCCAGGGCATTGCGCACGGCACCACCCAGCCAGTCCGAAATGGAGCAGTCCGCGGGTATGTGCGACTGGTTCGCGTTGTAGCGCTGTATTGCGGCGATGCCCGCGGCTGCGATGTGCGCGTAAGGATGCTGGCTTTGGCTGGAGGATGCCGGCTCGCGCCAGAATTGGCGCCGAATGCGGCCTCCGCCGTGATGGATGCGCCAGGCTCGCCATGCCTTTACAAGCATCACCGACCAGCTGATCACGGACATGAGAACCAGGATCGCCAGGGTGGCGCGCGCCACGTTGTCGCTATAGGCGATGAAGTGATCGATACCGAACTGGTTCATCTCGTTCACGGCTTATCCTTGAAGTCTGAAGACGATCGGAATGGCAACCCAGCTGGCCACTGCGGTGCCGTTCTCGCGCGCCGGTTCGAAGCGCCACGAGCGCACCGCATTGCGCGCTGACTGGTCCAGGCGCGAATAGCCGCTGGATTGCTGTATCTCTATCTTTTTCGCGCGCCCGCTCGGGCTTACCAGCACCCGCAGCAGCACCTTGCCCGTTTCCCCCAGTCGCCGCGAACGCATCGGGTAGACGGGAGGCGGGTTGCGCAGATAATCCGCCGTGTAGTTGACCGGTTGCCGAACCGTGGGCGCGGGCTCAGCCGGTGCCGGATTGGCCGCTGCCGCAGGGGCGGAGGCCGCCTGTATCGCACGCGGTTTTTCGTGCGCCTGCCTCGGTGGTGCTTTCGGTGCGGTCTTGTGCGGCTTCGGCCTCGGTTTGTGAACGACTTTTTCAGTCACCGGCTTCGGCTTCGGCTTGGGTTTGGGTTTTGGCTTGGGCTT
>CAZYIP010000032.1:1674-20665 GCA_964646895.1 uncultured Salinisphaerales bacterium | reverse complement strand
TGGTTTCGGCTTGGGTGCCGGCTCCACCTTGGGCTCCGGTTTGACGGCCTCGGGCTTTGGTGGTGGTGGCGGCTCTGTCGCCTCCGGCTCTGGCGGCGGGGGTGGCTCTGGCTCCGGTTTTGGTGGTGGCGGTTCCGGTTTGGGTTCCGGTATCGGGTCCGGTTGCAATTCGGGTTGCGGCAGGGGCTCGACGGGCTGCATCGGCTCTGCCGGTTGCGGTTGCGGCGCCGGTGGTGTCGGTGCGGCCACCAGCTCGACCACCAGGGGCTGCGCATTGCCTGCTGCGGGGGGTGTCATCTGTGGCAACGTGCGCCATAATCCGAAGCCGGCCGCGAGGTGCATGGCGAGCACCAGGACGAAGGCAAGCGATTGATCGTGACGCACGGAAAAAGGTGCGGCTGGCATCGGCTGTTCGGGAGCGTTGATAGTAAAAACAAATGCGAATGAGTCGCATTATTGAATTGCGGGCGATCGTTTGTCAATCAGGCCAATCAGACATGAAAGCGTAGAATGGCTTTGCGCTCAAGTCCAATGGTTGCGCTGGACCTGCTTTATAACCAAGGAGTCACCATGGCAGCAATCGCCCGTCACTTGCATCGACCGGGCCCCGATAATCCCTTTCCTGGCGTGTATGCGCTGCAGCGTCGGCTCGGTCGCAGCATTGAGCACCAGCTGGGATCCAACGAAGGGCTCGATATGCCCCATCGTGCGCTGCGCGAGCGCTTTGGCGAGGCGGTGGCAAACCTGGCGCGCAGCTATGGCGACAGCGAGGCGTACGAGGTACGCCGGCGTCTCTCGACACTGCACGACGTTTCCATGTCGGCCCTCGTGGTCGACGCCGGTGCGGACAGCCTGATCGCCCTGTGCCTGCGCGCCCTTTGCGATCCGGGTGTCGCCGTGATCATGAGCGCGGGTTCCTATCCGACCTTTCGCTATTTTTGCGACGGCCAGGGGTGCCGGCGCATCGAGGTTCCGTATCTCGGCGGAGTACGGCAGCTCGCGCCGGACCTGGATGCGCTGGCCGCAGCGGCGCGCGAGCATCGGGCGCGGGTGGTGTATCTCGCGAACCCGGACAACCCCAGCGGCCATGTGCACTCCGAGGATGCGGTGGAAGCGTTGCGTGGCGCGCTCCCGCCCGACTGCACCCTGATCCTGGATGAAGCCTATTACGAATTTCGCCCGGATGAAGCCGGCAGCGACCCCCTGGAGGGGGTGATTCGTCTGCGCACCTTTTCCAAGGCCTGCGGAATGGCCGGTTTGCGTGTCGGCTATGCGATCGCGCCGCCGGCGGTCATCGAGACCTTGTACAAGGTGCGCATCCATTACGCGGTTTCCTCCCTGGCGCTGGCAGCGGCCGAGACCGTGCTCGACCACAAGGCCGAGGTCGATCAGCATGTGCGCGCGGTGATCGCCTGCCGCGAGCGGCTTGCGGAGCACCTGATTGCGCGCGGCGGCGACGTGATGCCGAGCGCTACCAATTTCGTGGCGGTGCGTCTGGCCAATGCCGAAGATGCCGCGGAAGTCCAGCGCGCCCTGCTTGCCGAGGGCACGGTGGTCCACCGGCCCGCGCACCCGGCGATGAGTCATGTGCTTCGCATCACTGCCGTGGCCGATGCACTGGCACCGGGGAGATTGCGGGCACTGGAACAGGCGCTGTGAGCGATCCCATCACCGAGCCTGCGTCAAGATCGCGCAGGCCTCAGTGATGGCTTCTCCTCACATCGGTCTCCGTGCCCGCGGGGAGCCGGCGCCTCCGATCTCCACCCACGGGCACGGAAATGGCGCCGGGTCGTGCTCTACCCGCGTGCGCGAATCCCGTTGCAGGGCAGCCATGCGCCAGCGGCGCGCGTCTAGCCGGACTTGCGCCTGGCGGTAGATGCCTTCGCGGCCCTCTGCTCCGTTTCGTTTCGCGCCTTGTCGGCCACCTCGTCCACCGTGCTGGTCGCTTCCTCCGCGGTGCGTTGCGCCTCCGCCTGCGCTGTCTGCAGCGTGCTCCGAACCCGATCCCGGGTTTCCTCGGCGACGCCGTGCAGGTCATCGCGCGCCTCCAGCAGGATGTCCCACTGGCGCGAGGCGGAGTTGATGAATTTCTTGTTGATTTCGCGCGTTGCCTCTAACGGCGTCCAGAAAAAGATGTTTTCGTTCTTGTCACGGCCCGTGGCGTCGCTGTATTGCGTTCCCAGATCCATGCAGTCACCGAGCAGTTCCATCTGTGCCTGCATCAGCTTCTGGGCCGTCCGCATCTGGATCTGCGCCATGTTGTAGAAGGGCTTCATGTAGGCTTGCATTTCGTCGGCTAAGTTCGCGTTCATCGCTCGTGTCCCGGATTGGTGGAGGCAACCCCGAGGGTGCTCCGAGTTCTCGAAAGTGATACGCCTGACCCATCCCTCGCTGCGGGGAGTGGCGCACTATTTGCAGTTACGTTAGGACTGCCGGACGCGTCTTTTGTTCAAACGGATCGGGCCGAAAAAATAAATCTCTCGCGGCGCCACAAAATGGAATAATCTGGCTCCGAACACGCTAAACTTAGCGTATTGGGCGCTTGCCCAATATGGGGGTTCCGGATATTGGCTGCAGGGTGGTTCGTGTTGCACGGCACGTGCTCCGCGTGTGGCGGCAGGGGAGAGGATTATTTCCATGACATCTCAGGCATTTGTGACCGAATCGGACGGGCTGGATGTTGCATTGCCCGCCGGTTTCATGGATACCGGCTGGGCGGGAGACAAGCTGGCATCGTTCATCCACCCGGATCTGGGGTTGATTCTGCTGATCGATTATCCCGAGCCCGACCGGCGACAGCCGCCCGGCGCTGCGCGATTCACTCTGTACGCCATCGACCCGTTCAGCGAACCGGCGCCGGACGAGGCGCTGGTGGAAAGCGACGACTACGCCTGGGTGCTGGCGACGATCGAAGAGTGGCGCGAAAGCGCTTGACAATACGTTGCCCGTATGGTTCGTTGGAACCATCAGCTACCCTTGAAAGCATACAACCATACGACGCGGGGTAGCGACAGCGGGCACGGATGGTGTGCTGATGGGACGATTGACGACCCACGTGCTGGATACCCACGGCGGCTTGCCAGCCAGCGGGTTGCAGATCGACCTGTTTCGGGCCGAGGGGGCGGAGCGCGTTGCGCTGACTTCGGTGACCACCGGGGACGACGGGCGCACGCACGCGCCCCTGCTGCAGGGAGCGGCGTTTGCCATCGGCGTCTACGTGCTGGTATTTCACGCCAGCGATTATTTTCGCCGCCGCGGGGTGACGCTGCCCGAGCCGCCTTTTCTTGACCGCATAGATATCCGATTCGGGATCAGCGACGCCGCCGCGCACTATCATGTGCCGTTGCTGGTGACGCCCTGGAGCTACAGCACTTACCGGGGCGGTTGACGCCGGTACATGGCGGGGTCGGAGAAGATGGCACTGCGCTTTTTGTTGGGCCATGAACCACGCGCGCTGGAGCAGGTCGACCCCACGCTCACCGTGCTCAATTACCTGCGTACCGTCGAACGCCGGTGCGGCACCAAGGAAGGCTGTGCCGAAGGCGACTGCGGCGCCTGTACCGTCGCCCTGGGCGAGGTTCATGACGGCCGCATGCGCTATCGCGCGGTGAATGCCTGCATCCTGTTCATGCCCATGCTCGACGGCAGGCAGCTCGTCACCGTCGAAGACCTGAAGGACGCAGAGGGCGGGCCGCACCCGGCGCAGCAGGCGCTGGTGGAATGTCATGCCTCCCAGTGCGGCTTCTGTACGCCGGGCTTCGCCATGTCGCTGTTCGCCCTGCATGCCAGCGAGCCGGTACCGTCGCGGAGCCGCATCAACGATGTCCTCGCCGGCAACCTCTGCCGCTGTACCGGCTATCGGCCCATTGTCGATGCGGCGCTGCGCATGTACGAATTGCCCGGTGGCGACACGCTGCGGGAACGCCAGCCGGGGATCGCGGCACGCCTGCTCACGTTCGCCCGTACCGATACGCTCGCGCTGGAACACGAGGCCCGGCGCTGGTTCGCGCCGCGCACGACCGACGCCCTGGCCGAACTGTATGTCCGACACCCGGATGCCGTGCTGGTCGCCGGTGCCACCGACGTCGGTCTCTGGGTGACGAAACAGCATCGCGAGATCGAAACCATCATCTATCTCGGAGAGATCGCGGCGCTGCGGCAGATAACCGAAACCGCCGACGAGCTGGACATCGGCGCGACCGTCACCTACACACGCGCCATGCACGGACTGGCCCGGCATTTCCCGGATTTCGGCGAGTTGCTGCGCCGGCTGGGCTCGGTGCAGATCCGCAACGCCGGCACCTTTGGCGGCAACATCGCCAACGCTTCCCCCATCGGCGACTCCATGCCCGCGCTGATCGCGCTGGGTGCGCGCCTGGTCCTGCGCCGGGGAAGGCAGCGCCGGGAGCTGCCGCTCGAAGACTTCTTTCTCGACTACCGCAAGACGGCGGCGGCGCCCGGCGAGTTCATCGAGCGTATCCGGGTGCCCGTTGGCGTATCCGGTTTGCGGTTCCATACTTACAAGGTGTCCAAGCGGCTGGATCAGGACATCTCCGCCGTCTGCGGCGCCTATGCGCTGATCCTGGAGGCGGGGCGGGTGCGCGACGCGCGTATCTGTTATGGCGGCATGGCGGCGACACCAAAGCGCGCGCGCGGTGCTGAAACGGCACTGCGCGGCCGCCCGTGGAACGAGACAACGCTGGAGGCGGCGATGGAGGCCATGGACGCGGATTACCAGCCGTTGTCCGACATGCGTGCCAGTGCCGCCTATCGCAGCCGGGTGGCCAGAAATCTGCTGCGCCGCCTGTATCTGGAGACGACGGATTCCGGTATTGCCACGCGAGTGACAGCGCCGGCGGAGGTGTCGTTATGAGAGGCGCGAGGGACTTGCGAACCATGGCCGTGCATCGCCCGCTGCCCCACGACAGCGCGCACAAGCACGTCACCGGAGAGGCCGTTTACACGGACGATATCCCGGAGCCGCGCAACCTGCTGCACGCTTACGTACGACTGTCGGAGCGGGCGCATGCGCGAATCGTGCGGCTGGACACCCGCGATGTGCACACCGCGCCGGGTGTGGCGGCGGTGATGACCGCCGCCGAACTGCCCGCATCCAACGAGATCGGTGCCGTCTTTCCGGGCGATTACGTTTTCGCGGAAGACGAAGTGGAATACTGCGGCCAGGCCCTGTTCGCCGTGGCGGCCGACTCCATGCAGCGCGCCCGCGCGGCGGCCATGCTTGCGCAGGTGGAGTACGCGAATCTGCCGGCCATCCTCACGATCGAGCAGGCGCTGGCGCAAAAATCGTACGTGCGCCCCAGCCGCACCTTTCGCCGTGGCGACGCCCGCACCGCGATCTTGCGGGCGCCGCGGCGTCTGCGCGGGCGGCTGCATATCGGTGGTCAGGACCATTTCTACCTGGAAGGCCAGGTCGCGATGGCGTTGCCGCAGGAAGACGGCGACATGCTGGTTTACAGCTCCACCCAGCATCCGACCGAAGTTCAGCACCTGGTGGCGAAGGTGCTGGGGCGGCGCGATCACGCAGTGGTCACCGAGGTGCGGCGCATGGGTGGCGGCTTCGGTGGCAAGGAAAGCCAGGCGGCCCAGATCGCCTGCATCGCCGCGCTGCTGGCAAGCCGCACCGGGCGGCCGGTCAAGCTGCGCCTGGAACGCGACGACGACATGCTGCTGACCGGCAAGCGCCACGATTTCCTCATCGACTACGATGTCGGCTTCGACGACAGCGGACGCGTGTGCGGCATCGATCTGATGCTGGCCTCGCGCTGCGGTGTGTCGCCGGATCTGTCGGAGGCGGTCAACGATCGTGCCATGTTCCACGCGGACAACGGCTACTATCTGGAAAACGTCACCATCGTCTCCCATCGTTGTCGCACCCACACGGTTTCCAACACCGCCTTTCGCGGCTTTGGTGGCCCGCAGGGAATGATGGGCATCGAATACGTGATGGACGAGATCGCCCGCGCGCTGGGCAAGGATCCGCTGGAGGTGCGCAAGCGCAATTTCTACGGCATCCACGACCGCAACGTCACGCCCTATTACATGACGGTCGAGGACAACCTGCTCCACGACATCGTCGCCAACCTGGAGCGCAGCTCCGACTACGCCGCACGCCGGCGCGAGATCGCGGCCTTCAATGCGGGCAGCCCCTGCCTGAAGAAGGGGCTGGCGCTGACACCGGTGAAGTTCGGCATCTCGTTTACCACCAAAAGCATGAATCAGGCCGGCGCCCTGGTGCTGGTCTACACCGACGGCAGCGTGCTGCTCAACCACGGCGGCACCGAGATGGGGCAGGGCGTGCACATCAAGGTGGCGCAGGTGGTGGCCGAGGAATTCGGCATCGATATCGAACGCGTGCGCATCACCGCCACCACCACCGGCAAGGTTCCCAACACGTCGCCCACCTCCGCCTCGACCGGCTCCGATCTCAATGGCGGCGCCGCCCAGAACGCGGCCCGCAAGATCAAGCGCCGCCTGATACTGTGCGCGCGCGAGCACTTCAAGGTGCAGGACAGGAAGCTGGTGTTTCGGGACAACCATATTTTCGCGGGCAACCGGCGCCTCGCCAGCTTCGCCGAACTGGCTGCGCTGGCCCGCGAGGATCGCCTGTCGCTGTCCGCCTCGGGCTTTTATCGCACGCCGAAGCTCGATTTCGACGAGAAGGCCGGCCGCGGGCGGCCGTTCTACTACTTTGCCTACGGCGCCGCCGTCAGCGAGGCGCTCGTCGATACCCTGACCGGTGAATACAAGATTACCCGCGCCGACATCCTGCACGACTGTGGCAGCTCCCTCAATCCGGCCATCGACCTCGGCCAGATCGAAGGCGGCTACATCCAGGGCATGGGCTGGCTGACGACGGAGGAGTTGTGGTGGGATGGTGCCGGGCGCCTGCACACCCACGCGCCTTCCACGTACAAGATTCCGGCATGCGGGGATCTGCCGGCGGACTTTCGCGTAAGCATCCTGGAAGCCACGCCCAACCGCGAGAATGCGATTCATCGCTCGAAGGCGACGGGCGAGCCGCCGCTGATGCTCGCGATCTCCGCTTTCCACGCCATCAAGGACGCCTGCGCAAGCGTGGCGGAAGGCAGCGGACTGAGCCCCCACCTGGACGCGCCCGCGACGCCCGAGCGTGTCCTGGCGGCGATAGAGGCGCTGCGCGATGCCCAGCGCACCTCCGGCACCACGCATGCCGTGGCGGCGGTCGCGGAATGAACGCGTGGGTCGAGGCGCTGGCGCGGCTGGCGCGCGAGGACACGCCATGCGTGCTGGTGACCTTGCTGGATACACGAGGCTCGTCGCCGCGCGAAAGCGGCACCAAGATGGTGGTTGCGGCGGAGCAGGCTTTCGGTACGCTCGGGGGCGGCACCGTCGAACTGAAGGCACAGGAGCATGCCCGCGCGCTGCTGGCCGCGGCTGCGGCGGCGCCGGAAATGACCGACTTCGTGCTCGGCCCCGCCCAGGATCAGGCCTGTGGCGGTACGGTGAAACTGCTGTTCGAGCCGGTGCTGCCGGCAGCGTTTCACATCAGCCTGTTTGGTGCCGGTCATGTGGGCCGGGCCCTGGTTCAGGTATTGAATGGGGTCGATTGCCGCGTTCGCTGGGTCGATTCGCGTGCACATGAATTTCCGACCCCGATGCCGGTCCACGCCAGCGCGCACGTGGTGGCGGAGCCCGCCGACGAGGTCGCCAGCCTTCCCGCCGGCAGTCACGTGCTGGCCATGACCCATAGCCACGAGGCGGATTTGCGTATCGTCGAGGCGGCACTGCGTCGCCGGGATTTTGCGCTGATCGGCACCATCGGTTCCAGGAGCAAGCGGGCGCATTTCCTGTCCCATCTGCGCAAGGTCGGGCTGGGCGACGAGGCACAGGCGCGGATGATCTGCCCCATCGGCCTTCCCGGCGTAGGCGGCAAGCATCCGGCGGAGATCGCCATTGCCGTGGCCGCGCAACTGCTGCAGTTGCGCGATGCGGCGCCGGCGGGTTCAGGTACCCGGGACGACAGGCGCCGGCACACAAGTTCCCGCTCCCTTGAGGGAGAGGGTTAGGGTGCGGAATGTGGCACCTTGTTCCCCCCTCTCCCTGGCCGTCTCCCCCAAATGGGGAGAGGGGAAGTCCTTGAGCGGGCTCAGTCAAGGAATCAACAATGAGTGACCACATTTTCATGCGCCGCGCCATCGAACTGTCCTTCCGGATGATGGAAGCGGGCAGTGGCGGGCCATTCGGCGCCGTTATCGTCCGCGGCGGCGAAATCATCGCCGAGGGCTGGAATCAGGTCACCAGCGCCAACGATCCGACGGCGCACGCCGAAGTGACGGCGATTCGCAGCGCCTGCGAGCGGCTGCGCACTTTCCGCCTGGATGATTGCGACATCTACACCAGTTGCGAACCCTGCCCCATGTGCCTGGGCGCGATCTACTGGGCGCGCCTGAATACCGTTTATTATGCCAATACGCGCCAGCAGGCGGCTGATATCGGCTTTGACGACAGTTTCATCTATGATGAAATTCCGTTGCCGCTGGACCAGCGCCGTATCCCGATGAAGCGCCGGTTGCCGGAGGAGGCTCTGCGCGCGTTTCAGACATGGCAGGACAAGCCGGACAAGGTGAAGTATTAGGCCGTGTTAACAATTATTCACGCGTGCGAATAATTGTTAACACGGCCTGGCAGGGCCTGTTCACAATCACCCACGGGGCCGCCTCGGACATGGAGCGAACATGAGCACTGACCGGCAGGCGGCGCCGCTGCTCGAATTGCGCGGCATCAGCAAGCGCTATCCCGGCACCCTCGCCAACGATGGCGTCGATCTCACGGTGATGCCGGGCGAACTGCACGCGCTGCTGGGCGAGAACGGCGCCGGCAAGAGCACGCTGGTCAAGTGCATCTATGGCGTCATACGTCCTGACGCCGGGGAGATCGTGTGGCAGGGCCGGCCGGTGGCCGTCTCCAGCCCGGCCATGGCGCAGCGCATGGGCATCGGCATGGTGTTCCAGCACTTCTCGCTGTTCGAGACCCTGACCGTGGCGCAGAACATCGCGCTGAGTCTGAAAGGCTCGGGAAGGTTGCGCCAGCTTTCCGAACGCATCGAGGCGGTCTCGCGCGAATATCAGCTTCCCGTCGATCCCGGCCGCTACGTGCATGACCTTTCCGTAGGCGAGCGCCAGCGGGTGGAAGTCGTGCGCTGCCTGCTGCAGGATCCGCGCCTGCTGATCATGGACGAACCGACCTCCGTGCTGACGCCGGGGGAGGTGGAGCGGCTGTTCGCGACCCTGCGGCGGCTGGCGGGCGAAGGACGCAGTGTTCTTTATATCAGCCACAAGCTGGAAGAAGTGCGCGTCCTGTGCGAGCGTGCCACGGTGCTGCGAAACGGCCGTCTGGTGGCGACCTGCGACCCACGCGCCGAGAGCGGCGACAGCCTGGCCCGAATGATGATCGGTGCCGATCCGCCAGCCTTCGAGCGGCGCCTTGCGTCGACGCAGAAGCAGATCTGTCTGCGCCTGAACAAGCTCTCGTACCAGCCGCCGGACCCTTTCGGCACCCGCCTCAAGGCACTCGACCTCGACGTGTATCGTGGCGAGATCGTCGGCATCGCCGGGGTTGCCGGCAATGGTCAGCAGGAGCTGCTGTCGACCTTGTCCGGCGAGCAGCGGACCCCGCGGCAGGACATGATTCTGCTGGGCGAGGAGCCGGTGGGACGGCGGGATCCGGCCGCGCGGCGCGCACGCGGGCTTGCATTTGCGCCGGCCGAGCGTCTCGGCCGCGGGGCGGTGCCGGAGATGTCGCTGAGTGACAACACCTGCCTGACCGCCTATGGCCAGGGGCTGGTGCGCCACGGCTTCATTCGCGCCAGCCGGGTCAGGCAACTGGCGCGGCGGATTTGCGAAGCCTTCAATATCGTCTCGGGGGGTATCGATGCGGAAGCCCGCAGCCTGTCCGGGGGCAATCTGCAAAAGTTCGTCATCGGCCGCGAAATATTGCTTTCGCCCAGGGTGCTGATCGCCGCCAATCCCACCTGGGGGGTCGATGTGGGTGCTGCGGTGACCATCCGTCAGGCGATTGTGGATCTGGCCGCCACCGGGGCGGGCGTGTTGCTTGTCTCGGAGGATCTCAACGAACTGTTCGAAGTCTGCGACCGCATCGCGGTCATGTACGAGGGCCGGCTGTCGCGGGCGCTGCCGGTCGACGGGGTCGGGCGCGACGAAATCGGGCGCTGGATGGCGGGGCTGTTCGATAACGACCAAAACGACGTGCATCAGGCGCGGGGCGGAGAAAGGCGCAATGCGCTTGTCACTTGAGCCGCGCCTGCGGCAATCGCGTCTGATGCGGTATCTGTCGCCGCTGATCGCGGCGGTGCTGACGGTTCTCTTCGGTGCGGTGCTGTTCGCGGTACTGGGGCGCGATCCATGGACGGCGCTGTACACTTTTTTCATCAGTCCCATAAACAGCGTGTATGGCGTCACCACATGGCTGGTCAAGGCCGCACCGCTGCTGCTGATCGGCATGGGGCTGGCCATTGGCTTTCGCGCCAATGTCTGGAACATCGGCGCCGAAGGCCAGTTCACTGTCGGAGCCATATGCGGTGGCGGCATCGCACTGCTGTTCCACGGCCACGGCGGCTGGTGGCTGCTGCCCCTGATGGTAATCGCGGGTGCGCTTGGCGGCGCTGCCTGGGCGGCCATCCCGGCGTTTCTCAAGACGCGCCTGAATACCAACGAAATCCTCACCAGCCTGATGCTGGTATACGTTGCGACGCACCTGTTGCAATACCTGGTGCATGGTCCCTGGCGCGACCCGCAGGGATACAACTATCCGCAGACGGTGATGTTCGGGCCATGGGCGACCCTGCCGGCGGCGATTCCCGGCACCCTGCTCAACATCGCCACCGTGGCGACGCTGCTGATCGTGCCCCTGGCCTGGCTGCTGATGCATCGCATGTTCCTGGGCTTCCAGTTCAAGGTATCGGGCCTTTCCGCGCGTGCCGCCAACTACGCCGGCTACAATCGCAACCGCCTGGTCTGGTACACCCTTTTGCTGAGTGGCGCACTGTCCGGGCTGGCCGGTCTGTTCGAAGTGGCCGGTCCGATCGGCATGCTGCAGCCGGTTATCTCGCCGGGCTATGGCTTTACCGCGATCATCGTCGCCTTTCTCGGCCAGTTGGAGCCGGTCGGCGTGCTGCTGGCCAGTTTGCTGGTGGCCCTGCTATACGTGGGGGGTGACCAGGTGCAGATCGCGCTGCATCTGCCGAGCGCCGTGGCGGGCGTATTTCAGGGTTTGCTGCTGTTCCTGGTGCTGGCCACGGACGTGCTGATTCGTTATCGCGTGCGCGTGGTGCGTACGCCACTGGGGGAAGCGGAAAATGGCTGACCTGGGCGTCGCCGTCGTGGTGGCCACCGTGGAGGCGGGTACGCCACTGGCGCTGGCCGCCCTGGGTGAACTGGTCGCCGAGCGTGCCGGCGTGCTCAATCTGGGGGTGGAGGGGATGATGCTGATGGGCGCCGTCACCGGGTTCATGGCGGCCGTGGCAACCGGCAGCCCGGCGGCGGGTTTCGGCATGGCCATGTTCGCGGGCGCCAGCATGGCGCTGCTGTTCGCGTTCATCACCCAGACCCTGCTCGCCAGCCAGGTGGCAACCGGCCTTGCGCTGACCATCTTCGGCGGCGGGCTGAGCGCCTTTGTGGGTATCGGTTATTCGGGCATTTCGCTGCCCGGCCTGCCGGCGGTACACGTGCCGGGCCTGAGCGAGTTGCCGGTCGTCGGGCGTGCGCTGTTTTCGTTCGACGTGCTGGTTTATTTCTCGTGGCTGCTGCCGCTCGTGCTGCACTGGTTCCTGTATCACAGCAAGCCGGGGCTGGTGCTGCGGGCGGTGGGCGAATCGCCGGACGTGGCGCATGCGCTGGGCTATCCGGTGGTGCGCATCCGCTATCTGGCGGTGCTGTTCGGCGGCGCCATGAGCGGGCTGGGGGGTGCCTATCTGTCACTCGTCTATACGCCGCTGTGGCAGGAGGGCATGACCGCGGGCCGGGGCTGGATCGCGCTTGCCCTGGTGGTGTTTGCGACGTGGCGGCCGCGACTGGTGCTCGCCGGGGCGTATCTGTTCGGCTTTCTTACCGTGGCCCAGTATCAGGGGCAGGCGCTGGGCCTGCGTGTGCCGACCGACTGGCTCGCCATGCTGCCGTATCTTGTCACGATCGCCGCACTGGTGCTGATCTCCGTGGATCGTACCCGCGTGCGGCTGAGTACGCCGATGTCGCTGGGCAAGCCTTTTCACGCGACATCGTGACGGGTGCGGCCACGCGAACGAACGCTGGCCGGCCCCGAGACAGCCTGAGGGGGACTAACGTAATGCAACACAGCCGAGTCCGCGAAGACGACGCATTGGTGTCGTTCATTCGTGCCATGCCCAAGGTGGAGCTGCATCTGCATCTGGAAGGTTCGCTCGAGCCGGAGCAGGCGTTCGAATTCGCGCGTCGCAACGGTGTCGACCTGCCGTTCTCGAGCGTGGAGGAGATGCGCCGCGCGTACGCCTTCGACAATCTGCAGTCGTTTCTGGATCTGTACAACGGCACCATGAACGTGCTGCAGACGGCGCAGGACTTCCACGATCTGACCTATGCCTACCTGCAGCGCTCGGTGGCGCAGGGCCTGGTGCACGTGGAGCCGTTTTTCGACCCGCAGGGCCATACCAGCCGCGGCGTGCCGTTCGAGGCCGTGATCTCGGGCATCACGCGGGCGCTGGATGAAGCCCGCGAGCGGCTGGGGGTAAGCTCGCGGTTGATTCTCTCGTTCTGGCGACACCTGAGCGAGGCGGATGCGTTCGCCACCTGGGAACAGGCGCAACCGTACCTGGACCGCATCAGCGCCGTGGGCCTGGACTCCAGCGAGCTGGGAAACCCGCCGGAGAAGTTTGCCCGCGTGTTCGCGCGGGTACGCGAGCACGGGTTGAAGACGGTTGCGCACGCCGGCGAGGAGGGGCCGCCGGAGTACATCTGGGGGGCGCTGGAGGCGCTGAATGCAAGCCGCATCGACCACGGGGTGCGTTGTCTCGAAGACGAATCGCTGGTACGCCACCTGGCGGAGAAGCAGATTCCGCTGACCGTCTGCCCCCTGTCCAACGTGCGCCTGCGGGTATTTCCCGATCTGCCTTCGCACAATCTGAAAGCGCTCTTGCAGCGCGGATTGTGCGTCAGCCTTCATTCGGACGATCCCGCCTACTTCGGCGGTTATGTCGGCGACAATTACGTCGCGGCGCAGCAGGCCCTGGACCTGGATGCCGCGCAAATCCTCACGCTCGCCGGCAACGCCATCGATGCCAGTTTTCTGGAGTCGGCGGAGAAGGCGAACCTGCACGATGCGCTGAAGCAAAGCGCCGAACGTTTCGGTTTCGGCGCGCACCTGTAGAATCAATAGCAAAGAAGAGGAGACGACACATGAAACGCAGGGAGTTCCTGAAAACCATGGCGGCCACGTCCGCGCTGGCCGGCACGGCGGGTTGGTCACGCCTGGCAATGGCTGCCGACGGGCCGCTCAAGGTAGGTTTTCTTTATGTCGGGCCGGTTGAGGATTACGGCTGGTCGTATGCCCACGATCAGGGCCGCAAGTACATGATCGAGCAGATCGGTGCCGACAAGGTCGATACCACTTACGTGGAGAATGTGCCCGAAACGTCTGACGCGGTCCGCATCATCCGCGAGCTGGCGGCCAAGGGCAACAAGCTGATCTATTCCACGTCCTTCGGTTTCATGAACCCGACCATGCGGGTAGCCCGGCAGTTTCCGGACACCCTGTTCGAGATGTGCACAGGCTACAAGCTGACGCACAACGTCGGCACCTACATGCCGCGCTGGATCGAGGGGCGCTACCTGACCGGACTGATCGGTGGCCGCATGACCAAAAGCAACGTGATCGGGTATGTGGCGCCTTACCCGATTCCGGAGGTGGTCCGCGGGATCAACGCCTTTACCGTCGGTCTGCGCCAGGTCAATCCCGACGCCGTGGTCAAGGTCATCTTCATCAACACCTGGTACGACCCCGGCAAGGAGCGGCTGGCGGCGGAAACGCTGATTACCCAGGGGGCGGACGTACTCAACAAGCACACCGATTCGCCTGCCGTGAATCAGGTGGCCGGGGACAAGGGCGTCTACTCGTTCGGATACGATACGGACATGAGCCGTTTCGCGCCCAAATCGGTGCTCACGTCGGTCGTCAACAATTGGGGACCATTCTATGTCGAGACTACCAGGGCAGTGCTGGAGGGCACCTGGAAGTCGAGGGCGGTCTGGGAAGGTCTGAAGAGCGGCATGCTCGAACTCTCGCCGCTCAATCCGGCGATTCCCGGGGAAACGGTGGAACTGGTCGACAGGCAGAAACAGGCACTGATGGACCACAGCTTCACCATCTTCAAGGGGCCACTTTATAATCAGGCCGGCGATGAGGTTCTGCCCGAAGGCAAGTCCCTGAGTGACGAACAGATTCTTAACATGGACTACTTCCTCAGGGGCGTGCAGGGACATTTGCCGAAGAGTTGACGAAGCATGGAGCCCGGTTTACGGGAGCGCTGACCGTTCAGTCCCGGCGCGGCGCGCCGATAACAGGCGCGGGACAGGCGGTCGGCGTGCAATGTTGGGAGGGAAACGCTGAATGGAACTCGATATCAATGTGTGGCTGAACCTGGTCATTCGCTGGTTTCACATAATGGCGGCGATCCTGTGGATCGGGACCTCGTTTTTCTTCATTTGGCTGGACAATCATCTGCAGTTCGAGCCGGCTGGCGGCAAGGGCCATGTCGGCAAGGCGTGGCTGTTTCACAGCGGTGGCTATTATCAGATCGACAAGGCCCTGGTGGCGCCGGAGTCGGTTCTGTCCTCCCTGCACTGGTTCAAGTGGGAAGCCTATCTGACCTGGCTCAGCGGTTTTGCGCTGCTGCTCGTCGTCTACTACTGGCATGCCGATGCTTATCTGATCGACCCGAGTGTCGCTGACCTGAGCGTTGCCCAGGCCGTGGCCATCGGCCTGGGCACGCTGGTGGTGGGCTGGCTGGTCTACGACATGCTGTGGCGCCTGCTCGGCAGACGCAGCCCCGGCGCGGCGACGGTCATATCGCTGATTCTGTACGTCGTTGCCGCCTACGTCCTGACCCATCTGCTGAGCGGGCGCGCGGCCTATATTCACAGCGGGGCCATGCTCGGCACCATCATGGCCGCCAACGTGCTGTTCGTGATCCAGCCCAACCAGCGCAAGATGTACGCCGCAAACACCCGCGGCGAAACACCCGACCCGGCGCTGAGCCACCAGTCCAAGCAGCGCTCGACGCATAACAATTACCTCACCCTGCCGGTCATCTTCATGATGATCAGCAACCATTACCCGATGACCTACGGCTACGCGGCCAACGGGCTGATCCTGGTGGGCCTGTTCTTCGCCGGAATGGGGGTGGACCATTATCTGAACACGCGAGATACCGCTTACAAGCCGTGGGGATATGCAGCGGTGGGTGGCGCCCTCGCGGTGGTGGTCGCCATGGGTTATTTCAGTGCCCTGCCAACCTCGATGCCCGCAGCCGCCAGCCCGCCGGTTGCGACCACCGACGGGATGCACGACAGCATGACCGCCCAGGGCGGGATGCATGACATGTCCGACGGCATGCACGGGCACGCAGCGACGGACGACGGCATGCAGGCGGCGCCTGCCGACACGCATCACCACATGGCCACCTCCGGCGAAACGGACGGCGCGGCTGCCGGCAGGGTGCCGTTTGCACGCGCACGCGAGATCATCAACGCCCGCTGTTTGCCCTGCCATTCCGCGCATCCCGTTTCGCCCCTGTTCAACTCGGCGCCGCTTGGCTTCGAGTTCGATACGCCGCAGGAGATCAGGCAGCTTGCGCCGCGCATCAAGAAGCTGGCGGTCGACACGCGCACCATGCCGCTCGGCAACCGCACCGGCATGACGAACGAGGAACGGCGAATTCTCGGCGAATGGATCGACCAGGGCGCGAACATCCCGGCAGCCAGCGGGCAGCCATGAGCGGGGCCGGCGAGGGCGGTGCCGCGCCGGCCTATCCACGCGACATGGTCGGCTACGGGCGCGTGCCGCCTGATCCGCGCTGGCCCGGCAATGCACGGGTCGCCGTGCAGTTCGTCATCAACTACGAGGAAGGCGCGGAGAACTGCATCCTGCACGGCGATGCCGCCTCCGAAAGCTTCCTGTCCGAGATGGTGGGCACCGCGCCACGCCCCGGCGTGCGCCACATGAGCATGGAGTGGCTGTACGAGTACGGCAGCCGCGCCGGTTTCTGGCGTCTCCACCGCCTGTTCACCGAACGCCGGCTGCCGGTGACGGTGTTCGCAGTGGGCATGGCGCTGGAGCGCAACCCGGAGGCCGCGGCGGCCATGGTGGAGGCCGGCTTCGAGGTTGCCAGCCACGGCTGGCGCTGGATCGATTACCAGTACGTGGACGAGGCGACCGAGCGCGAACACATCGGTCTTGCGGTGAAAACGATCGAGCATATGACCGGCCAGCGCCCCCTGGGCTGGTATACCGGCCGCTGCAGCCCGCAGACACGGCGCCTGGTCGCGGAGTATGGTGGTTTTCTCTACGACGCGGACTCCTACGCCGACGATCTGCCTTACTGGGAACTGGTCGACGGTCAGCCGCAGTTGATCGTGCCCTATACCCTGGACACCAACGACATGCGCTTCGTCAGCCCGCAGGGCTTCAACTCCGGCGATCAGTTCTTCACCTACCTGAAGGATGCCTTCGACGTCCTCTACGCCGAAGGGGGAACCGCGCCCAAAATGCTGTCCGTGGGGCTGCACTGTCGCCTGTCCGGCCGGCCCGCGCGTGCCGCCGCGCTGGCCCGGTTTCTGGACTATGTGCAGGCCCGGGAACGCGTGTGGATTGCGCGCCGGGTGGACATCGCGCGCCACTGGCGCAAGGTGCACCCGTACCGGGGATGACGTCGCGGGAGGTTCCATTTCCGCCTCGCCCGCTGGCGGGAGAGGGCCGGGGAGAGGGCGAAATTTCACGCCACTCCCTGTCCCTGACTCTCTCCCCTCGGGAAGAGGGGAAGGTTTGTGGGAGCGGCGCAGGCCGCGATGCGTCAGCGGCGGTCGGCCATCTCCGCCAGTCGCAGCCGGGCAATGCGGTGAATTTCCCGCAGCGCGCGGTCGCGCTCCGTCACTGCGTCGTTGTCCAGCCGGCGTTCGACGGCGACCATGATTTCCGGAAGAGAACAGCCCTTGACGGCCATGACGAAGGGAAAGCCGAATTTGGCCCGATAGGCTGTGTTCATGGCCCGCAGCCGGGCCAGTTCCGGCCCGGCGTCGTCGATCAGGCCGGCGCCGGCCTGTTCGCGGCTGGAGTATGCTGTGAGGGGCCCGTTGTGGACCACGCCCAGGTCCGGATGCGCGCGGATCAGGGCGAGTTTGCGTGCATCATCGGCATTCTCGACGGTGGCGGCCAGCGCCGATGCGAGGCCGTCGACGGTATCGTGCGCGGCGCGCAGGCCCCGCCGCCAGGTTTCGCGGGCGATCCAGGGGGAATGCTCGTAGATCGCGCCGAAGCGCTCGACGAAGTCGCCCTCGGGGAGCGAACTGGGCGCTGGAGTCAAGGGTCGATGATCCTGAGCCATAACACGGTTTGCCATGCACACCACAGATATTCCGGATTCTATACAATAACGGCCTAAACCCGGAGGTGCCCGCGATGACGATCGACCACGACAACCCGTTCGAGCGGCGTTGGGTCAATCTGGCGCAACCGCGCCTGGGGGCGGAAGTGGTCGCCGTCACGGACGAGTTTTTCGCACCGGCGCAGCGCCTGCTGCGACCCGAGCCCCCGGTGTTCATCGCCGACAGGTTCGACGAGCACGGCAAGTGGATGGATGGCTGGGAGACGCGTCGCCGCCGGCGCGGCGGCCATGATCATTGCGTCGTGCGCCTTGGCCGTGCGGGCGTCATTCACGGTATCGAGGTCGATACCCGTCACTTCACCGGAAATTTTCCGGCCGCCGCGTCGCTGGAAGCGTGCCGGGTGGACGCGGGCGATCCGGAGCCGGGGACGGCATGGACGGAGCTGATTGCGGCGTTCGACCTGGAGGGCGACACCCGTCGCTGGGTCGAGGTGGACGACGATCGGGTCTGGACCCATGTGCGCCTGCACATCTACCCGGACGGTGGCATCGCGCGACTGCGTGTCCATGGCAGTATCCCGCCCGGCGCATGCGAGCCGCGGGATGACGGACTGGTGGATCTCACGGCGCTGGAAAATGGCGGCCGCATCATCGCTTTCAACGATGCCCACTTCGGCACGCCGGAGAATCTCATCAGTCCCGGCCGTGGCGTCAACATGGGTGATGGCTGGGAAACGCGACGGCGGCGCGAGCCCGGTCACGACTGGGTCATCATCGCGCTGGGAGAAGCTGGCGTGGTACGCGAAGTCGAAGTGGACACCGCGTTTTTCAAGGGCAACTATCCCGACCGCTGCGCCGTTCAGGCAGCGCGGGTCATCGGCGTGACGGAGAACACGCTCGTCAACGCCAGCCTGTTCTGGGACACGCTGTTGCCGGAGCAGCCGCTGACGCCGGATGCGGTACACCGTTTTGCATCGGAGCTCGAGGATATCGGGCCGGCTACCCACATCAAGTTCAACATCATGCCCGATGGCGGTATCAGCCGCCTGCGGCTCTGGGGCAGACCGGGATAGCGGCCAGCATGGCGATCAGGCTGAAAGTCGAGCCACTGCAGCGGGAGGCTTTTGCGCCCTTTGGCGACGTCATCGAAAAAGGCGGCCGCGATGCGTATCCGATCAACGCCGGCAGCGCGGACCGCTATCATGCGCTCGCGATGGTGGATGCGGCCGAGCGCGATGGTTGCCCGGTGATCAGCATCGTGCACGCGCGCCCGCAAACGCTGCCGTTGCGCGTCCTCGGCGTGGAGCGTCATCCGCTGGGCAGCCAGGCTTTCATCCCGCTCGG
>CAZYIP010000032.1:0-1574 GCA_964646895.1 uncultured Salinisphaerales bacterium | reverse complement strand
TCGGCCCCCATCGAACTCACGGAGCTGTTGTTGATGGCTGCCCTCCGGATAGCGCCGGGACAATCCATGCACCGCGACGTGTGGCGCATCGCCGGGCCGTTGATCCTGTCCAATCTTTCCGTGCCGCTGTTGGGCATGGTCGATACCGCGGTCATGGGCCACCTGGACCAGCCCCAGTATCTGGCCGCGGTTGCAGTCGGGGCGACGTTATTCGACTTTCTGTACCTGGGCCTCAATTTTCTGCGCATGGGAACCACCGGAGTGACGGCGCAGATCCACGGCAGCGGCGATGCCGACGCCATGCGCGGCGTGCTCGGGCAGGGCCTGCTGCTGGCCGCCGTACTCGCCGGCGTACTGCTGCTCCTGCAATGGCCGCTGCGGGAGACCGGCCTGTGGCTCATTCATCCCAGCGCGGATGTCGCCGACTACACCCGGCTGTACTTCGACTACCGTATCTGGGCGGCGCCGGCGGTGCTCGCCGACTATGTGCTGCTGGGCTGGTTCATCGGGATGCAGAACGCGCGTGCGCCGCTGATTCTGCTGCTGGTCGTCAACAGCACGAATATCGTCTTCGATTTTCTGTTCGTGTTTGGTTTCGGCATGAACGTCGATGGCGTGGGGCTGGCCACGGTACTGTCGCAATATCTGGGCCTCGCGGTCGCACTGCACCTGGCGGCAAGGGAGTTGCGCAGTTATCCCGGACGCTGGCTGCGGGAGCAGGTGCTCGGGGCGCAGCGGCTGCGCCATCTCATCGGAGTCAACGCCAACATCTTCGTGCGCACGATCTGCCTGCTGTTTGCGTTCGGTTTCTTCACCGCGCAGGGTGCGCGCCTGGGCGACGTGGTGCTGGCCGCCAATGCGCTCCTGCTGAACCTGCAGAGTTTCCTGTCTTACGGACTGGACGGTCTGGCGCATGCCGCGGAGGCGCTGGTGGGGCGCGCCGTGGGCGCCGGCGATCGGCGCCGGTTCCGCACCGCCGTGCGCACTACATTGCTGTGGTCACTTGGAGTCGGAGTGCTGTTTGCCGCAGCTTATGGCGTATTCGGCCACGCCATCATCCGCATCTTGACGGACCTGCCGCAGGTGCGCGAGACGGCCTATGAGTATCTGCCGTGGATGATCCTGTCCCCGCTGGTTTCGGTGTGGGCATTCTTGTATGACGGTGTGTACATTGGCGCCACCCGCGTCGGCGCGATGCGCAACGCGATGTTGCTGGCCGTGCTGGGCTGCTATCTGCCGGTCTGGTACCTGACCCGTGATTTGGGCAACCATGGCCTGTGGCTGGCCTTCATCATCTTCCTGGCGGCGCGCGGCGGCATCCTCGGTATAATTTATACATGGATCACAAAACATCGCGGTTTCATTCCCGCGGCCAACTGAGGTCACTACGCGCGGGGGAGAAAAGTGAATGGATGGAAAGACAGGACTGACGAGGATGCATTGGCGTTGCACGTGAATGCCACACTGATCGCGGCTGAAGCCGTTCCTGCAAGAGGTTCGGCCTTGCGGCTTTCGTGGGAGATGCCATGTTTGGGGTCAAGCATCCCAATGCCTGTCTCGTCGCTGCTCGGGCT
>CAZYIP010000031.1:24622-26510 GCA_964646895.1 uncultured Salinisphaerales bacterium | reverse complement strand
TTCTTTTTGTACAATGCGTCCGAACACACCAACGAACCGGAAGGGGCCACCATGCAACTTGTCGCCACGCTAACCCTCCTGATCGCCGCGCTGACATTCGCGTTACCCGCTTCGGCGGCCGAAAGCCCTCAGGAGCGAGCGATCCACGCCCGCCAGGGCCACATGTACATCCGGGCGTTCAACGCGGCGCAGCTGTTCGGGATGGTCAAGCGCGAGATTCCTTACGACGCCGAGACGGCGAGCCGGCTGGCCAATAATCTCAAGACGATGCTGGACGTGGACATGCGCGCGGCCTGGGTCAAGGGCACATCCACCGACGAATATCCCGACAAGACCAGGGCGCTGCCGAAAATCTGGGCGGCCGGGTCCGAATTCGACAATCGCGAAAAGGCCTACGCCAAGGCCGTGAACGAGGTTGCCGGCGTCGCCGGCGATGGTCTCGACTCGCTCGCACCGGCGGTCAAGAACCTGGGCAAGTCCTGCAAGGCCTGCCACGACGACTATCGGGAGAAAAAGTAACCGGTCGTGCGCGCACATGACACGCTGAACGACCTGCAGCGGACGAAGATCTGGGATCCGGTGTCGCGGCTGTGGCACTGGCTCTTTGCGCTTGCGGTCGTGGTCAACTGGACCCTCGGCAGATTCATGACCTTCGATACGGTCCACTGGCACTTCTACGTGGGCTTTACGGTGCTCGGGCTGCTGGCATTTCGCCTGGCATGGGGCTTTGTCGGCCCGACCCCTGTCCGTTTCGCGACGTTCCTGCCGACGCCGTCCGGCATCAGGCGCTACCTCGGCACCGTGTGGAAGCGCGAGCCCAGCGGCACCCCCGGCCACAATCCGCTGGGCGCCCTGTCGGTGTATGCGATCCTGTTCGCAGTGGCGGCGCAGGCGATCAGCGGCCTGTTCATCGAGGCGGACGACTTCTTCGAGGCAGCGCCTCTGAATGGCTACGTGTCGAAAGGGGTGGCGGACTTCATGAGCGCCTGGCACCACACGCTCCCCCTGGTGATTCTCATTCTGGTGGTCCTGCATGTCGGCGCCATCCTTTTTTACCTGATCTGGAAGCGCGAAAACCTGGTCAGGCCCATGATCGACGGCTGGAAGTGGGTGCGCCGCAAATAGCGGCCTGGCCTCATGTCTGTCACACGCCTGATTCTCGTGCGCCACGGCGAGACCGAGTGGAATCGGTGCGGCAGGATGCAGGGGCATGACGACAGCCCGCTCACCGCCGCCGGGCGCGCCCAGGCCGAAGCGGTGGCGCGGCGCCTCTCAGACATGAACTGCACCGCCCTGTACCACAGCGGTCTGGGTCGCACGCGGGCCACCGCCGCACCCATCGCCGCGGCAACGGGCCTCGAGCCGCGCGTTGACTTGCGCCTGCGCGAGCGCGCGCTGGGCATCTTCGAGGGGCTCACGCGTGACCAGATCCGCAAACGGCATGCCCGGCACTACGCGAGCTTCGTCGCCAGAGAACCCGACTTTGCGGTGCCCAGGGGGGAAAGCCTGCGCGAACTGTCGCGCCGGATAACCGCGTGCCTGGATGAACTGGCACGCGAAAATGCAGGCGCGACCATTGTCGCCGTCAGCCATGGTGGCGTGCTGGATGCATTTTATCGCCGGGTGACCGGCACGCCGATCGAAGCTCCCCGGCGATTCTCCCTGCGCAACGCGAGCATCAACCGCTTCCATCACGATGGCGAGTGCTGGCGACTGGAAACCTGGGGATATGTCGACCATCTGCAGTCCCTTGGCGTGCTCGATGAGCAGTGACATCGCATTTTCGAAATTGCCGGAAAAACAGCCGGAACGGCCGCGTTGACCGGTTAATGCGATTGCCTCTAACCTACAGGCCGGTTTTGACGCCTGCCCGGGAGCCGCCATGCGC
>CAZYIP010000031.1:0-24522 GCA_964646895.1 uncultured Salinisphaerales bacterium | reverse complement strand
TCGCCACGATCTCGTCGCCCGCAGCCCGCGCGGATTCCTTGCCGCAACACCTCCTGTTGCTGACCTCCTACCCGCTGACCTACATCGAGCCGATCAAGCATGCCTTCGAGGCGAGCCAGCCGGATTATCGGCTGGACGTGCTGTACAAAAAGACGCCGGCCGCGCTGGCTCATGTGGACAACGGGCGTCCTCCCCATGCCGACCTGCTGATGGTCAGTTCCACGGATTCCCTGGTGCTGCTGCAGCAAAAGGGCCTGTTGAGTCCGTATCATCCGCAGCACCTGCCCCCGCCGCCGCGCTGGTGGCAAGCACCGTTGAACGGCCCGGACGCATCCTATACGACGATTGCATTGTCCGGTTACGGCATTCTCTGGAATCGACACTCGCTGGACGCGCACAACCTCCCCGTCCCCGTTACCTGGAACGATCTGGTCGATCCCCGCTATGCCGGGCACATCGGCTTCACTTCGCCGTCCCGGTCCGGGACCGCCCACGTCATGGTGGAAAACGTCCTGCAATCGATGGGGTGGGAACAGGGCTGGGCCTACTGGCTGCGGCTGGCCGGCAATTTGTCCACGATCACCGCCCGCAGCTTTGGAGTGCGCGATGACGTGGCGCGGGGTTTCTTCAGCATCGGCCTGACGATCGACTTCCTGGCCATGATCAGCAAGCGGCAGGGCAATCCGATCGAATTCAGCTACCTGAGTCCGGCGCCGTTTCTCCCCGTGGGTGTGGCCGTGCTCGCATCATCCAGCCATCCCGCCGGTGCCCGTCGCTTCGTCGATTTTCTGCTGTCGCCGCGGGGGCAATCGATTCTGATGGGACCGAGCAATCTGCGCTTCCCGGTGGATGCGGAACGTTACGAGGCGCTGCCGCCCTTGCTGGTCAATTTGCTGGGCGAGGCGGCCGCGGCCGAGCATGCGAACTACGATACCGCGCTCTCCGCCCGCCGCTATCACCTCGTCAACACCCTGTTCGATGAGCTGATCACCTATCGTCTGCCGGCACTGAAGGCCGTCTGGCAAAAATGGCGCACGGTCAGAGGCCAGGAGGAGAAAAGCACCAATCAGCGCGCCAGGCACTACCTTGCCGAGGCCGAGCACGTCCTGACGCAGATCCCGGTCAGTGCGGGACAGGCCGGGAACCCTGACTTTACCGGCAAGTTCGGACGCCCGCTCCCCGGCATCGCCGTGTCCCCCTCGCAACGGCAGGCGGAAGAGGAATGGCACGCGTTTTCGGTGCATGCGGTCAGCCGCGCAACGGCGCTGATAGGCAAAGCGGAAGAACTGATTCGCGAGCCGCAGTGATGCGTTTGGTGCGACGCAGGCGATCGCCAGTCAAGCCGTGGAAGCATATCGGGGTCAACCTTCTGCTCGCCTTCGCGGTGGTGGCCGTTACCACCGCGGTGTTGGTCGTGACGGCCTGGAGTTCCCTCGGACATCTCGGCAACCAGCTCTCGAGCATGGCCGGCAGGCAGCTTCCCGAAGCGGCGCTGGCCGCCAGGATGACGAAGCTGAGCAGCCGCATCCGCTCCGACGCGGCGCAGATGGTGCTCGTCGGAACCCGGGGCACGCTGGATCAGGCATGGCGGGATCTCGAAAGCGAACTCGACCAGCTTGCCGCGCTCAACGCGCAGAGCGCACGCAAGGTCCCGGCACGCCATTCATCCATGCCGGCCCTGCTGGAATCCGCGCGAGAGAGCCTGCGCGGTCTGAAAGACAACGTGCGCGAGCGGCTGGTTCTTGGCGAACGCATCAGTGACCAGGTAGAGCGCCTGCGCTGGCTGCAGGCCGATTATGTGGACGAAGTCCAGCCCCTCGTGGCGGACATGAAATTTCAGATGAATACCATCGCGGCGGAGTTGAGCGCGGGGCCCGGCGAAGCGGGCGTGAAGGACATCTCCGCGCACTTCAATCTCATCTCCTCGCGTCAGTCTGCGGTGATGCGGGCGAACGCGGCCGGCAACCTGATCATCGGCCTGCTGATGCGGGCCGCCGACGAGGCGTCGCCGGAGGAACTGGCGGCGACCGGTCATTTCCTGAGACACACGGCGAACTCGCTGGCCAACGCTCTCGTGCTGCTGCGCAACGATGCGAGCGCTGTTTCCCTGAGACAGTACGGGCAGGAGATTCTGAAGTTCGCCACGGGCCCGGACGATCTCCTGTCCATACGCGGGCAGTTTCTCGACCTTGCGCGCCAGTCGAGCGAACTGCTGGGGCGGAGCCGTGCCTCGCTCGACAAGCTGGACGGCGTGCTGGAGGCGCAGGTTCGCGATGCCCAGCAACAGGCGGAACAGGCGACCCGTGCCTCGCTCGATCGCATCGGGCACGACCGGTTCATGCTCGCGCTGGGCATGATGGTCGTGTTGCTCATATCGCTCGGCACCGGCTGGCTGTATGTCGGGCGGCGTGTTGTCCGCCGCCTGCACCGGTTGCGCACGAACATGCTCGCGATTGCCGCGGGCAACCTGGAGACACGCGTCGACACCAGCGGTGACGACGAGATCAGCGAGATGGCCGACGCCCTGTTGCTGTTTCGTGATACCGCGGCTGAGGTCGAGAAGTCGAATGCGCAATTGAAGGCGGAGATGGAGGAACGCATGCGTGCGGAAGAGGAGCTTGTTCAGACCGCCAAGCTGGCGGTGCTCGGACAGGTTGCCGCGGAGTTCGCCCACGAACTCAATCAGCCGCTCTCGGCGATCGCCTATAACGTGCACAATGCGCGGGAGTTCATCAGGCGGCAGCGTTACGAGGAAGCCGGTGACGCCCTCGACAAGAGTGCCGTGGTCGCTGCCCGGATCGGGCGCATCGTCAGTCATCTCAAGGCGTTTGCGCGCCGGCCGGCGCGCGTGCTGGGCCCGGTGGAACTGGGCGCTTGCGTCAATGCGGCACTGATGCTGTTCGAGGAGCAGATTCTCAGCCGCGGCGTACGCATACGCCGGTCCGGGTGCGATGGCGGAGTCCGCGTTTACGCGGAGCGCGTTCTGCTCGAACAGGTCCTGGTGAACGTCATCGCCAATGCACTGGATGCCGTAGCCGCGAGCGAGGCGCCCGAGGTGCATCTGATCGAGGCCGAGGAAGCGGATCGGATTTGCCTCAGCATCGTGGACAATGGACCGGGGATGGACGAGGCTGTGCGGGAACACCTGTTCGAGCCGTTCTTCACGACCAAGGACAGCGGGCGCGGCCTCGGCCTGGGGCTTTCCACGTCGCAGAAAATCATGCGGGACCTGGGCGGCGACATCGCATTTGAAAATGCCGAAACGGGCGGCGCCCGGATCACGCTTCGATTCAGGCCGGCCGGTAGCGGGGCGCTGCAGTGACCATGCTCAATCACATACTGTTCGTTGAAGACGAGGCCGATGTGCTGGAAGCGGCCCGTGTCACCCTGGAACTGGCCGGTTTCGAGGTGGATGTCGCCGCCGACGGGCAGGCCGCCCTGGAGCGGCTCTCGCCGGACTGGCCGGGCATCGTCATCACGGATGTGAAGATGCCGAAGCTCGACGGGCTGGAGCTTCTCTCCCATGTGACCGGTCTGGATCCCGAACTGCCCGTGATACTCGTAACGGGACACGGCGATGTCCCGATGGCGCTCGATGCGGTGCGACGGGGCGCCTACGATTTCATCGAGAAGCCGGTCGCACCCGAGCGCCTGATCGAGGTGGCCGGCCGCGCGCTGAAAACCCGCACCCTGATTCGCGAGAACCGGGAATTGCGTACCCGCCTGTCCGGCGGCACGCCGCTGGAGAATCGCATTCTGGGTCATTCCGAGCCCATGATCCACCTGCGTCGCATGATAGAAACCCTCGCGAATGTGGATGTGGACGTACTCGTGCACGGAGAAACCGGCACCGGCAAGGAACTGGTTGCGCGTGCCCTGCATGATCTGGGGCCCCGCGGTGCCGGCCGGTTCGTTGCCGTGAATTGCGGCGGCCTGCCGGAGAGCGTGATCGAAAGCGAGCTGTTCGGCCACGAGCAGGGGGCCTTCACCGGTGCCGTGCGGCGGCGCATCGGCAAGCTTGAGCTGGCCAACGGAGGCACGCTGTTTCTCGACGAGGTCGAAACCATGCCGCTGCACATCCAGGCCAAGCTGCTGCGGGTGCTTCAGGAGCGCACTCTGGAACGCCTGGGCGGTAACGACATTATCGGCCTGAATCTGCGCGTGGTTTCCGCGACCAAGACCGACCTGGCCGTGGCCGCGGAGCAGGGCGCCTTTCGCGACGATCTGTACTACCGCCTGAGCGTGGCGAGGCTGGACATTCCCCCGTTGCGCAGCCGGCTGTCGGACCTGCCGGCCCTGTTCATCCATTTCGTGGACCAGGAGAGCCGGCGCATCGGGCGCGAGCCGCCGGCGGTGGAATCCGATTATTTGCGGGGCCTGCTGAGCCAGGCATGGAAAGGCAACGTGCGCGAGCTGCGCAACCACGCGCAGCGATTCATACTCGGTCTGGATGACCGGCGGTGTGAACCGGGGCGGCATGGCCTGGATGCACAGCTTGTCGATTTCGAGCGTCGGGTGATAGAAACCGCGTTGGCCAACAATAATGGTCGCATCAGTGACACCGCGGACGAGTTGGGAATCCCCCGCAAGCGACTGTATCTGCGCATGCGCCGGTTCGGGCTCGATCGGACGGACTACAGACAGACCTGAAATGGGTCAATCGTGACCCATTGCGCACAGCCGCATGTTCCCGCAACAACCCGCAAATCTCCGGTCATCTCCGTGGGTGCCTGGCAAGGCCTTGCCCGGCAACATGAATTTTCTGCTTTCGGTCTGGTACGCCCCTTGCGTACCCCGTGATCCGCAACATCAATTACAACTACTGCTGATCAACGGGGAGACGTCGCATGGTTTTGTCCATCCGCAAGTTGCTCGCAATGCTTTTGCCGCTGGGCCTGCTCGCAGGGCTCGCGCTGCCGTTGGCCGCGAATGCCGACACGAACAAGCTCGTCATCGTAACCTCCTACCCACATGAGCTGACCACCGTTTTCAAGAAGGCGTTTACCGAAAAATACCCGGATATCGACGTCGAGGTGCTCAACAAGAACACCAACGCCGCCGTCAACTACATCGAGTCGACGACGGGCAACAACCGCACCGACCTGATGTGGGCGTCGTCGCCCGACGCCTTTGAGGTGCTGAAACTGCACAAGCTGCTTGAGAAATACCACCCGCACGTTTCCGGTATTCCAAAGACCATCGGCTCGTATCCGATCGACGATCCCGACGGCTACTATTCCGGATTTGCCCTGTCCGGGTACGGCATCATGTGGAATACCCGTTATCTGCAAATCAAGCACATCCCGGCGCCGCAGGAGTGGTCGGATCTGACCAAACCGGTTTACTACGGAACGGTCGGCATCACTTCACCCTCACGCTCCGGCACTGCGCATCTGACGGTCGAGACGATCCTGCAGGGCAAGGGATGGACCGACGGCTGGAAGCTGGTCAAGGACATCTGCGGAAACCTCTCCGAGGTCACCCAGCGCAGCTTTGGCGTTCCGGAGGGAGTCAACAGCGGACAATTCGGAGTCGGCATCGTGATCGACTTCTTCGCGCTGTCCTCCGAGGCGAACGGTTATCCGGTGAAGTTCGTATACCCCAAGGTCACCACCCTGGTCCCGGCCAACATTGGCGTGATCAAGAACGCGCCGAACGCCGGGAATGCGCACAAGTTCATCGATTTCCTCATCTCGAAGCAGGGTCAGGCGCTGTTGTTCGATCCGCACGTGCGACGCCTGCCGGTCAACCCCGATGCGTACGAAAACGCGCCGGAAGGCTATCCGAATCCGTTTGAGGACAAGTCTCTGGGACGCGGCGTGGACTTCGACGTGGATTTGTCCGGGCATCGTTACAACGTGATCAATGCGCTGTTCGACGTGATGGTGACCTATCGCCTGAACGAGCTGAAGGCCGCGACGGGGGCAATCCACAAGGCGTCGAAGGCGCTGGCCGAGCATCCGAACGCGGAGGCGCAGAAACTGGTTGATCAGGCCAGGGCCCTGATCGCGAAAATGCCGATTACCGCGGAGCAGGCTTCCGATCCGGATTTTGTGTCTGTTTTCACTACGGTACGCAAGAAGGCGTCGGACAAGTCCAGCGGCCGTCAGGCGCAGATCGAGCAGAAGTGGGACAAGTTCACCGTCGACAACTACAACGAGGCCAAGGCATTGGCCAACAAAGCGCTGTCCATGCTGTGACCCGCCGCAGCCGGGGAGGCGGGATGGCCTTCCCGGCTGCCAGTTCCGCGAGGTAAGGGGGGAGCCGGATCTTGTCGATATCTGAATCCATCGCGGTGGCACGAAACCAGGCTGCGCGCCGGCCCCAGTGGGGTGTCCGCCTGGTTGCCGCGGCAATCGCGCTGTTCCTGATCGTTTTTCTGATAATACCCGTCGCGCTGGTCGTCTACACCGCTTTCCAGAGCACGTCGACGGGCGGGTTCTCGCTGATCAATTTCAAGGATTTTTTCTCCTCGTCGCTGCTGCTGGGCGCGTTCTGGAACTCCCTGTACGTTGCCGTCGTATCGGTACTGCTGTCTTCCGTTATCGCGATACCGCTGGCCTACTTTACAACCCGCTTCAACTTCAGCGGCTCCGTGATCATCCAGATACTCGGTTTCATTCCGCTGATCATGCCCCCGTTCGTGGGCGCGATCGCTCTGCAACTGCTGTTCGGCGAGTTCGGCAGTTTCAATCTGATACTGAACGATTATTTCGGGTTCACCATCAATGTCATGGACGGGCTGACCGGCGTGATATTCGTGGAGAGCATCCATTATTTTCCGTTCATTCTCCTCAACCTGTCCGCCAGCCTGCAGAATATCGACCGCTCGATGGAAGAGGCGGCGCAATCCTTCGGCGCTACCGGATTCCGCCTGTTCCGGCGCATCGTGTTTCCCCTGAGCATGCCGGGTTACATTGCCGGCGCGTCGCTGGTTTTTCTCAAGGTATTCGAAGACCTGGGGACTCCACTGCTTCTGAACGAAAACAACATGCTTGCACCGCAGGCCTACCTGCGCATCACCAATATCGGCATTACCGATCCGATGGGTTACGTGATCGCCGTGATCCTGGTCGTTTTCGCCCTGCTGGCGCTGGGTGTTTCCTTCCTCGCCACGCGTGGGCGCGACTATACGACGGTGCAGCGTGGCGGCGGCGGACTGGCAAAACGTGATCTGGGAACGCTGGAGAAAATCGGCTGCTATGCGGTTGTGCTGCTGATTCTGGCGCTGGTTCTTTCACCCCACCTCGGCCTGTTGCTGCTGGCCTTCGGCAAGATATGGTCGTTCAGCGTGCTCCCCAGCGGTTTCACGCTAAGCCATTTCGGCCGCGTGTTCACCAGTTCGAGCCAGTTCATCCTCAATACGGTGCTCTATGCGGGCCTTGCGGCCCTGCTGGATGTGATCCTCGGTACCGCAATCGCGTATATCGGCTGGCGTACCCAGCTACGGTTTCGCAAGCTGCTGGATTTTGGCGCCATGATCGCGCTCGCTGTCTCCGGCGTGGTACTGGGGATTGGCTATCTGCGGGCCTTTCACCAGTTCAACGTGCCGGGCGTCGGCATACCGCTGGCGAATTTCTGGCTCATCATCGTCGTGGCACTGACGGTGCGGCGCCTGCCGTACGCATTGCGTGCCTGCGTCGCCGCACTGCAACAGATCTCCGAAAGCCTGGAACATGCGGCGGTCAACCTGGGCGCTTCCAGGGTGCGCAGCATCCGCCGGGTGGTGATCCCCCTGATGGCAGGCGGACTGATGGCCGGATTCGTTACCTGCTTTGCCACGGCCGCGGTCGAGTTCTCGGCGACGATCATGCTGGTGTCGTCGAATTCCGATGCCCCGCTGTCCTATGGCATCTACCTGCTGATGCAGTCCTCCAGCGGCCGCGGGGCCGGTGCGGCACTGGGCATCATCTCCGTGATTATCGTCGCCCTCGCCACGTTGCTCTCGCAGTCGCTGGTACGGCGCTTCCGCCGGGATCAGATGATCGGCGATCACCGCGACACTTGAGGGAGGGAATCATGAATCTCGAATCGACACAGACAGCCGGCGTCGAAATCGAAGATCTTTACCTGCGGTTCGGCCGTTCCGAAGTCCTGCGCGGGATCAACCTCAACATCAATCCGGGCGAGTTCTTTGCCTTTCTCGGCCCGTCCGGATCGGGCAAGACCACGCTCTTGCGTGCCATCGCCGGATTTGGGCCCCCGCCCCAGGGCCGCATCCTCATCGGTGGCCAGGACATCGTCGCGCTTCCTCCCTGGAAGCGTGATGTGGGCATGGTCTTTCAGAACTATGCCCTGTGGCCACACATGTCCGTCTGGCGCAATGTGGCGTTCGGCCTGGAGGAGCGCAAGGTGCGCGGAGCGGAACTGCGGCGACGCGTTCAGGAAGCTCTGGAACTGGTCGGACTCGGGCATCTGGCCCAGCGTTTTCCGGCGCAGCTTTCGGGCGGGCAGCAGCAACGGGTAGCACTGGCGCGTACCATCGTCATCCGCCCCCGCGTGCTGTTGCTGGATGAGCCGCTGTCCAATCTCGACGCCAATCTGCGCGTACAGATGCGTCGCGAGATACTGGCCTTGCAGCAGGAGCTGGGTCTGACGACCATCTTCGTGACCCATGACCAGGAGGAAGCGAACACCACGTCGGATCGCATCGCCGTGCTGCAGGATGGCGTCGTGCAGCAGGTGGGCACGCCGATGGCGCTCTACGACCAGCCGGTCAACCGTTTCGTCGCGTCCTTTCTGGGTACCGTCAACATCCTCGATGGCCGCATAGAGCGCAACGGCGCGGATACCGTATTCAGGAGCGATGAAGGCCTGGAGGTACCCGTCCCGGCGCAGCAGACGGGCGATTTCAGCCTTGTTTTCAGACCCCAGAACGCCCGCATCTGCGAGGCGGGGGAAACAGGCCCGCCGGGCTCTCTCATTCTGGAAGGGTCGGTGCGATCCAGGGAATTTCTCGGCAGCTCGACGCGCTATGCGGTGGATGTATTGAAGCATGTCGTGCTCGCCGAGCAGCTGCACAGCCGTGGTGCGACGTACCTGAGCCACCGTGACCCGGTCAGACTGCTGATCGCGCCCGAGCAGATCTCGATCGTGCAACGCCAGACGGAATAGGTCGCCGGAATCAGCCGGAGTTTCCGCGGGTCTCACCACGGCCCCGCCGCTTTCTGGTGCCTGCACTTGTCGAAGACGGGTGGCAGCCGTGCGCGCATCATCAATCGCCTCGGCACCTGTACCGTCATCTCCCGCGTTGATGTGTGTCAATGCGCGCGGCCGGCCGCAGCGGTAGGCTGTCCGAGAACGGGATGTCGACTCCCGACGAAGCCACATCAATGATGGAGGAATCGTCATGGCGAACACCAGCTTCGATTTCATTCCCCGCGCCTACCGGCCTGAAAAGCCCCGCACTGTCGGTATCACCGAAATTCGCGGCCCCTACTACTCGACCTACGGTACCCGGCATCTGGCCGATGTGCTGGAGATGGCCGGCCAATGGGTCGACGGGGTCAAGTGGGCGGGCGGCTCCTTTGCCCTGGTACCGCGCGAACAGGTGCGTGCCTTCAGCGATCTGGCGCACAAGCACGGGGCTTACGTCTCGTCCGGCGGCTGGATCGAGACCGTGCTGCGTTTCGGGCCGGAAGCCGTCGACCAGTACCTCAAGGAAGCGGCGGAGGTCGGTTTCGACGTGATCGAGATTTCCCTGGGGTTTCTTTCGATGCCGACCTCGGGCCTGCTGCGCCTGGTCGAGAAGGTCAAAAAGGCCGGGCTCAAGGCCAAGCCGGAGCTGGGCATCCAGTTCGGCTCTGGCGGTGATTCCACGGAAGCGGAACTGGCGGCGGAAGGCAAGAAGGACGTGGGCGATCTGGCCGATCGTGCCAAACGCGCGCTGGACGCCGGCGCGGACATCATCATGATCGAGTCCGAGGGCATCACCGAAAACGTGGTGGAGTGGAACACCGGTGCGGCCGCGGCCATCATCAACGATGTCGGCCTGGAGCACGTGATGTTCGAGGCCGCGGACCCGCTGGTTTTCGAATGGTATGTCAAGAACTACGGCAACGAGATCAATCTGTTTGTCGACCACTCGCAGATCCTGCAGCTGGAAGGGCTGCGCCAGAACATCTGGGGCAACAAATCCACCTGGGGACGCATCGCCAACCCGGCTCCATGAGCAGCGTGTAACCTGGCGCATAACCAAGGGGAACAGACATGAAAGTGAATATCGGGACCAGGCTTGGTCTGGCGGTGGCGGCCACGCTGGCGTGCGCCGCAACCGCGTGGGCCGCCGGCACCACAAACGAAACGGTCTATACCGCGCAGCTGAAGCCGATGAATACGAACGTAACCGGCGTGCAGACCTCCGGCACCGCGAAACTGACGGTGCAGGGCGATACCCTGACCATACTCATCAAGGTCAGGAACGCGCCACCGAATATGGTGCACTGGCAGCATTTTCACGGCTTCAAGAATGGCGACCCTGCAGCGTGCGCCACGGAAAAGGCCGACGCCAACGGCGATGGCATCGTCGATCTCATCGAAACGGAACCGAAATCGGGTACGACCATGGTGCCGTTCGACAATGACCCTGCCGCAATGGATGTAGCGCACGGCACCTATCCGACCGCAGCGGGCGACGGGAGCTATTCGTACAAGGAAACCGTCTCCCTGAAAGCGCTGGATGCCGCGTTTGCCAAGGCGTTCAAAAGCGACAATCTCGAACTGGGCAATCGCGTGATCTATATTCACGGCGTACCTTCGGATACCAGGCTGCCGGATTCGGTGGCCTCGCTGGGGCCCATCCCGGCGCAGGTCACGCTGCCGATTGCCTGCGGCAAGATCGAGCGGGCTGACGCGGGCAAATAGCGCTGAGTCGCCGGGGAGGGCCGGATCGCGGACGCAGCGCGACACGACCGGCCTCCCGGGCACTACGGCCGGCGCGGAACACGGCGCAGGGACATGGGGTCCACCAATTGAGCGGACACCACCTTGCGGATACCTCGCGTGGACTCCCCCGGCAAACGTGATGCCGAAAGCAGTGCAGGACCAGAACACGATGCCATAGCGGGGCGCGCAGCCGATGGGCACCCACCCTGGCCACGTACCATCGCAGTACTCGGGCTCGTGGCGGGCTGTTTCTCGTTTCTGGAAATGGCGATACTTCCGACACTGCCATTGATCCAGCGTCAGCTGGCGGGCGCCAACACAACCTTGACCGCGCTGCTGGAAAGCGGCTTTCTGATCGTTGCCGCCGTTGCTGCACCGCTGTTCGGCAAGTTCGGCGACTGTCGCGGCAAAAGGAACATGCTGCTGGTGACGCTGGGGGTCTATTTTGTCGGCGCGCTGGGAGCCGGGCTTGCCCCCGATTTCGTAGTGCTGATTCTTTTTCGCGCGCTTCAGGGCGTGGGCGGCGCGCTGATGCTGTTGAGCATCGCAATGACGCGCGACGAAGTGCCATCGGACAGATTGAGCGTCGGCATCGGATGGATTGTCGGCTCGTTTGGCATGGGCGCCTGCCTGGGACTCGGCGTTTCCGGCATCATCACCGAAATTTTCTCATGGCGATACATTTTCTTTGCCGAGTGCGTGCTCATCCTGCTGGGGGGAGTGCTGGTCGTCGCGTTCGTACCGCAAACGCCGCAACGCGGGGCGCAGCGCATGGACTATCCGGGCGTGGCACTTCTCGGCGCCGCGCTCGCGAGCCTCATCATGGGGCTTACCGAGGTGTTGCAGCTCGGTTGGCCTGTAGCCGGCCTGTTCACGCTTTCGATGGTCCTGTTCGTGGCCTGGATTCTGTACGAACGCCACACCGAAGAACCGTTGCTCGACGTCAGGATACTGGCCAGTCCCCGGGTATTGCTGCCCAACCTTGGGTCAGGGCTTGCGGGCTACGCCGCTTTCGGCACCTTTTTTCTGGTGCCGCGCTTCGTTCAGGTGCCGCGGCATCTTCCTCCGCACATCGCTCAACAACTGCATTACGGGTTCGGCGCAGGCGTCACCACCGTCGGACTTTACCTGCTGCCGCTTGGCGTCGGCCTCACCTGTGCCGGGCCGAGCGGCGGCACGATCGGCCGGCACTTCGGAGGAAAGGGGCCGTTCGCGGGCGGTCTTGCGCTTGTCGTGCTCGCCTGCGCGCTGCTTGCCTTCGTCCATCAGAATCGCTTCGAGTTTGGCGCATGGCTGTTTCTGCTCGGCGCCGGCTTCGGGATGTCCATCGGTGCGGGTAATGTGTTCGTGGCGGAAGCGGTGGAACAGAGCCTGACCGGAATCGCCGTCTCGTTCAACAGCCTGATGCGGCTGATCGCCGGCGGCATCGGTGCGCAGATCGCGGCCATACTCATCCGCTCGCATGGCATCGGGGGAAGCCAGGCGGCTGGCGAGTCGGCGTTTGTCATTGCCTTTGGCATCAGTGCGCTGCTCGCGCTGGTCGGTGTCGGTATCGCTTTGCTGGTGCCCACCGACTGAGACGCTACCGGAAATCCCGCGACCCGACGGGCAGGTCTCCGAGCAGACGGGACTGGTCGTCCAGCCGCCGGGCGATCAGATGCCGTACCTCGCCTTCGCGCTGCGTCTGGCCCGTTACCACCATGAGCCGCGACTCCAGTGTGACCCGCCGCTGCCGCTCCGCGACCTGTGGCCAGATGATGACGCTGGCGCTGCCGGTTTCGTCTTCGAGGGTGACGAAAAGCACACCGCTGGCGGCACTCGGCCGCTGGCGGCTGACCACCAGGCCGGCCAGCCTCGCAGGGCGCCCGTCGGGCAGGGTGCGCCAGTCGGCCACGCACATTGCGCCGAGCCGTTGCAGCCGGCTCCGCAGCAACGCCAGCGGGTGGCGACCGAGAGTCAGGCCCAGGCTTGCGTAATCGGCAACGAGATTTTGCGCCTCGCTCGGTGGAGGCAGCTCGACCGCTGCCTCCGGCGCGGAAGCGCCCACGAGCAGGCCGGGCAAGCGTTCCACGCCCAGTGCCTGCCAATGGGCCTGATGCCGGTTCCCGGCCAGGCTTGCGAACGCACCGGCGCGCGACAGCGCCTGGCGATCCCTGGATGTCAGGTGAGCGCGCCGCACCAGATCGTCCAGACCGGTGAAGGGCAGGGCGGCGCGCGCTGTTGCCAGGCGTTCGGCACCGTCGTGCGACAGCCCCTTGATCAGGCGCAACCCCAGACGGATGGCCGGCTGACCGTCAGCCGTCGTTTCCAGGCTGCAATCCCATGCGCTCTTGCAGACATCCACCGGACGCACCCTGACTGCATGCCGGCGTGCATCCTGCACAAGCTGGGCGGGCGCGTAAAAACCCATCGGCTGGCTGTTCAGGAGCGCTGCGGTAAACGCGGCGGGTTCATGGCACTTCAACCACGCGGAGACGTAGACGAGCAGGGCAAAGCTGGCCGCGTGCGACTCGGGAAAGCCATACTCGGCGAAGCCCTCGATCTGCCTGCAGATCCGTCGGGCGTAGGTTTCGCAATAGCCACGCTCGATCATCCCGGCGATCAGGCGCTTCTGGAACTGCTCCAGAGTGCCGCGCCGCCGCCAGGCGGCCATGGAGCGGCGCAGGGCATCGGCCTGTCCCGGCGTGAAGCCCGCGGCGACGATGGCGATCTGCATGACCTGCTCCTGAAAAATCGGCACGCCTCGAGTGCGCCCGAGCACCGGCTCGAGCGCCGGCGCGGGCAGGGTGACGGCTTCAAGCCCCTGTTTGCGCCGCAGGTAAGGATGCACCATGTCGCCCTGAATCGGGCCCGGCCGCACGATGGCGACCTGAATCACCAGCTCATAGAATTGCTCCGGTTTGAGCCGCGGCAGCATGGCCTGCTGGGCCCGTGATTCGATCTGGAATACGCCCACGGTGTCGGCCTGCTGGATCATGCGGTAGACGCGTTCGTCCTGGCGGGCGAGCAGATCTGCCATCGTGTACCGCACGCCGCGGTAGTTTTGCACCAGATCGAACGCACGATGAATCGCGCTGAGCATGCCCAGAGCCAGCAGATCGATCTTGAGCAGCCCCAGCGTATCCAGATCGTCCTTGTCCCACTGAATGATCGTGCGCCTGGGCATGGCCGCATTTTCCACCGGCACGATTCGCGCCAGCGGGGTTTCGGAGATCACGAAGCCGCCGACGTGCTGGGAGAGGTGGCGCGGCATGCCCAGCAGCTCGTCAACCAGGCGCACCAGGCGCTGCGCTACCGGGCCGGCGGGGTCCATACCCGCTTCGGCAAGGCGCTCCGTGATGAGGGAATTGCCGTCCCACCATCTCATGGATTTGGCCAGCCGATCGACGCAATCGAGAGACAGGCCCAGCGCCTTGCCCACATCCCGGATGGCCGAGCGCGGGCGGTAGGTGATGACCGTGGCTGCGATCGCGGCCCGCTGGCGGCCGTACTTTTCGTAGACGTACTGGATCACTTCCTCGCGCCGTTCGTGCTCGAAGTCCACGTCAATGTCCGGCGGCTCGCCACGCTCCTTCGAGATGAAGCGCTCGAACAGCAGGCTCGAGTGGGCCGGATCCACTTCGGTGATGCGCAGGCAGAAGCACACGGCGGAGTTGGCGGCCGAGCCGCGTCCCTGACACAGAATGCCCTGGCTGCGGGCAAAGCGGACAATGTCGTGCACGGTCAGGAAATAATGCTCGTAGCCCATCTCGGTGATGAGCGAGAGCTCGCGCGCAACCTGTTCGCGCACCGGAGCGGGCGTGCCCTTTGGCCAGCGTTCGTGCATGCCGTGTTCGGTGAGCGCGCGCAGGTGACCGGCCGCGGTTTCTCCCGCCGGCACCAGCTCGTGCGGGTAGCAATAGCGCAGCTCGGACAGGGAAAACCGGCAAAGCTCGGCGATTCTGACGCTTTCCGCCAGTAACGGCGCCGGATAGATATGGGCCAGGCGCTCGCGGCTGCGCAAGTGGCGTTCGCCATTGGGGAACAGGCGGTGACCGGCGCGGGCGAGTGTGCAGCCGTGGCGGATGGCGGTCAGCGTATCCTGCAGCATGCGCCGCGCACGCACGTGCATGTGAACATCACCGGCGGCAACCAATGGCAATCCGGTATCGCGGCCCAGTTGTTGCAGGTTGCACAGGCGCGTGGCGTCGTCGAAGTCCCGGTGCAATTCGACGGCAATCCAGGCGCGGCCAGGAAAATGGCGACCGATCCAGCGGGCATCCGCGACGTCAGGCGACGTGCCCGGCGTCCACAGGGCAAGACAGCCGGGCAGACCCTCACCCTCTCCATCGATGAGATCCGACCGCGTCAGGTGATACTCGCCCTTGGCGGCGCGCCGCCGGCCCCGGGTGATCAGTTCGCATAAATGAGCGTATCCGGCATGGCTGCTGGCGAGCAGCACCAGCTTGAGCCCGTCATCGAGGCGAATTTCGGTGCCGATGACCAGCGGCATGCCATATTGCTGCGCCGCTTCGTGGGCGCGCACGATCCCCGCCATGGAACATTCGTCGGTAATGGCGAGCGCCGAGTATCCCAATGCTTTCGCGCGCTGCATGAGTTCCATGGCACTGGAAGCGCCTCGCTGGAAGCTGAAATCGCTCAGACAGTGCAGTTCGGCGTAGGCGGGCCGCGGCGCCTTTCTTTTTGCGCCCAGGCGGACCGCACTGCCGGTGCCGCGCGGCCATGCGGGCGATTGCGGGCAGTCCCCGGTCACGCAAAGATTCCGTGGACGAACCAGCCGGCCTTTGCGCCGAAAGTACGAAAGACCCAAAGTCGGGCACCGTCGCTGGTCCGGGCGAGAAAGTAGTCGCGGCGCAGATCATCGCCATCCCACCAGCCGCTTTCGATGCGTTCGGGGCCGGCCAGCAACTGCAAATTGCCGAAATCGACAGGGCGGGGAGCGGGCAGCAGCCACAGCGGGCGCGGTGCATCGGCCCGGAGCGCAGCCCCGCCGGCTGTGCCGGCGGTCTCGACCGGATTGCCGTGCCAGGCTCTGTGCGGGCGGTGATCGTCGGCGCAGGCGATTGCGGATACCGCATCGTCGCCCAGCCGGGCCCGGAGCGTCTCCACGAGCTGATGCCAGTTTGTCTGTCGGGCGTCATCGTCACCGAACAACCTCTGCTGCGGCTCCTGCAGGGGACGAAAGCGAGCCGTCTGCAGCGTGAGTGCGCGCACCGGCGCGGGCAGGATCAGACGTTCCAGATGGGTGCGCATCAACGTGGTGAAATGGTCGATATCGCGGCTGACAGCACTCAGGCCGATACGCAGCGGGGTAGGGGCGATGTTTGCGTGTTCGAACGTCAGTCGCAGCGCGTCGACACCGGCATCACGCCCGCGCGCGGCACCGCGCAGTTCCAGCAGCAACCGGCGGATGGCGAACAGCAGCGCTTCGGTGTGGACAGCCTCGGCCAGCAATTCCACGTGACCGGTAAAATGCGAGGGCGCGCGGAAGCGCCGGCGCGCATCGGCCGCACGGCCAGTAAGCCGATCCAGATAATTCAGACAGGCCGGGCCGAAGCGGCGGCTGAACGCGCCGCGCGGCAGCGCAAGGCAATCCGCCAGTGTGCGGATGCCCGCGGCCTGCAGTCCCGCGCGCGTGCCCTCATCCAGGTCGAGCCGGGCGAGCCGCAGGGTGCCCAGACCGGAAACGATATCCTCGCGCTTCAGGATCATGGCGCCGTCGGCGTCGCGGGCCAGCAGCTCCGCCGCCAGCGGAGTGGGTGCCAATGCGACGCGGGCGCTGTAGCCGAGGGCGATGGCGCCGTCGCGAACCTGCTCCAGCAGCGCCCGCGCGCCGCCGAACAGGCGCAGACTGCCACCGGCTTCCAGCAGAATCCGCTGCGGCGGCGCGAGGCTGATGCAATCGCTGAACTGACCGGCCCAGGCGGCCAGGCGCGACAATGTGCGCCGCTCCATCAAGGGTTCGCGCGGCCTGAGTGTCAGGGCGGGGGCGAGCGCCGTGGCAGTTTCGACCGCCATGCCGGCACTTATTCCGAGCTGCCTGGCGACGTGATTGACTGTGACGATGTGGTGCCGCCGCCCATGATTTTCATGGACCGCCGCAGGGAGGTTTGCGTTGCCGCCGCGCTGCAGCACGTCCAGGGCGAGGTCGGGCAGATACAGACAGAGCCAGAGCATGGCTTTGGAGCCTTCGGACATTGCGCGATTGCCTCTGCTGTCAAAACCAGCCGGTCGCCTCCCCCCGTTCGTCCCCGACACTTGAGCAAATGCAGGGCCAGTCCGTTTTCATGCGGCGCCAGCGCCACGCGCAGGGCGGCGGGCGAGGGCCCGGCGGCGGCACCTGGCGGGTGCAGCAATACAGCGAGGGAGTGACTGGCCCCGGCGGCCAGTTGCAACCGGCGCAGGCTGCGCGGATCGGCGCCTGTGGGCCAGCAGAGCATGGCCGCGAAAACTCCGGCGCGCAGGCTCTGCTCGGCCGCCCAGAGTGTCTCCGCCGATTGATGCGCGCGCACTATGGTGAGTCGGGACAGCGTCAGCCCGTGTGCCGCCAGTGCCGGCGCATAGGGAATGTGGGGAGGCGAAATCCAGACGATACGGCGATGGCCCCGATGTCCGCCGTGGCTGAGACGGGCCAGCGCCGGCATCAGCAGCGCCAGCTCACCGATGCCCTCGGCCGCCGGCAGCAATTCGATGAGCGCACCAATCGGCCAGCCTCCGCCGGGCAGCGTGCCATCGAGCACATCGAAGCCACTGGCGATTGCCTCGATGGCGGCGAGTTCGCCGCCACGCCAGATGCCGGGATGGTGCAGCAGTTCACTGATATCGTTCGAGGCCGCGCTCATCCCGGAGCATCCTTCCGGATGACACCCACGCCCAGCCCCTCGATCACGAGCTCGTTCCGGCGCAGGTCGATCTCGATCGGCGCGAAGCGCGGATTCTCCGGCAGGAGCTGCACCAGCGCTCCGCGACGGCGGAACCGCTTGACCGTGACTTCATCGTCCAGCCGGGCCACGACAATCTGCCCGCTGCGCGCCTCGGGAGTGTGATGCACGGCGAGGTAATCCCCGTCCAGAATGCCGGCGCCACTCATGCTGCTGCCCCGTACACGCAGGAGGTAATCGGCGCGGGGCCGGAACAGACGCGGGTCGATGTGAAAACGCGCTTCGATGTGCGCCTCGGCCATGATGGGGACGCCGGCGGCCACCTGGCCGATGAGCGGCAGCGTTGCGCTTGCCGGATCCGGAGTGTCCGCGGAATCCAGTAATGCCAATCCCGTATCGGTCAGGCGTATGCCGCGCGAAGTGTCAGGCTCCAGCTCGATAACACCCTTGTGCGCCAGCGCTCGCAGGTGATCCACGACCGTGGTCACCGAGCGCAAGCCCATCTCGCGGGCGATCTCGGCTCGCGTCGGCGGTATTCCGCGGACTCTGATCGTGTCGCGAATCAGGGTCAGGATTTCGGCCTGCCGGGAAGTGAGTCGGGACATGGCATGAGATACCGTACATGAATACGCCGTATATATATACGGTATTTCCTGGAATGTCCACCCCTGTACTTCGGGATCGAAACCCGGGAACGCGGATACGGCCGGTGCCGGCGGCATCGCCCTGCGTCAAGAATCCGGGAGGAAAATCCGCGGTCCTGTCTGTGACGTTTTGTAGCAGCAAGCGTTTGATTTGCGTCAAGGCTGGTCGGCTGGCCGGCCCATAGATTGCATCCAGGTACCGCTTCCCCGTGTCGCGGTGCCAGGGCGGAATCATGAAGAACATTAATGGGAGAGGCGCTATGGCACAGCGGGTCATCGATCTGGTCATCGCCGTGGTGGCGAGCATAGGGGCGGCGCTGCTGTCCTGGCCATTCTGGCGTGATTTCAGCTACTGGGGGGAATCCGTCGTTGCGTGGTGGCTGTATTTCATCGTCGGTTTCGCGGTCGCCGTCTACGTGTTCTACATCTTCATCAGCAGCCTGCACATGCTGTTTCTGCACGACACGCAGGATCGGGAGGAGTCGCAATGAGCTGTGGGGTAGGGGGTGCCGACTGTGAAACTCCCCGGCGTCGTGCGGCACTGGCCGTGCTCGGCCTGATGCTGCTGATTTTCGGGGCTCTTTCCTGGTTTTCGTTCGTACCGTCACGCGGGCAGGTAACGCCGGCCCAGATCTCCTATAACGGCTATACGGCGGATCAGGGCAAGCGTGTTTTCCAGGCGTACAACTGCATGGGCTGTCACACGATAGTCGGTAACGGCGCGTACTTCGCGCCGGATCTGACCCGCGAATACGCCGATGTGGGACCGGCCTGGCTGGAGGCGTTCCTGCCGTCCGCCGGTAGCTGGCCATCCGCGCAGGTCGTGAATCTGCATCTGCAAGGTGGCGACCGGCAGGCGGATGCCAGCGCGCAGACGATCGAGGACTATTACAGGCAATATCCCGGCGCGGAAGATCGCGTGAAGCGCAGCACCGGGCGTTCCAGCCTGATGCCGAACCTGCCTCTGAGCAAGGAGGAGGTCGGCCAGCTGATTGCCTATCTCAAGTACACATCCAGCATGGACACGGAAGGATGGCCGCCGAAGGTGAAAGTGGCCGCGGACAACCGATATCGGCGCAAATTCCAGAGCCGCTCGGGCATCATCGAAACGGCGAGCGCGGCAACGGCACACGGCGTGGCGCCGGCGGCGATGGAAGCGGCTCCCCCGGATGCCGGTTCGGGTGAGGACCTGGTGGCGCGGGGAGCCAGCGTCGTCAGGCAATACGGTTGCACCGCCTGCCATGCCAGCGACTCCGCCCGGGTCGTGGGGCCCGGCTGGGGCGGCCTGTCCGGATCGAGCGTGAAGCTGAGCGATGGCAGCACGGCGACCGCCGATGATGCCTATCTGATCGAGTCCATACGCGACCCGGACGCGAAGGTTGTTGCCGGCTACCCGTCGGGGGTGATGCCCGCCTATGGCAAGGCGCAGCTCGACGAGGACAATCTGAACGCGATCATCGCGTACCTCCATTCGCTGGGGAAGAATGATGACCACTAGCTATCAGACACAACGGCTGAGCCTGCGCTTCTTTGCGCTGATGCTCGTACTGTTTCTCATCCAGGTCGGATACGGGCTGATACTGGCGATGCAGCAGGTGGATCCGACCCTGCTGGCCGGTTACCTGAATTTCAATCTCGCCCGCGCGGAGCACCTCAACCTCGGCATCCTGTGGATCGTCTCGGGATTCATTGCCGCGATTCTTTTCGTCGGGCCCTTGTTGTCCAAGCGCGAATGGCGCTCGCCCGGATTGATCAAGCTGCTGTTTTATGCGCTGATCGCGATCGCCGTCTGGAACTTCATCACGTTCCCGCTGATGCAGGTCGGGGTTGCCGGCTGGTGGGCCGGGCAGCCCTGGTTGCAACAGGGCCTGGAATATCTGGAACTGGGCCGGGTGGCCGGCATCGCGGTGCTGGTCGGCTTTGCGATATTCGCGTATGTCGTGTGGCGGACCTTTCCGCCCATGCGGGAATGGAACGAGATTCACTGGGGCCTCGGCCTTGGCGTGTTCGCGCTGATGGCGGTCTGGGTCTTCGGCCTGTTCTACATTTCGAGGCTCGATCTGCAGGAGTACTTTCGCTGGTTCGTCGTGCATTACTGGGTGGAGGGCGTGTGGGAAGTCATCCATATCAGCCTGGTCGGCTTCCTCCTCGTGCTGATGTTCAAGGCCGATATCAAGTCGGTGGGCTTTGCCGTGTTCTGGGGCATCACCCTGGTGTGGCTGTCCGGGCTGATCGGCAATGGCCACCATTATTTCTGGGTGGGCACGCCGGAATTCTGGCAGTTCTGGGGGTCGCTGTTCAGCGCCCTGGAACCGTTGCCGTTGGTGTTCTGCTTCTGGCATATCTACCTGGATGCCCACGCCAACCGTCGCCCGCTGGAAAACGCACCCGCGTTCTACTTCATTCTCGGCTCGGTCGTACTCGAACAGGTGGGCGCCGGCATTCTTGGCTTCAGCATGACCTTTGCCCTGACCAATGCCTGGTCGCACGGAACCTGGATCACGCCGAGCCATGCGCACCTGGCGCTGTTTGGCACCTTCGGGATGCTGGCGATCGCGGCCGCCTACTACGCGGTGCCGCTGCTTCGCAAGGCCACCGGTTATGACCAGCGCCTGGGCAAGCTCGGCTTCTGGCTGGTGTTCAGCGGGGTTCTGGGGCTGGCCTTCGCTTTTGCGATGGGGGGCACGGTGCAGATCTATGTCTACCGGATCCTCGGCCTGGAGTGGTTCGGAGGCGATGTCGATCCTGCGATGGGCGTGTTCAAGCTGATGCTGCCAGTATTCGGGTTTGTGTTCGCCGTCGGTGCCGGCGTCATCGCCTATGATCTGTTCACACTGGGTCGCCGCGTGCCCGTCCGGGCGGCGAGCGCCGTGAACCGGCTCATGGACGGCGTCGCCCGCAGCAACCGCGCGACGACTGGCTGGGGTCGTCCGCTGACGGGCTTTGAGGCCGGCATCTGGTTGATGGGGATGTGGATATTCGGCGCCATCATTACCGCGGGGCTGCTGAGCTTCAATCTTGCACGGGTGCGGGTGGAGGGCGACCCGTCGTTGCCGTATTTGCTGGCGGGCATCGGCTACCCCGGCCTGTTGCTGATCACGCTCGCATTTGTGTGGCGCTTTCTGGCGTCCATGGAGGCGCGGGCGGCCGCCGCCGAACCCGCGTATGCGGTCCCGAGCGAGGAGGTGGCGGCCGGCGCATGAAAGGCGTGGCAAGCTGATGAGGGGCATCGTGCCCCTCATCTTCATGCTCGGATCAACCTGCCTTTGCGTCCGCGCTCAGAAGCGTCGCGACCCGCGCGTGCAGGCTCTCGGGCGTAACTTCCGCCGCGGGCTGCGCGACGCCTACATGCAGCCCCACGCGACTGAACATCCCGCGCCGAAACGGGTGCACCATGGCGGAGCCCTTTTCGATGCGGCTGAAGAACGAGCCCCACAGATTGGTGAGCGCCATCGGTACTACCGGTACCTGCAGGCCGTCGGCTCGTGCCTGCGCCAGGATCTTCATCACGCCGCTGCGGAAAGGCTGAAGCTCGCCGTCGCGCGTGATGCCGCCTTCGGGAAAGATCGCGAGCAGTTCGCCCTGACGCAGCACTTGCGCGGCCGCGTCGAAGGCACGCTGATAGGTAACAGGATCATCGCCTTTGGACGCCACCGGGATGCATCCTGCGAGCCGGAAAATCCAGCCCAGCACCGGGATGCGAAAAATATGATGATCCATGATGAAACGGATCGGTCGCGGGCTCGCCGCCATCAGCAGCACGGCGTCGACGAAGCTGACGTGGTTGGCCACCAGCACGGCCGGGCCATTGGCCGGAATGTGCTCGTCACCGATGACGCGGTAGCGGTACACCAGGCGCGAGGTTACCCAGGCGATAAAGCGGAGCAGGTATTCGGGCACCAGAAAAAAGATGTAGCCCGCTACCACCGCGTTGGCCATGCCGGTGACCAGAAAAATGGCCGGGATCGAAAAACCGGCCTTGAGCAGGAGGCCCGCGATGATGCTGCTGACAATCATGAACAGCGCGTTCAGGATATTGTTGGCGGCAATGATGCGAGCGCGGTGGGTGGGGGCACTGCGCAGCTGAATCAGTGCGTACATGGGCACGCTGTAGAGGCCGGCGAACAGGCTCAGCAGCGCCAGATCGAACATGATGCGCCAATGGGCGGGCTGCGCGACAAAGCTGGACAGCGTGTAACCGGGATACGGCGGCAAGCCGCGCGAGGCGAAATACAGGTCAATCGCAAACACCGTCATGCCGATGGCGCCGACCGGCACCAGGCCAATCTCGACATGGCGGTGCGAGAGCTTTTCGCACAACAGCGAGCCGCTGCCGATGCCGATCGAAAACACCACCAGCAGGAGCGAAGCCACCTGCTCGTTGCCGTGCAGTACTTCCCTGGCGAAGGCCGGAAAGTTGGCCAGAAAAACGGCCCCGAAAAACCACATCCACGAAATGCCCAGCAGGGAGCGAAAAACGGCAATCTGCCCGTGGGCCAATTTCAGGTTGCGCCAGGTTTCGCTCACCGGATTCCAGTTCACGCGCAGCCCGGGATCGGTCGCCGGCACGTGCGGAACGAACTGCGCCACCAGGCGCCCGGTCAATGCCACCGCGACGCACGCTACCGCGACCCAGACATGGCCGACCTGCGGCACCGCCATCAGCAGACCACCGGCGACGTTCCCCAGCAGGATGGCAACGAAGGTGCCCATTTCGACCATTCCGTTGCCCCCGGTCAGCTCGCGCTCATTCAGCACCTGCGGCAGATAAGCGTATTTGACCGGCCCGAACAGGGTCGAATGCAGGCCCATCAGAAAGACGCACAGCAGCAGCACCGGCACCTGCGTGACAAAAAACGCCCACGCCGCCAGTGCCATGATGCCGATTTCCAGATCCTTCACGAGCCGGATCATGGTGGTCTTGGGAAAACGGTCTGCCAACTGCCCGCTGGTAGCGGAAAACAGCAGAAACGGCAAGATGAACAGGGCGCCGATCACCAGTCCGGCCATGGCCGGCTGCATCCAGCTCACGTTGAGCTGATACGTCACCATCACCGTAAACGCGAATTTGAGCAGATTGTCGTTGACGGCCCCGGTGAACTGTGTGCAGAAGAACGGTGCGAAGCGGCGCTGGCGCAGCAGGGCAAACTGGCCGGGCGTCCTGCCGGTGGCGCCTGACGCCTCGGGACGTGAATCGACCGGTGCCAGCGTGTCGGATGCCTGATTCATGGCTGATCAACTCCTTGAGCATTTTTGTTGTTCGTGCGTCCGCCTACACGGCGCGGATAACGGAACGGAGGCGTGAGCATCGCTCAATTGCCTTTCGTTCGCATCATTTTTTGCTATCGGTATTGTAAATTTGCCCTGCGGGTATCGGGAAATGATGCTTTAATAGGCGCCATGAGCAGTAGTGCCGACCTGGTTGCCGCCGTCAAGAAAGAGTTGAAAGCGGCACAAATGACTTATGCCGACCTGGCCAGGGAGCTGGGCATGGCTGAATCCAGCGTCAAACGCATGATGGCTCGCGGCGACATGTCGCTGGCGCGCGTCGACGGCATTTGCCGCGCTCTCAAAATCGACTTTGCCGAGCTGGCGCGCCGCGTCGTGGATGAGCGGCCGCTTGTCGACGAGCTCACCGTCGAGCAGGAGCGCACCCTGGTGCGCGACGAAAAACTGCTGCTGGTGGCAATCAACGCGCTCAGCCGCTGCAGCGTGCAGCAAATGACCGCAACCTACCGGCTCTCCGAAGCCGAGGTCATCGGCTATCTGGTGCGGCTCGATCGCATTGGTGTCATCGAACTCAAGCCACTGAATCGCTATCACCTGAAGGTGGCGCGCACCTTCCGCTGGCGGCCGCAGGGGCCGGTCATGCAGTTTTTCCGCGAGAATGTGGTTCAGGATTACTTCAATGGCAGTTTCGACGGTGCCGATGAATGCATGCAACTGGCCCACGGCACCATCAATCGCGCGCTGGCGCCCTCGTTCGCCGAGCGCATTCAGCGCCTGGCACAGGACCTGGCGCAGCAGCACCTGGCCGATCAGAAGCTCGAACCCGATGAAGTCGAAGGCTATACGCTGGTGCTGGCCATGCGCCGCTGGGAGCTACCCGCCTT
>CAZYIP010000030.1:24172-26798 GCA_964646895.1 uncultured Salinisphaerales bacterium | reverse complement strand
GTTCCTTGACAAGCGGCCCGGCACCGAAAATAGTTATTTACATAACATCAGGAAGATTACGATCATAAATTCGGGCTGCTTTGCTCGTAGCCCGGGAATAATGAAAATTCTTTCACCCATGGAGGAGAAGCCATGTCCAGGTTAACGAAACTCGCATTCTCCCTGCTCGCAGTCGTCGTCGGGGTCGGTCTGATGGCGGCGGCTTACGCCAACACGCTGGACGACATCAAGAGCCGGGGCAAGGTCGTCATCGGCGTGAAGGCGGATTATCCGCCCTTCGGATTCATCGACGCCCAGGGCAAGAACGCCGGGCTGGGCGTGGACATCGCCCGCTACGTGGCGCTCAAGCTGCTGGGCTCCGAGGACGCCGTCGAGCTGGTGCCGGTCGTGGCGTCCAACCGCATACAGTATTTGCGGCAGGGACGTATCGACCTCATGATCGCGACCGTCTCGATCACCGACAAGCGCAAGAAGGTAATCAACTTTTCGCGCGGCTATTACGCATCGGGCACGACGGCAATGGCTGCCAAGGATGCCGGCATCAAGTCCTGGGACGACCTCAAGGGCAAGAAGGTATGCGGCATCCAGGGGTCCTTCTACAATACGAAGCTGACCAAGATGGGCCTGGACCTGGTCAATTTCCCCGGCACGGCGGAAGTCACCAACGCCCTCAAGGCGCATCGCTGCATTGCCTTTGCCTACGACAACGCATCGCTGCTCGGCTTTTTGCGCAAACCCGACTTTTCCAACTATGCCATCGTCACCAAGCCGATCCTGGTCACGCCATTCGGGATCGGCGTGCGCAAGGGCGACGACGCCCTGCTCAAGGCGGTGAACGACATCATTCTGAAGATGGAAGCTTCCGCCTACGTCTACGCACTGGAAGCCAAGTGGAACATTCCGCACATCGACTTCGTCGCCGAGCACATGCAGAAAGCGCGACAGAAGCTGGGGCTGGCACAGATCGGCGCCTCCACCGGCGGAAAATGACCCGAGTCACGGCAACCGAAAACCCGTGGCGACCGACGCCGGCCCCAGCGCCGGCGTCTTTCTGCCCGGGCGGTTGACGCGCTGGCATGTTTTTCGGGCTCAATTTTCACTGGCTGGTCAATCCGCTTTATCAGGAATGGCTGATTCGGGGCTTCGCCAACACCATCCTGCTGTCGGTTTTCACCATCCTCATTTCGCTCGCCATCGGCGTGGTCGGGGCGTGGCTGCAGGGTTCGCGATTCGGGCCGGCACGACGGCTGGTGGCAATCTACGTCCAGATATTTCGCAACACACCGCCGCTGGTCCAGCTGTTCTTTTTCTTCTTCGTGCTGTCGCAGGTTCTTCCGGAGGTTTATGATCCGGCCTCCGGCGGGATGCGGCCATTTCTGGGGCCATTCGGTACCGCTACGGTCGCCCTGAGCCTGTTCGCGGGCGCGTTCAACGTGGAGATATTCCGCGCCGGTATCGAGGCGGTACCGCGTACGCTGATCGAGGCGGCGGAAAGCCTGGGCTATTCAAGACTGCAGTACTACGTGCGCATCGTCGTGCCGATTGCGTTTCGCATCTCGATCCCGGCCCTCAACAACAATCTGGTGAATCTGATCAAGACGACTGCGGAGGCATCGGCTATCGCCACGCCCGAGCTGCTGTATTACGCCGGGCAGATCTATTCGGACAATTTCGCCACCATGGAGGTGATGCTCTTCATCTGGCTGGTGTACGTCGCGCTCATCAGCGTCTATCTCATATGCATGCGCGGTGTGGAACGCAAGCTGAGGATCCCCGGTTATGGCGGCACCGGCTGACGCGCGGCGCCTGCGCGGCCCGATACGCGCGCTGTTGTGGCTGGGCGTCGTTGTCGTGGCCATCGCATGTGGAGTGCTTCTGGTTTACTTCGGTACCCGCAGCACCTACTGGCGGGTCGTCATCGACCGCTTTCCCTACGTCCTGACCGGAAACCAGCAGTGGTGGCCGATCCGCGGCGGGTTCATCGCCAACGTCTACATCAGTGCGATTTGCATGGTGATCGGGACGGCGGTCGGCGTATTCGTCGGTATCGCACAGATTTCCCGCTTCCCGCCGCTGCGCTGGCTCGCGTGGCTGGTCACGCACTTTTTCCGCAACTCGCCGTGGCTGGTAGTGCTCTACGCCATGCTCTTCCTGCTGCCGTTTCGCTTCGAGCTGTTCGGGTACGACCTCGTGTTTCCAGCCGTGGCCAAGGCGATCATCGGCCTGGCCCTGCCCGCGGCGGCCAATGTTTCCGAGATCGTGCGCGGCGGCATCCAGTCCATCGAGACCGGCCAGTGGGAGGCCGCCCTGTCGCTCGGTTATACGCGCTGGGGCGCGATGTGGCGCGTGATCCTGCCGCAGGCCTTGCGCCGCATGATCCCGCCGTGGATGAACCTGTACGCCATCATCGCGATGGGCACGGCCCTGACCAACCTGGTCGGCGTCAGTGAGGGCCTGACCGCAGTACGGCGCATACTGGAGCTGGAAGGCGGGAGCTACGCCATCCCCTTCTACATCATTCTGATGGCGCTGTTCATGGCCTACTGCTATCCCATCGCGCGCCAGAGCCGCAAGCTGGAAAACCGTTTCAAATAGAAATGCCAAGGGGTCAAGTCTAGCAATATAA
>CAZYIP010000030.1:0-24072 GCA_964646895.1 uncultured Salinisphaerales bacterium | reverse complement strand
AAGCTGGAAAACCGTTTCAAATAGAAATGCCAAGGGGTCAAGTCTAGCAATATAAGGTCTAAACGTGCTGATAGCTTCCAGACCCGCAAGACCAGGCGCTTTCCATGCCAGGCCTACGTCTTGGACCTTATATTGCTAGACTTGACCCCAAAACTACCCCACAACCGCCCCACATCGTAACGCCGCGGAGACCACAATGACCGACATCGGAGACCAGGAACGGAAAGAGCTGCACGCCGCTGCAGAGCAGCATCTGATCCGCTATACCAGCGAATTCTTCCCGCGCTTCATCGTACGCGCCAGCGGCAGCTACATTTATGACGAAGACGGTCGTCGCATTCTCGACTTCACGTCGGGCCAGATGTGCGCCACGCTGGGCCACAATCATCCCGCCATCACGGCCGCGATCGAAAGGAGCTGTCGCGAGGTTATCCACCTGTTCAGCGGCATGCTGGCGCCGGCGGTTGCAAAACTGGCCCAACGCATGGCCGCCATCCTGCCGGCCCAGTTGCAGAAGCTGATCTTTCTCAACACCGGCGGCGAAAGCAACGAGGCCGCCCTGCGCCTGGCCAAACTGCATACCGGCGGCTTCGAGATCGTCGCCCTGGGCGGCTCCTGGCACGGCACGACAGCCGGCGCCAGCGCCCATACCTATGCCAGCGGGCGCCGCGGTTACGGCCCCGCCACACCCGGCACCATGGTCATCCCGGAGCCCAATTGTTACCGCTGTCCCATACGCCACTGTCGCGACCACTGCGATCTGACCTGTCTCGAAGTCGGCTTTCAGCAGGTGGACATGCAGTCGGTGGGTCAACTCGCGGCGGTCATCGCAGAACCGATCCAGAGCGCAGGCGGAATCATCGTGCCCCCCGAGGGCTATCTGGCGCGCCTGCGACAACTCTGCGACGAGCGCGAGATGCTGCTCATATTCGACGAGGCGCAAACCGCGTTCGGCCGCGTGGGGCGCAATTTCGAGTTCGAGCACAGCGGCGTCGTGCCCGACGTTCTGAGCATGTCCAAGACCCTGGGTGGCGGACTGCCCCTGTCCGCCACCGCCACCAGCAGCGCCATCGAGGAAAACTGTCACCGCAAGGGTTATGCGCACTACACATCGCATGTCTCCGATCCTTTGCCCGCCCAGGTCGGCCTGGCGGTACTCGATGTACTCGCGCAGGAGAACCTGGCGGCGCGCGCCGCCGAGATGGGCGCGTATCTGCGCCAGGGGCTGCTCGCCTTGCAGGAACGTTTCGAAATCATCGGCGATGTACGCGGCCGCGGCCTGCTCATCGGCGTCGAACTGGTAAAGGACCGCGAAACACGCGAACCGGCGCACGCGCTCGGGCTGCAAATAACCCGCGAGTGCATGGCGCGCGGCCTCAACATGAACATCCGGCAGGTGCCGACACGCGGTGCCGTCTGGCGCATCGCGCCGCCCCTCACCGTCAGCCGGGATGAAATCGACACCGCGCTCTCCATCATCGAAGAAGCTCTTCAGACCGTCTGAATCGCCGAATCGGGCGTATGCGCACATGCACACGTGCGCACGGGGTCAAGTCTAGCAATATAAGGTCTAAACGCAGTAATGATATCCAGGTTCCGAAAAGCGACCTGGCTTCATAGATTACTCCACGTCTTAGACCTTATATTGCTAGACTTGACCCCACCATTTTTTTGACCCCACTATCATGGAACGGCGGGACGGCTGGCGAAACAGTCAGCGGTGCTCGTTGTCCACTGTTCCTGAGGGTCGAACCCGAGGGGCGAGTGCGGCGGGTCGAACCTGCCATTGCCGGATTTGACCCCATTTGCCGGCCTTTGCTAGATTCGACCTCCATTCGCCTGCCCTACGCGTTGACCCTGATTATGTTTTCCATTGAGAGGCGGTATTGAACGCTGTACTCGTCGTTGGCGGTGCGGGCTACATCGGCTCGCACATGCTCAAAACGCTGCATCGCCATGGCGTCCACACGGTCACCCTCGACAATCTGGTCACGGGCCACCGGGATGCGGTGCGTTATGGCGACTTCATCCACGGCGACCTTGCTGATCGTGCGCTGCTGCGGGAGATTCTGGCAGGGCATGCCTTCGATGCGGTCATGCACTTCGCTTCGTTCATACAGGTGGGGGAGTCGATCGCGGCGCCGGCCGAATACTACCGAAACAATTTCTGCAATACGCAGAACCTGCTCGACGCCATGCGGGAACGTGGCGTCCGACGTTTCATTTTTTCCTCGACGGCGGCCGTGTATGGCGAGCCGCGGCACACGCCAATAGAAGAAAACCATCCGTGCGCTCCGCTCAATCCGTACGGGCGCAGCAAATGGATGGTCGAGCAGCTGTTGAGCGACTACGGCACCGCCTATGATCTGCAGTCCATCAGTCTGCGCTACTTCAACGCGGCCGGCGCGGATCCCGACGGCGAACTGGGGGAGCGGCATTCGCCGGAGACCCACCTGATTCCGCTGGTGCTGGAAGCAGCATCCGGCAGCCGCGATCACGTGGCCATTTTCGGCGACGACTATTCAACACCGGATGGAACCTGCATCCGCGACTACGTTCATGTCGCTGATCTGTGCGAGGCACATTGGCTGGCGCTGCAACGGTTGCTGCGGACCAGGGACGCGCGCGACGAGGTATTCAATCTCGGCAACGGCAATGGCTATTCGGTGCGCGAGGTCATCGATACCGCCGCCAGCGTCACGGGCCGCGACATCGCCGTCCGGGTCTCGCCACGCCGCGCCGGCGATCCTGCGCGCCTGGTTGCGAACGCGGCACGTGCACGCAAATTGCTGGCATGGGAGCCGCAACATACTGCGCTGCACCGGATTGTTTCCGATGCCTGGCAGTGGATGACACGCGCAGCATCGTAACCTGCTGCAGACAACAGTGAATGTGGTCGTGGCTGCGCCATTCGTGGCGGGCTGCCGCCTATCCTCTGCCGTGAGCCGGATCACTCCTGCCGGCCAGCGGCACGGACACGTCAGAATCTGCCAGCAGGCGTTCCACGCGCCGCAAGTCGTCTTCGGTATCGACCCCCGGGCCGGGTAGCACCGTGGCCTCGGTGACGTGGATGCGCATGCCGTGCCATTGGGCGCGAAGCTGTTCCAGCGCTTCTGCCCGCTCCAGCTCACATGGCGGCCAGGCGCTGAACCGGCGCAGCGAGCGTACGCGGTATGCATACAGGCCGATGTGACGGTACCCCACACCGCGAACCCAGGCGCCGCCGGAGCCGCGATCGAAGGGAATCGACGCGCGACTGAAATAAATGGCGTCACCGCGGCTGTCGCGCACCACCTTGACCACGTTCGGGCTGGCCCAGTCATGCGCGTCGTCGATGGCCACGCAGGCGGTTGCGATGTCGACATCCGCGCGCTGGCCGAGAACCTCGGCCACCTGGCCCACGAGCGCCGGAGGCATGAGCGGTTCGTCACCCTGCAGGCTGACCACCACGGCCTCGTCGTCCCACTGGCGACGCGCGACGACTTCGTTGACCCGGTCAGTGCCCGACTGGTGCTCGCTGGCGGTCATTTCGACATCGGCGCCGAATGCACTCGCGGTGGCGGCCACCCGGCTGTCGTCGGTCGCTATCACGACGTCCGCCGCACCGCTCGCACAGCCGATGCGCCATACATGCTCAAGCATCGTGCGCCCGGCGAGTTCGCGCAGCACCTTGCCCGGCAGCCGGCTCGATGCATAGCGCGCCGGCACAACCACCCGAAAAGTCACGCTTCTTCGTCTTCAGCCAGCGGGCGGGCCTCCTCTTTCAGCATCACCGGGATTCCCTCGCGCACCGGAAATGCGAGACGATCCGCCGGGCATACCAGCTCCTGCTCGTGCCGGCGCCACGTCAGAGTGCCCTTGCATATCGGGCACACCAGTATTTCCAACAGTTTTTTGTCCAACGTCGCCATATTCAATGTCCAATCAGCTTTCGTGCCAATGTGCTTATCTTACCGGCTCACACAACCGCATGCCGCGCGATGCGTCCAAGCAGACTCGCCAGCCGTTTGTCGCCTGCCGCATCAAAAACGGCATCCACCGGGACGAACCAGTGGCGGTGGTCGGCCATGCCCGCGCACTTGACCGCGTCCTTCTCGGTCATGAGTATCGCGCGATCATCCCCGAAGCGCAGATCGTCAGGCTGAAATGCATGATGATCCGCGAACGCATGGCGCTCCACCGTCAGCCCGTGCCGTTCCAGATGATCAAAAAACCGCGACGGGTTGCCGATGCCAGCCACTGCGTGCACCTTCTGCCCGCGAAACGCCTGCAGCGGGCGACGGGTGCCGTCGATCACACGTTCGGCCACATCGCCTGCCAGGCGCATGCCCACCTCATCGCCGCGGGGCTGCCCGCCGTTGACGACGACGAGGTCGACCTCTCGCAGGCGCGACGGCGGCTCGCGCAGCGGACCGGCCGGCAACAGCCGGCCGTTGCCGAAACGGCGAACGCCGTCGACAACGGCGATTTCCAGTTCGCGGGCCAGCCGGTAATGCTGCAAGCCGTCGTCCGCCACCAGCACATCGACGTCGCCGTCGCGGCAAAGCAGTTGCCCGGCTGCCGCCCGGTCCGGGCACACTGCCACGGGGCAACCCAGCCGACGCGCGAGCAGAACCGGTTCGTCGCCCGCCGTGCGCGGCGGGGTTTCGGGTTGAACCCGCAGGGGGGAACCCGATCGCGCCCCGCCATAGCCGCGGCTGACGATACCCGGGCGCCAGCCAAGGGAGCGCAGACGCTCGACGATGGCGATGACCAGCGGCGTCTTGCCGGTACCCCCGACGGTGATGTTCCCGACCACAATCACCGGCACGGGCAGGTGCTCGACGCGCAGCGTACCGCGTCGATAGGCACTGCGGCGCAACACGGCGGCGGCACCGTAGAGGCAGGCAAGCGGCGCCAGCAGGCGGGCGCCTCCGGCGTCGCCATACCAGAGGCGCTCTATGTCAGCGCGCTTCAACAATTATCCGCACAGCCCCTTGCGTGTTCTCGTTTTCCCTCTCCCGCAAGCCGCGGGGGAGTGTTCGGCAGCCATCAGGCAACCGCGTTCTCGAACTGCATGCGGTAGAGTGCAGCATAGTGGCCGCTGCGGTCCAGCAGCGCCTGGTGCCGCCCCTGTTCCACGATCTCGCCATCGTGCATGACGATGATGCGGTCGGCATTTTGCACCGTCGACAGGCGGTGCGCGATGACCAGCGTCGTACGCTCCTTCATCAACTGCTCCAGCGCCTGCTGGATGTAGCGCTCGGATTCGGTATCCAGCGCCGAGGTCGCCTCGTCCAGTATCAGTACCGGCGCATTCTTGAGCAACGCGCGGGCGATGGCCAGGCGCTGGCGCTGGCCTCCCGACAACATCACGCCATTCTGGCCGACCCGGGTGTGCATGCCCTCCGGCTGGCGCTCGATAAACTCCCACGCATGGGCGAGACGCGCCGCTTCCTCGATCTGTTCTTCGCCAGCCTCCGCCAGCGCGCCGTAGGCAATGTTGCGCGCAATGGTGTCATTGAAAAGCGTCACGTTCTGGTCCACGAACGCAATCTGGTTACGCAGGTCCGTCAGACGATACTCCCGGATATCGCGCCCATCGAGCCGGATCTGACCCGATACCGGGTCGTAGAAGCGCGGCAACAGGCTCAGCAGCGTGCTTTTGCCGCTACCGGAACGCCCGACAAAGGCCACCGTCTCACCCGGCGCCACTTCGAAGGAGATCTCGCGCAGTACGGTACGCTTCACCTGCGGGTACGCGAAGGACACGCGATCGACCTCGATCGCGCCTTTTGCGCGCGCAATGCTGACCGTACCGCCCCCGTCCTCCTCCGGCTCGGCCAGCAACTCGAAGATGCTGCCGGCTGCCGCGATGCCTTTCTGCAACTCGGCGTTGACGTTGGTGAGCTGCTTGATCGGGTTCAGCAACCCCAGCATCGCGCCCATGAAAGCGACGAAATCACCGGCGGAAAGCGTGTTGAGCGTGGCCTCCCGGGTAGCGACATAGACGATGCCCGCCACCGCCCAGGCAGCGATGAACTGCACTATGGGTACACTGCCGGCGCGCGTGGTCGCCAGCTTGAGATTGAGCCGGTAGTTACGCTCGTTGACATCCTCGAAGTGGCGCGCCTCGTAATCCTGCCCGTTGAAGGTCTTGACCACCCGGTGCCCGAGAATGGCTTCCTCGGTCACATGGGTGACGTCGCCCATCGAGTCCTGCAGGCGCCCGCTGTAGCGGCGAAAGCGGCGGCTGACGTAGCGTATCAGCCAGGCGATCAGCGGGCCGATAATGAACGCGAACAATGCCAGCTTGAAACTGATGAAAAACATCACGCCCAGCAATCCCACCACCGTCAGGCCGTCACGCACGAGCGTGGTCACGGCAGAGGTCGAGGATTGCGCGACCTGCTCCACGTGGTAGGTAAGCCGGGTGATCAACTGCCCGGACGCGCTGCGGTCATAGAATGCGGTCGGCAGACGCAAGATATGGTCGAAGAGTTCCCCGCGCAGGGTCCTGATGACCCGGCGGCCGACCCAGCTCATGCCGTACGACGACAGGAAACCGGCGCTGCCACGTACCAGGAACAACACCAGGATCGCGACGGGCATCCATCGGATGATGAAGGGATCCTTGTCGATGAAAGTCCCGTTCAGCAGTGGCTTCATCAACCATACGAGGGCGGTATCGGTCGCCGCGAAAAGCGCCATCCCGATGACCGCGAGCAGGAATACGCGCCAGTAGGGCACCACGTAGCGAACAAGGCGAAAATACACCGCACGCGGCTGACGCGTCCACGCCGGTGCACTCACGGCGAGACGCTGCCCGGCCGCGGCAGGGTTGCGATGGAAATGCGCTCGAACCCCACCTGGGCGGCGGTATCCATCACCGTCACCACCGCCTGATGGCTGGCACGTCCGTCGGCCTCGATGAGCAACAGCGGCACCTTCGGTGCGGCGCGCGCCGCGGCACCGAGGGCAAGGGCAAGGGCACTGTCGTTCGCACCGAGCTTCTGTCCGTTGACGTCATAGGCACCATTCGCGTCCACCGCCACCCGCACGCGCTCTTGCGTTTCCACCTGCTGACCGGAACCGGCAACCGGGAGGCTGACGTCGATACGCTGTTCATGTACGAAAGTGGTCGTCACCATGAAAAAAATCAATAGCAGGAACACCACATCGATCAACGGCGCCAGACTGACTTCCGGCTCGTCGCCACGCTTGCGGCGAAGTTTCACGAGCTGGCGGTCCTGCGCGCGCGCGCCGGCGCGGCCGTCGCTTTCCCGGCAGCGGCGGTGGCGGATCGCACCGCCCTGGCCGTCCCCCGCCGGGGAGCCTTGTCCATTCTGCGCAAGCGCTGAAGCAGGTGGATCGTCTGCCGCTCCATCTCCACCACCATGTCTTCCACGCGTCCACGCAGATAACGGTAGAAAATCAGCGCGGGAATGGCCACTATGAGCCCCGCGGCGGTGGTGATCAACGCCTGCGAAATACCTCCGGCCAGGCGCGAGGCATCTCCGGCACCCCCGTGCACGATCACCGAGAAGATATGGATCATGCCGAACACGGTGCCCAGCAGCCCCAGCAGCGGCGCGATGGCGGCGATCGTTCCCAGCGTGTTCAGATAACGCTCCAGGACATGGACCTCATGACGGCCGGCGTCTTCGATGCCTTCCTTGATGCGGTCGCTGCCCTCGCCCAGCCGTTCGCAACCGGCTGCGAGGATGCGCCCGAGCGGACTGTCCTCACGCAGCGCGCTCAGGCGGCGTTCGTCAATGCTGCCCTTGCGCACCCAGCGCAGAACGCGCTCGCCCAGATCCGGCGGCGCCACCACGTTTCGGCGCAGCACCCACAGGCGCTCCAGGATAATGGCCAAAGCCAATACCGAACACAGGATGATCGGCACCATGAGCCAGCCGCCTGCCTTGATCAGCTCCCACATACGCTTGCGTCCCTGAAATCACCCCGAAACAGGCATGATACTAGCCTGAACACCCGTCGCGCGACACCCGCCGGGGCGTGTCCGCGCCGGCAAAAGCCTTGCCCATAAGCTACAGCCTCGCGCGGGCGGGCGGCCGATACTGCTTCAGTCAATGGTCCACAACCTGCGATGTTCGGAACGCCAGCCCACGGGCGGCGGGATCGTCCCCCGCGCCGGCACCGTTACACGTATGGCACCCACCTTCGCAGTATTGACGACGAGACTGCCAAGGGCCTGATAACGCTGCACGACATCCGGCCGCGGAAATCCCCAGCGATTGCCATGTCCCGCACTGACCAGCGCATAGCGCGGTGACACCGCATCGACGAACGCCGCAGTGGAAGACGTGCTGCTGCCGTGGTGCGGGACAACCAGGATATCCGCATCCAGTTCCGAAGCCCCCAGCCGCGCGAGCAGCAACGCCTCCGTTGCCGCCTCGATGTCCGCCGGCAGCAGGATCGCGTGCTTGCCGACATCGACCCGCACCACGCACGAGCGGCCATTGGTCGTGTCCGGCTCGCGACCGGTGGGCGACAGCATGTGAAACTCCACGCCGTCCCAACGCCAGTGCTGCCCGGCCCGGCACGGCACCTCTCCGCCCGCGCCCCAGACCGACCGCGGGTGCGTCGCCTGCACAATCGCCTCGAACCCGCCGCTGTGATCCCTGTCGGCATGACTGACTACTACACGATCGGGCACGGAGACACCTGCCCAGCGCAGAAACGGCACCACTACGCTGCGACCCGCATCGAAACCCGACGGATAGGACGGGCCGGTATCGACCACCAGCGCGTGCGCATGCGTCCTGATCACCATCGCCAGCCCCTGCCCCACATCCAGCACGGTAAGCACGGCGCTGCCGGGCGCCGGCGGCAATGGACGCCAGAGCAGCATGGGCAGGCACAGCACGAGCCCCATCGCCCGCCCCGGTATTCCGCGAGGCATGAACAGCACCACCAGGCCGGCGCTCGCCAGCGCCACCAGAACCCCCGGCGGTGCCGCAGCATGGATACTCGCGAGCGGCAGCGCGGCGAGCCACTCCAGCGCACGCCACGCTGCTCCCAGCACCCAGGCACAAGCCTGCACTGCAATGGCACCCGGCCAGCCCAGCGGCAGACACAGCACGGCCACCAACAACAGCGGGATCAAAAGCGAAGCCAGCGGAATCATGAACAGGTTCGACAGCGGCGCGACCAGCGAACCCTGCTGAAACCAGAACACGGTCAGCGGCATGATGGCAAACAGCAGCACAAACTGGCTCCAGGCCCAGCCGCGCACCATTCCGGGCCGCCGCAGACGGCCGGTAAACGCAAACAACAGCCAGCCAACCGCGCCGAACGAAAGCCAGAACCCGGCGGAACCCACCGCAAGCGGATTCGCGACGAGAACGCCGATCAACGCCAGCGCCAGCAGGCGGCTCGGTACCGAGCGACGGTCGAGGAGCAGCCCCAGCATGGCCACCAGTACCATGATCACCGCGCGCTGCGTGGGCAGTGAGAATCCGGCCAGCGCCGCATAGGCAACGGCGCCCGCGATCGCCCCGACGGCGGCCGCACGCTGCGTCGCGACGCGCAGCGCCAGGGCCGGCACCCGCCGCCACAACCAGCCCGCCAGCCAGAATACGAAAGTCGCGGCGACGCCGATGTGAAGCCCGGACACCGCGACCAGATGGCTGGTACCGGTACGGCGCAGCACGCGCCATTGTGCATCGGTGATACCGCGGTACGATCCGATGGTCAGCGCCTGGATGATCCCCGCCATGGGATCGTCACGGAGAATTTCGTTCAGGCGCTCCGCCAGCCGCTGACGCAGGCGGAGCACGAAGTAGGTCCCGTCGGCCGCGCAACGCTCGGCCCCGCGGACATACGCGGTCGCGCCGATACCGCTGCGAAACAGTTTGCCCGCATAGTCGAAACCGCCGGGATTGCGCAGGCCGCGCGGCGCCCGCAATTTCAGGCTCAGGCGCCAGCACTGCCCGGCGGCAAGCCGGCCGGGGTTGACGTCGTACCAGGAAACAAGAATATGCCGCGCCGGCTTGCCGTCGGCGGGCGTAAAGCGAAAGCGGATACGTCGGGGCTGCGCGTCCGGCAGCGAGCTGATGGTCCCTTCGACGGTGCGCGTGAGCCCGTCGAGCGTGAGCGGCAGACGCCCGGATTGGAGATGAACGGCGTACAGCCCGAGCAGTGCGATACCGGACAGTACCGCAAGCGCCGGGCCCAGAACCGCACGCCACCACACGCACGCAACTGCCACTACCACCAATGCAACGAGCGCGGCGGCGCCCACGGCAACCAGCGTCGGACAACGGTAGGCGACCAGCACACCGGCCAGAAGCGCGCCGGCGAGAACCCTCAGGTCGTTTCCGAATCGCGGAGCACGCCGCCCTCGAGCTTCCATACGCGGTCCATGCGTCGCGCCAGCTGTGTATCGTGGGTCACCACGACCAGACTGGTACCCAATTCCCGATTCAGCTCCAGCATGAGCTGAAACACCTGTTCCGCAGTGACGCCATCCAGATTGCCTGTCGGTTCATCGGCGAGCACGCATGCCGGATGCGTTACCAGCGCCCGCGCGACGGCTGCGCGCTGGCGTTCGCCGCCCGACAGCTCCCCGGGCTTGTGCTGCAGGCGCTCGCCCAGCCCGACCCGTTCGAGGAACGAACGCGCTTCGCGCATTGCCTCCGTCCGCCGCACGCGCCGAATGATCAGCGGCATGGCGACGTTTTCCAGCGCGGTGAATTCCGGCAACAGATGATGAAACTGGTAGATGAATCCGAGTGCGCGGTTGCGCAGGCGGCCGCGGCCGGCGTCGCCGAGCCGGGCCATGTCCTGTCCCTGGATAAGCACTTGCCCGCGGGATGGCTTGTCCAGCCCGCCGAGCAGATGCAGCAGCGTGCTTTTGCCGGAGCCGGACGCGCCGATGATGGCGATGAGGTCGCCGCGCTGCACGCTGAAGTCGATGTCGCGCAGCACCTCCAGCGGCCCGCCCACTTCGCGGTACGTTTTGGACAGGTGGCGGCACTCCAGCACCGGCCCTGAGAAATGGTCATTCATAACGCAGCGCTTCCGCCGGCTGCACCCGCGAGGCGCGAAACGCCGGATACACGGTCGACACCAGCGACAGCACCAGCGACAGTATCGTGATGCGCACGACGTCTACCCGTTCCAGCTTCGACGGCAGTTCGCTGATGAAATACACCTGCGCCGACAGGAAGTGATAGTCGAGCACGCGTTCCAGCCACGGCACGATGGTCTCGACATTGAGGGCGAGCGCGACGCCGCAGGCGACGCCGATTGCCGTGCCGACCACCCCGATGACCGCCCCCTGCAGCATGAAGATTGCCAGTATGCTGCGCGGCGCGGCGCCCAGGGTGCGCAGGATAGCGATGTCCGCCTGCTTGTCGGTGACCACCATCACCAGCGTGGAGACGATATTGAACGCAGCCACGGCGACGATCAGGCTGAGAATGATGAACATGACCGTCTTTTCCATGCGCACCGCGCGGAAATAATTGGAATGCTGCTGCGTCCAGTCGCGTACCGTGTAGCCCGACGGCAGGTGCTGCGCGATTTCGCGGCTGACCTGGGGCGCCCTGAACATGTCGTGCAGGCGCAGGCGCACGCCGGTGACCTGCTCGCCCATGCGATACAACGTCTGCGCGTCGCGCATGTTGATGAAGACCAGGCCATTGTCGTATTCGTACATGCCGACCTGAAACAGCCCGACCACGGTGAAACGGCGGAAGCGCGGCAGAATGCCGGCCGGCGTCACGCTGGCCATGGGAATGAGCAGGTCCACGTGATCGCCCACGGTCACGCCGAGGGTACCCGCCAGTCCCGTACCGAGCACGATGCCGTAGCTGCCCGGCTTGAGCGCCGAGAAGTCGCCGGCAATCATCTTTTGCGCCACGTCGGAGACGTGCCGCTCCTGTGCCGGCAGCACCCCGCGGATCAGGGTGCCGGTGAGATGCTGTCCGTTGCGCAGCATGCCCTGCCCGCTGACATAGGGCGCCGCGGCCGCAACTTCCGGATTGCGCTTCGCCACGTCTTCCAGATGCTGCCAGTCGCTGACCCGCCCCTGATAGGCGAGGATATTGGCATGCGAGGTCATGCCCAGGATGCGCTGGCGCAGTTCGCTTTCGAACCCGTTCATCACTGACAGCACGACGATCAGCGCGGCCACCCCCAACGCGATGCCGACCATCGAGGTCGCCGATATGAACGAAATGAAATGGTTCCGGCGCCGGGCCCGTGTATAGCGCAGCCCGACGAGCAGTTCGAAAGGTTTGTTCAAGGCCATTGCACCGCGCCGGTGCCGGGTGGGTGACTCGAAGCGGTTTTCGACATGGAGACGGATTAAAACATACTTGGCCCACCGGCACGAGCGCGGCGGTCCCTGACTTTATTTGAGGACGACGATGCGCAGCGGGCCCTCGCGGCGCAGGACATTGATCGCGACATCCTCGCCATGGCGCGTCAGCATCAGGTCGAGGCTCCCCTCCCCCACACGCAGATTGCTGATGCGCACGCTGGGGAGGAACTCGGGCAGCATCGGGTTGGAAAACACGACCGTGCGCTCCACGCCGCGCACGTCGAGGCCGAGACAAGCCTGGAGCGCGAGCAGTGCGGCGCCCGACGCCCACGCCTGCGGCGAACACGCCACCGGATAAAGCGTCGGCGTTTCCCCGGCACGCCGGCGAAAACCGCAAAACAGCTCCGGCAAGCGGTGCAGATCGAAGAAAAGGCTCGCATCGAACAGCCCCGTGACCACCTTGTTCACCGCGTCCCGCAGCCCATAGCGCGCGAAACCGGCGGCGATGAGCGCGTTGTCGTGAGGCCAGATCGAGCCGTTATGGTAGGACATCGGGTTGTAGCGCACCTCGTCGCCGGCGACCGTGCGCACGCCCCAGCCGGAAAACGAGACATTGTCCAGAAGGGTTTCCGCCACGGCACGGGCGCGATCCTCGCTCGCGATGCCGGCGAACAGGCAGTGGCCCGCATTGGAGGTGCGTACGCGGCATAATTTCTTGCCGCCATCCAGCGCCAGCGCGTAGGTGGAAAGCTCCGCACACCAGAATGTCGCCTCAAAGCGCTGGCGCAGCGCCTGCGCCCGCTCGGACAGCGCCTTCGCGCGCGGCTCATGGCCCAGGGCGCGGGCCAGCCGGGCCGCGGCAAAGCGGGCCGCGTAGGTGTAGGCCTGCACTTCGCACAACGCGATCGGCCCTTCGGCGAGCGCGCCGTCGGCGTGAAAGATGGCATCCTGGGAATCCTTCCAGCCCTGGTGAACCAGCCCTTGGTGGGCGCGCCGCGCATACTCGACGAAACCGTCGCCGTCCACGTCGCCGTAGTGATCGATCCAGTTCAGGGCGCGTTCCACATGCGGCCAGATCCGGCGGGCAAATCCGATATCGCCGGTACGCTCGTAATAGGCGCCAGCCAGCATCACGTACAGCGGCGTCGCGTCGACGGAGCCGTAATAGCGCCCGAAGGGAACCTCGCCCAGCGCCGCCATCTCGCCCGCCCGGATCTCGTGCAGGATCTTGCCCGGTTGCGCGTCCTGCTCGGGGTTTTCGCCATCGGCCTGGGTATCCGCCAGATACGCCAGCACACCGCGGGCAATATCCGGATTGAACCAGAGGCACTCGAACGCGGTGATGATGCCGTCGCGGCCGAACGCGGTATTGAACCAGGGCACCCCGGCGTAGGGATAGGGGCCATGGGGGGTGACCGTTCGCAGCATGTGGATGTCGGCCAGGGAGCGGTTCATCCAGTCGTTGAACTGTTCGTTGCCGGTAAAGATATCCGGCTCCTCCGCGTGGGCATGCCGCAGGGCGGCGGTCGCGCGCGCGTGCACGTCCGTATAGGTGAGGACAGGTGCTCTCCCGGTGTCCTGTGCCGCCACGTCCGGCTCGCAGCGGATCGCAAACTCGAAGGCCACCTCTCCCTGTGGAGGCAGCCGCACCCGATAGCAGGCCTGTGAGTCGCTGAGCCGTGCCGGTGCCGGATCGAAGACGATGGAGGTTCGCCGCAGTCGCCCGTCCAGCCCCCGATACGCAAACCGTAGTGCATTCTCCGCGACGTCGGCGGGCAGGTACTGGCCGCGGCGCGCGCGCTCCACCCCCCGCACCTCGAACAGATCGGCGAAGTCGGCCGCAACCTCCAGTGATACCGACAAATCTACCGCGGAGCGCCCGTAGTTGTGGAGGCGCAGGCGATCGTAGCAGGTGGCCTGCCACAGGATCCGGGAACGGAAGGCGTGAATGGTGCCGCGGGGAATCAGCACACCGTTCGCGTCATGCATGTCGGGGTTGGCAAGATCCACCGTCGCTACCGTGTTGTTCTCCCTGATCGTGGAGCTCAACAGTTGCAGGCGCTCGTTTTCCAGGCGCAAAACCAGGCGCGACAGAAAGCGCGTGTCCTGGTGATAGATTCCGAGCTCGAGCGGACCCGGGGATTCGATGTCGCCAAAGCGGTCGAACACGGTGAACGTGTCCCCGTGCTTGAGAACCCGCATGCGGTCGTCGAGACGCGCCGACGTGGACAGTATGTAGAACTGGTCGAGAACACGAATGACGTCGTCGCTCATGCGTCTCGGGACCCGTCAATATTCGCCGGCGAGTTCCGGCATCCGTGGCGCCTCGCGATCGATCAGTCGGCGATACACCGCCAGGTAATCCGTCGCCATGCGCTGGACCGTGAAGCGCGTCTCGAAAGCTGCGCGGCAATCGCTACGGCTGACGGCGTCGATCCGCCGCACCGCCTGCACGGCCTGATCCATGCCACTCACGACGAAGCCGGTCTGCCCGTCGCGCATGATCTCGGGAACCGAGCCGTGCCGGTAAGCGATCACCGGCGTGCCGCAGGCCATCGCTTCGATCATGACCAGACCGAAAGGCTCCGGCCAGTCGATCGGTAACAGCAGCGCAGTGGCATTGCCCAGAAACTCGTTTTTCTCCGCATCGCCGATTTCGCCAACATACTCCACGCCGGACCCGCGCAGCAACGGCCGTATCGCCTGATCGAAGTACTCCCAGTCCGCCGGGTCGATCTTCGCCGCAATCCTGAGTGGCATCCCGGCGCGCCGCGCGATCTCGATTGCCCGATCCACCCGCTTCTCCGGGGAGATCCGGCCGAGAAAGGCCAGGTACGTGCCGGCACCCGGCTGGAACCGGTACAGGTCCAACGGCAAGCCGTGATAGACCGTCGCCTGCCAGTTCGCCCATGCCAGCGGTTCGCGCTGCGCGTCGGAGATCGATACCAGCGGCATGTCGTCGAACACCCGGAACAGCGGGGTCAGGTCGGGGATGTCGAGGCGTCCGTGCAGGGTCGTGACCTGCGTGATCGGCCGCCGGCGCGACAGGGGGAAGTGCAGATAATCGATGTGGAAATGAACGACATCGAACTCGGCGGCACGCTCGAACACCCGCTCCAGCAGCAGGATGTGGTGAGCCAGCTTGTCGATGCAAAGGGAATCCAGGCGCAGCGAGCGCGGGGATACCGGCACCAGCCGCGCCGAAGTGACCGAATCGGCGCTGGCAAACAGGGTCACGTCGTGGCCCTGCCGAACCAGCTCTTCCGTCAGATAGGAGACAACGCGTTCCGTGCCGCCATACTGGGTTGGCGGCACGCTCTCGTAAAGTGGCGCAACCTGTGCGATGCGCATGGTAACTGGAGTGCCTGCAAGATTCAGAAACATTTGAACAGCCCGCGGTGCTCGGCATATTGCGTGCCGGCGGCGTGCAGCCTGCCTTCGCTTGCAGCGCTCCGTCAGCGGGCCGTGGGACAGGCCCCTGGAGAGCGCCTGGCGTGTCATCCAAGCGATAGGCCTATCATCTATAGGCCGGGCTCCCGGAGATGTCAAACCGGCGAAGGCCAAGGCCCGCGTTCCGTTCCCGCCGGCGCGATGTTATAGTCGCCTCACCGCGGCTTCGATACAGGGAATGACAATGACAATAATCCAACGCATCAGCCTACTTGGGGGTTTGGCGCTGGTCAGCCTGAGCATGACGGCTCCTGCCTGGGCACAGAACGGACACCTTTCAATGCCGTCGGCCAATGGCAGTGCCGCAACGGCCACGGCGGTACCGACGCGCGGCCATACGATGAAGCAGGTCCGCGCGCGCTTCGGCGCACCGGAAAAAACGCATCCGGCCGTGGGCGAGCCGCCGATCACGCGCTGGGACTATCCCGGTTTCGTGGTCGTGTTCGAGCACAACCTGGTACTGAACAGCGTCCTGCCGGGGGAGCCGTCGCCCCTGTATCATCGCGACCAGCTCACCCGACGGTAAGCTGTTGCATGGCGGCTTTCGCCGCCTCGCAACGTCGTAATACCGCAAGCGTCTCAGGTATCGATGGATATGCCGGCGCCGCGTTCGGCGGCCCGGTGTAGCGCATAATCCGCGATCGCGGTGTCCTGGGCACCGGTGCCGGTGAGATCGGCCACGCTGACGATGTCGCCGGATTCGCGCCCCGCCTTGCGCCCCGCCGTCAACTCCCCGAGTTCATCCACCGGCGCATCCGCCGCCATTACACCCTGCTCGATCGCAGCACGCATCTCGCCGCGCTCGATACTCTGCGCACGGCGGTCGACCACGAACCGGTCGGCCCGCACCAGGATATTCGGGTCGAGCTCATTCTTGCCCGGCGCGTCGGAGCCCATGGCCGTGATATGCAGGCCGGGATGCAGCCAATCCGCCTGGATCAGCGGTGAATCGGCCGGAGTGGTCGTCACGACCACATCGCTCTGGCGCACCACCTCCTCGGCATCGTGCATCACCTCGACCCCCACGCCCAACATCTCGCACAGTTCGGTGGCGCACTGCTCGGCCTGCTCCCTGCGCCGCGCCCAGATGCGGATGGCGCGCAACGGCCGCACCAGCGCCAGCGCGCGCATCTGCAACCGCGCCTGCAAGCCGGCGCCGATGACACCGGCATCGACCGCACCCGGTTTCGCCAGCAGGCGGGCCGCCACCGCACCCGCTGCCGCGGTGCGGATATCCGTGAGATAGCCGTTATCGAGCAACAGGGCCGACGGACGTCCGGTTCTGCCGTCCAGCACCACCATCAGGCCGCCCAGGCTCGCCAGCCCCTGTTTCGGGTTGTCGAAAAAACCGGAACTCACCTTGATGGCGAAGGCATCGAATCCGCGCATGAACGCGGTCTTGATGTCCACTTCCGCATTGCGCTCGGGGATATCCATGCTCAGAACCGGTGGCATGATCGCTTCTCCGCGCGCGAGCGCCGAAAACGCCGAGGCGATGACATCCACGAGCGCTTCGTCAAGTGTGACGCACCTGCGCAATTCCGCTTCGGTAACAATTTGTACGGACATGGTTCCTCCGCTGATCTCGAGTGACATACGCCGGTAGCTGAATCCGCAGGCAGATCGATAGCTCATCCATTACCTGCAATAATTATTGTAATGACTTGTAAATGCCGGTTAATTTATAATTGTATAGATAACCTGAAGTGCCTGCATGATTACGACTCACATTGCAGTTGCGCCAATGCGCCGATGTGTTTGCCGGTGACGACAATCCGTTGACGTGCCGCACCCGCAGATACCTCTTGAATACATCCGCGCCGCAGCCCAAAATGGCTTCGAGCGTGTCAGTCGTTGTTCATGCTCCGAATTATCCACGACCTGCCGGCCGCCGTCCCGTGCATTCTCCGTCCGCCCCGAATTACCGGGGGGCGGACGCCTGCATGCAATTCGCCGTGCCGCCCGAGGCGAACAACATGCGCAAATTTATCTTCGAGGCTGCAGAATATCAGGATCGGCTGCTGCGCACGAAGCAGCAAATGGCCAGGGACGGCATCGAGGTGCTGATCGTCGTGGACCCGGCGAACATGAACTATCTGACGGGCTACGACGGCTGGTCGTTCTACGTCAATCAGGGGGTGGTAATCAACCTGGACAGCGACGAACCCGCGTGGTTCGGCCGCGAGCAGGACGCCGCCGGCGCACGCCTGACGACCTGGCTCAGCGACGAGAATATCTGGCCCTATCCAGACGATTACGTGCAGTTCTTCGACCTGCATCCCATGAGTTTTGTCGCCGACCGGCTGCGCGAGCGCGGCTGGCAGCGCAGAACGATCGGCGTGGAGATGGACAATTACTGGTTCACCGCGCGCTGCCTGCAGCGGCTGACCGCCGGGCTGCCGGACGCCAGCATCAAGGACGCCACCTGCCTGGTCAACTGGATTCGGGTGATCAAATCGCCGATGGAAATCCGCTACATTCGCGAAGCCGCGCGCATCGTCGAACGCGTCATGGACGTCGCGGTCAACACCATTCGTCCCGGCGTCTGGGAGAAGGCGGCGGCGGCCGACGTGGTGCACGCGCAGTTCTTCGGGACCGAGGAGTATGGCGGCGAGGCGCCATCCATCAATGTCATCATGCCCTCGGCCGAACGCACCGCGGCGGCACACCTGACCTATGATCCCGACCGGGTCTATCAGCCCGGCGATCATGTGCTGCTGGAACTGGCGGGCTGTCGCTACCGTTATCACGCGCCGCTGTCACGCACGGTGTTTCTCGGCGCCGAGCCACCGGAAAAGCTGCGTCACATCGCCAATGTCGTCGTCGAAGGCCTGCAGCGCTCACTCGAATTCATCCGCCCCGGCATCACCGCGGGCGAGGTGGCTCGCCGCTGGCTGCGCGCGCTGGAGGGCACGGGGGTGGAAAAGCCCTCCCGCGTCGGTTACTCATTCGGCGTCAACTACGTCCCCGACTGGGGCGAACACACCATCAGCCTGCGCCCCATCGACCAGACCGTGCTGCAACCGGGCATGACCATCCATTTCATGCCCGGCATCTGGGAAGGCGACACCGGCTTCGAGTGCAGCGAGCCGATTCTGATCACCGAGACCGGCTGCGAAAAGCTGGTGGAGTTTCCGCAGCGGTTGTTTGTGTCGGGCTGACGGGCCGCCGAGGCCGCCCGCCCCGGCATGACGTACACTGGCGGGCGGAACGGCCGGTCAGGCGCCGGGCTTTTCCGCCGGCGCGCTTCGAAAGAGCCCCGGCGCGAACCGGCTATCCCCCGGCATGGGGCAATTCCGCCGTCGTGGCGTCAAGGCCGCTGGCAGGTTCTTCGCGTTCCCGCACCTGGGCGATGTCGCGCAGCGTCAACGCGCTTTGCGGCCGGCGATTGACCTCGAGGCTGAATATGTCGAAGCGGTTGTAATGGCCGATGATGTCATGGTATTGCTTGGGCTCGATGCACCGATTCAGATCGATGTCGGCGTACACGATTCCCTCGACGTCGACAAGCGGCTCCGTGACCATCTTTCCGTCAGGGCCGAAGACGCAGGAAATCGCGTTGGGCGTCCCGGACAGCATTGCCCGTATCTCGTCCGTGTGTCCGAGCATTTCGATGATTTCTTCCGACATCGCGGAACAGGAAACGACGGTGAACACCTTTCCCTCGAATGAGTGCGCACCGGCGCGAATCTTGATCGCCTCCGGCATGTCGTACTCCTCGACGAAAGGAAACCCGATATAGTTTGCGACATGCACGAGTTCGCCTTCGGCAAGCAGCGTATAACGGGCCAGCGTATTGGTGTTCTCGCCGCAGGCAAGCACCCCGAGGCCGCCTATCTTCGTGTCGTAGACCTGCAGGCCGCTGCCGTCCCCGCCGGTCCACGTCAGCTTTTCCGCAAACGTCGGCACCAGTTTCCGGTGTTTCCCGAGCAGCTTTCCGTCCGGCCCGATGATCAGGTTGGTATTGTAGAGAACACCCAGGCTCTTGGCACCGCGTTCGTTGATGCCGATCACCACGTACGCCCCGGCAGCTCGCGCCGCGTCGCAGAGCCTGTCGACATCCTCTCCCGGCACCTCGACCGAACTCAGATACAGCCTGCGGTACCAGGCGCTCCCCTGGAGCGGGCTTCCGAACCAGTTCCAGTACGGATAGCCGGGAACGAATACCTCAGGAAATACGATCAATGACGCTCCCTGGCCAGCGGCCTCCCGGATGAGCCGGCATGCCTTGTCAACGCTCGCCTCGCGATCGAGAAAACAAGGTGCGGCCTGTACCGCGGCAACCCGAAATTTTGCCAATTCCTTCATGATTGTGCTTTCACCTCGCAGGTCCCGAACAAATCCCCGTGTGCCTTATTCCCGATGCTTCTGCGCGACCGCCAGCAGCTGATCGTACAGCGCCTTCTGGGCCGGGTTGGCGCCATAGACCTCGCGGGCGGCATCCGCGAGCCGGCTCATCATCTCCGTCTGGTCCGCATCCGAGAGCGTGAAGATCTCGCCCCCATGCTCACGCCAGATCTGCTGCGCTTCCTGTTGCGCGTTCAGCGTCCATTCGTTGAGCTCCGCCTCCAGGGCGCGGCCCTCCTCGACCAGCATGGCCTGCACGTCGGCAGGCTGCGCATCGAACCACCGCTTGCTGACCATCATGACTTCCGGCACGATCGCCTCGTGGGTCAACGTCACATACTTCACCACGTCGTAGAGTTTCAGCGAGGTGAATACGCTCATGCCTGTCTTGACGCCGTCTATCGTCCCCTGTTGAAGCGCGGGCACGACACCGCTGAAGTCGATCGGTACCGCCGTCGCGCCGAGGCGGTTGGTCGCTTCCCGCTCCATCTTCGAACTCAGGACACGCAGTTTCTGCCCCCGGAAGTCGTTGAGCGTGCGCAACGGATCGCGGCTGGCATACGCGGTAAGGCTGTACATGAAAAGCGACACGCCCTTGAGGCCCTTGGCCTCGCCGAGCGCAAGAAAGACATCGTGGAACTCGGGGTCGCTGATGGTGCGCGCGGCATGCGCGAAGTCCTCGAATATTCCGGGCGAATCCAGCACCTGGAAGCGTGGATCGACCCCCGCGAGATAGGCGGGCGGCCCGACGTACACCTGAACCGTGCCGAACTGCAGGCCTTCGATCATGCGGGCGTTCGAGCCCAGTTGCGCCGCGGGGTACAGTTCGGTCTTGAACCGGCCGTTGCTCCGCGCCTCGATCCGCTCGGCGTAGCGCTTGATCGCTTCCGTCTGTACATCATTGACCGTGGCCGTCGCCAGCCGGACGATCGTGGCCGCCTGCGCCCCCGACGGTATCGCCAGGCCGAGCCCTGTCACCGAGCCGATTATGGCCATCATCGCAGCGATCCGTCCCCAACTGGCGCGAAAATTCAATCTCGACATGACAACTCTCCTCATTATTTGATGATCAGGCTTACTGGCCAGAGCGACAGCGCCGGCACGTAGGTTATGAGTCCCAGCGCGATCAATGAAACGACGATAAAAGGCACGAGACCGCGGTACAGATCGACCAGCGGGGGCTTGAACAGGGTCTGCGTGGTAAAGATGTTCAGGCCGAAAGGCGGCGTGAACATTCCGATGCTCAGGTTGACGGTAAAAATGATGCCGAAGTGGATCAGGTCGAAACCAACCGACTGGGCCAGCGGCGCGAGCAGCGGAGTCAGGATCACGATCGCCGAAACCGGATCGACGAAGCATCCCACGACCAGAAGCAGGACATTGATGCCGATCATCACCGTCCAGGGATTCGAACTCAGCTGGCTGACGGTGGCCACCAGCGCCTGGGGCACGCCGCTGATGGTGAGAATCCAGGAAAACGCGCCGGACGCCGCCACGATGATGAGCAGCTTGCTCGACAGCTGCATCGAGTTCAGCGTGATCTCCCAGAGCTTGCCCCAAGTGACCTCTCGATGGACGTAACGGGTGATCAGGATTCCGTACACGCAGGCGATGCCCGCCGCCTCGGTCGGCGTGAACACCCCGGAGTAGATGCCGCCAAGGATGATGACGGGAGTACCGAGCGACCAGAATCCGTCCCGGGTGGCGGCGATGAAGCCGCGCAGGTCGAATGCGGGCAGATCGCTGCGGTCCGAGCCGCGGGTGCGGATGAATATGTAAGCCACCATCAGCAGGCCAATGAGCAGCCCGGGAATGATACCCGCGATGAACAGGGCCGCCACCGACTGCTCCGCGGCGGCGCCGTAAAGGATCAGGCTGATGCTGGGAGGAATGATGCTGGCGATCGCACCGCTGGAGGTGACCAGTCCGAGAGAAAATCGTCTGTCATATCCGCGTTGGACCAGCTCCGGATACATCAGGCGCCCGATGGCCGCGACCGTTGCCGGGCTCGACCCCGAAATCGCCCCGAAAAACTCGGATGCGCCGACGGTGCTATACGCCATGCCGCCTCTCACGCTGCCGACCATGGAGTTGATCCATGCGACGATCCGGCGCGAGATGCCGCCTTGCCCCATGAGCTCGCCCGCGAAGATGAAGAACGGGACAGCCAGCAGCGTGTACTTGTCCAGGCCCCCGAACATCATCTGCGGGAGGACCACGGGCGGGACGTTCATGAAACCGAATACCAGAACGCACGCGGTCGCCAGCAGGACGATGAAAACGGGAAAGGTGAATATGAGCAAACCGAGCGGCAGGACTCCCATTACCCACATCATGGCATCGGCTCCCGGCTCTTGGATGTCATGTCGCCCGCCGGCGCGGCATTCGCTTGCGGCGCCGGATGCCCGTCACAAGCCACGGCTGCCCGCTTCTGGATCAGCCGCACCACACTGGCAACGGCAACGAGGAGAAAGCCGACCGGTATCGCGGCAAACGGAATCGTCATCGGAATACCGGATACGACGCTGCGCTGATCCATGTCCGCGGCGAATTCCACAAAGCCCCATCCGTAATAGGCGATGATGGCGGCCACGGAAGCGACGACGATCAGCACCACGGTTTGCAGGCGTCTCGTGAACCGGTCGCCGAGAAACATCTCGATGATTTCAACCCGAAGATGCTCTCCCCGCCACGAAGCCAGCGCACCTCCGAGCATCACGCACCAGATGATCCCGTATACCGTAATTTCCTCCGCCCAGAAAATCGGTGCGGAAAAGACATATCTGCCGACGACATTCGCAAAGGTGAGCGCCGTCGCGCCCAGAAACAGGACCCCGGCTATCACACTGATCGTCTTGAACAACATATTGGTGAATTTCGCCATTACCACCTCCGGCCATTCTGCCGAATTCAACCGGCGCCATTCCGCATCATGCGCACCCGATTATACAGAGCGGCCCTCATCGGGCCCGAGATTTACGCGATATCAATTTAAACAATCCGTAATTACGAAACCGACGCACGCCCGCCCGATACAAGGCAGGGCCCGCCCCATGCACGGTTGCCGATGAACAGGATTGAAGGTGAGAATCAGCCGGGGACGTCGTCCATCGGCCAGCGGCGGAACGTCTCCGCCCGGGCGTGAAGGAGCGTGGCGGTGGCGCCGTCCAGTCGCATGTCGAGGCGTTCCTCCTGGCTGATCACCGACAGGACGGCGACCAGAACGTCATGCGGGCCCAGGAGCGGCACCGCGAGCGCGTCGACCCCGTGGGTCAGACGGCCCTTGTTCAGCGCGATCCCCGACTCACGCACCGATTGCAGCACACGCTCGGCCATGGCGTCCTGTGCCAGGGCGCGTACCGCGTCCGGCGCATCCGCCAGTTCTCGCTCGATAATCCCGGCGGTCAGGACTCGCGGCAGAAATGCCGCAAACACGGATCCGGCCGCCGTCGCGGAGATCGGCAGCGAGGCACCGATCTTCATCGTCATGATCACGGGACGGCTGCTTTCCTCGATGTGGACGATCGTGGGACCATAGCTGCCCCACACCGAAAGCACCGTGGTCTCGTCGAGGCAATCACGAATTTCACGCTGCATCTCGATGGCGCGTTCGAGATGATTGCAACGCCCGATCGCGGCGATGCCGATTTGCAGCGCCAGCGCGCCCAGCCCGTAGCGCTTCGTGGCCAATTCCTGCTCGACCAGGCCCACCTGAACGAAGCTGACCAGATATCGGTGCGCCTTGGCCGGGGGCATTCGCGACGCGGCGGACAACTCCTTCAGCGTCATCGGGCCCGGAGCCTGGATCAGGGCCTGCAAAATCCGGGATCCGACGACGATCGACTTGATCCCTACCTGGTGAGACTTGGGCATGCCGGCTCCGACCCGTACAGGCCGTGATCAACTCGCGTCGTGGAAGATGATGCCGACAGTGTAGCGCTGGCCGGAGCGCAGGCGGCTGACGCCGTGGCGCATGTTGACGCGATAGAAACCGCGCGTGCCCC
>CAZYIP010000029.1:0-27150 GCA_964646895.1 uncultured Salinisphaerales bacterium | reverse complement strand
CGACCTGTTATTGCATCCGCTCTTGTAAGGTGGCGGCTGCACTTCTATCGCGGCTGAAGCCGCTCCCACAAGTTTGCGCCCTCTGCCGCAAATGATGGTCGCCCCGCCAACCCTACTGCTTGAGGAACTGATCGACGTTGGTGGCATCCACCAGTTCCGCCGGCATGTAGAGATAAGGGCCCGAGACAATCGAATCCCTGGATTCCCCCTTGACGGCAATGCGGTCCATGTCCTTGACGGCCTCCCTGCCCATGGCGTCGAAAGGGATGGCCACGGTTGCCGTCAGCATCGAATCCGGATCCTTGATGCGCCGGAAAGCCTCCGGCCCGCCATCGGTGCTCACCAGTACCACGTCACCCTTTTTCATGCCCTGCTCGCGCAGGAGATCGTCGATAATGAAGGCCTGCCCGTCGAAGGACGCCCACACGCCCTTGAACTCGCCGGCGTTCTGCAGGATCAGCGCCTGCATTCCCTTGCGCACGTCATCCCGCCAGCCCGCGGTCCTGGCCATGGAATGCGAGCCCACGACCTTGACCGCGGAGTTTTCCGACAGCACCACGTCGAGCACCTTGCCGCGAATCCGGGTGCCGACATTACCGTCGAAACGCTCGGTCAGAATGCCGCCTTCGTAATCGATCTTGCCCAGCAGATAAAGCGCGGACATGGCCCCGGCCGCATACTCGTTGTCCTCGATATCGAAAAGCGTGTGCGGACTGCCGCCACTCATGACGGAGATGACGGGTATGCCGGCTGCCTTGGCTGCGGCGAGCTGCGAATCCAGCTGCACCGGTTTGGACATGCACAGGATGATGCCGTCGACCTGTTTTTGGGTCAGATCCTGGATCTGGCGCGCGTGGGTCGGCAACGAGCCGCTGGAGTTGAGCACCGTAGCGTGCCAGCCTTTCTCCTCGGCTGCGGCTTTGGCAGCGTTGGCGCAGCGGGCGTGGGTCTCGGATGACATCTGGAACGCGACGATGCCGAGATCGAACCCGAAAGCGGACCCGGTTCCGGCCAGCAGGAAGGCTGCCGCGGCAATCAGGGCAAACAGACTTTTTTGCATGGATTTCTCCCCGTCTTTCTTCTAGATTGAAAACGCCGCCCGCTTCATCGCGCTCGCCGACAGGCTGACGGAGCCGATGATGACCACGCCCAGCATGATGCTCTGCACATAGTAGGCGGCACCGAGCAGCACCAGGCCGTTGCCGAGCACGGTAATGATAAGCGCCCCCACAAATGACCCTATCACGTTGGCCTTGCCGGGCGTGAACATCGTCATTCCGAGCAGCACCGCGGCAATCGCCTGCAGCAGAAAGCCGCCCGCCATTTCCGGCGAGGCGGACGACAGGTTCGCGACCAGCAGCACGGCCGTCAGACCCGCGGCCAGACCGGAAAGGGTGAGGCCCAGAAACTTCATGCGCCGCACGGCGATACCGGCGCGGCGAGCGGATTCCGGCGCTTCGCCGGTCGCCCGCATATGCACGCCGACGCGCATCGACTCGGTCACCAGTACCGACACCACGACCACGCTCAGGGTTATGAGCGCCAATACCGGCACACCGAAAACAGTGCCCTTGGCGAGAAACAGGAACCTCGCATCCCAGCGGCCCACGTAGGCGACGCCGCCGGTGAGCAGAAAGGCGACACCGCCCGCGATGGACGCGGTTCCCAGGGTCGCGATCAGGGACGGCACTTTCATGGCCGTGACCAGCAGACCGTTCAGCATGCCGCCCACCACGCCGATCATCAGCCCGACCAGGATGGCAAGCACGAACGGATACCCGTGATAGAGGAGCGCGCCGGTCACGACCGCGGCAAGGCTGCAGATGTTTGCAAAGGACAGATCGAGCTCCGAGGCAATCAGGGCGAAAGTGAATCCGACCGCCAGCAACGTGAGAAAGCTCGACTCCTTGAGCACGTTGACCAGATTGGCCGGCGTCGCGAAATTGCGCGCGAAAAGCGCCAGGAATATGCAGATCAGAAGGCCCGCCAGGGCAGTGCCATAGCGACTGACGAACCGCCTCATGCCGGCGCCGCGCAAAAGCTGCATTGTCATCACTCCCGCTCCCCAATCCCGTGCGGCCCTGCCTGACCCACACTCGCCAGCCGATGCGAGGCTCGCGCAACAGCCTCGTGCGTATCCCGGAAGATTTCGTAAAGACGATTCAGCCTTTCATGCTGGCCATCGTCGGGTTCGAAACACCGCATTCGCGGCGCCACCGCCTCGGCGGCTGCCGCCATATCCGCGCTCAGGCCGAGCCCGACCCGGGCGGTCACCAGACAGCCGACGAGGCCGAGTTCAGGCTCGGATGCAGCGGCGACACGACGGCCGAGCACATCCGCCCTGATCTGGTTCCATGTCGCGTTGCGCGCACCACCGCCGGCGATGCGCAGATCCGGCACCTTCAATCCGGTTGCAGCCTCGGCGCGTTCGAGAACCAGGCGGTTGAGAAAGGCGACTCCTTCCATGACCGCGCGCACCATATCACGCGGGCCGTGGCCCGCCGTGAGGCCGAGAAACGCGCCGCGCAGATCCCTGTCCCAGAATGGCGTCCTCTCGCCATGGAGATAGGGATGGAAAAGCAGTGGCAAATCGTTGCCCGGCAGGCCCAGGAGCCTGTCCAGTCTTTGCGCGAACGGCAACGTGCCCGGATCGAGACAGTCGACTACCCAGGCGAGCGCGCTGGTTCCGTTCTGTCCCGGCCCGCCGATATGCCAAAGCCCCTCGCCCCAGGACAAGGTGACCAGTCCCTCGGCATCCACGCGCTCCCGGCTCAGCAGGCCCAGCACCTCGGACGAGCCGGAGATGCAGTAGGCATGGCCGGGGCGCAGCGCGCCCAAGCCGGCCACGGCAGTCCACGTGTCGTTCGAGCCGCAGAAGACCCTGGCGCCCGCCAGCCGTGACAAAGGGCCCGGCAAATCGCCATGAACCGTGCCCACGACATCCCAGGGCCGAAGAATTTGCGGCAGCAGATCGCGGCGAAACCCGAGGCGTGCGGCGAGCGATTCGCTGCCGCCCTCGAAAGCGGAAATCAGCCAGTTTTGCGAGATGCGCTCGCAGGCGGCACGACCGGTCAGGCGCAACCCGAGGTAGTCCTTGGGCTCCAGGATCAGGGTGGTCGCCGCCCATGCATCGGGCCGGTTTTCCCGCAGCCACAGCAACCGCGAGAGCGGATGAAACGCGTTGAGCTCAGGCGCTTGTGATTGAGCCGCGACATCCCCGGCGCGCGTATCACGAAATCCGATCGCCGGGCAGGTGGGATTGCCGCGCGCATCCACAAAGACCTGGGTGCGGGTAAAGCCACAGATCGATATCGCGCTCACCGCAGCCGCCCGCGCTCCGGCAGTTTCGAGAATGCTGGCGGCAACGCGCGAAAATGCGTCCCACCACACCGCCGGCTGCTGCTCCGAGCGACCGCACTGATCTTCCTCGAAAGCCACCGACTCGCTTGCCTCGGCAAGAACCCCGCCATCGACATCGGAAAGTCGGGCCTTCAGGGTCGATCCACCCAGATCGACAGCCAACACCGTGGTTAACACGGGTCCCTGGCGTTCAGAAAGAACAAATAGAGCAGGCTGACCGGCGCCAGCACGATGGCCCCCAGCCAGCACAAAAACATGAAAAACAGCTTGCGAGTCATTAATCGGCTAAACGTCGTCAAAAATACAAAGTCGGAGAAAGCCACCTCGGCCAGCCTCAAGTATAAAAATCGGGCATACGGATACAACAGCGAGCTTGCCGTCATGAATGCAAATGCCCCTGTAGTCAATATACGCTGCCCCAGTCCGCGCATCCCGGCAGCCAGTTCGGTTGCGACATAACCCAGCCGCATCGCATCCAGCGCCCCGTAAAGAAGGGATCCGGGAGACACGAAGGATGCGACGATGGGTAACAGGCCCGTCATTCCGACGGCGAGCGCGATTCCCGGGAATACGAGCCCGATGGCGAGCTGGTCGAAATAGAAGTCTCCCGAAAGACCGCCGAATGTCCTCGCTATGAACGTTCGTGCAATGGTCAATGATGTTGTCCGTTCCTTGATCAACACTGCTCCCTCGCTGAAATACGGTTGCGGTATGTATGTTGCGCGGCACCCGCGACGTCAACGACGCTGTCGCGCAGTGCTCCCATCCCGCATTTCCATGAAGCCAAGATTACATGAGCCGGCGAACGTGGCAAACACAATGCAAGGTCGCGGCCGGACCTTTGGTATATGCGAAAATCGTCTCCGGCAAGGGCTCACGACCACATGGCTGCGGGCGCAGGCGTGCTCCGCCGGGTTTGGTAATGATTAACCCTGCCTGATGCGGTAAAGTCGCGGAGTCGTGGATCGAACGGCATGCGACCAGCATGAGCCGGACTGCCAGGGAGGAAAGCAATGTACCGCGCACCAACCGCTGACATCGCGTTTACGCTGAATCAGGTCGTCGGACTCGACGCCGCGCTGGCCGAAGGACGGTTCGGCGAGCTGTCGAGCGATCTGGTCGAGGCCATTCTGGACGAGGCCGGGCGATTTGCCGGCGAGGAAATCAGCCCGCTGGCGGAGGCCGCCGACGCGCACGGCACACGCTGGGACGATGGCGTCGTCACCCTGCTGCCCGAGTGGAAGGCCCTTTACCGCCGCTGGCGCGAGGGTGGGTGGAATGGACTTGCGGGCCCCGAAGCTTTCGGCGGGCAGGGTCTGCCCATGATGCTCGCCGTCGCCACGTTCGAGATGTGGAATTCGGCATCGCTCTCATTCGCGCTCTGCCCCACGCTGACGCTTGCCACCATCGATGCGCTGGACAGGCATGGCACCGAAGAACTGAAAGCCCGCTATCTCGAAAAGCTCGTTTCCGGCGAGTGGACCGGCACCATGAACCTGACCGAGCCGCAGGCCGGCTCCGATCTCGGCACGCTGGCGACCCGTGCCGAGCGCGCCGATGACGGCAGCTACCGCATCTTCGGCCAGAAGATCTTCATCACCTATGGCGAGCACGATCTGGCGGAGAACATCGTGCACATGGTGCTCGCCCGCCTGCCGGACGCACCCGCCGGCACCCGGGGCATTTCGCTGTTCCTCGTGCCCAGGTTTCTGCCCGACCAGCACGGCGGCACCGGCGCGCGCAACGACGTCTATTGCGCCGGCGTGGAAAAAAAGCTTGGCATTCACGCCTCACCGACCTGCACCATGCTCTATGGCGACGGCCGCTTCGGCGACGAACCGGGAGCCGTCGGCTGGCTGATCGGCGAGGAGAATCGCGGTCTCGCCTGCATGTTCACCATGATGAACAACGCCCGGCTGATGGTCGGCATCGAAGGCGTGGCGCTGGCGGAAACGGCCTTTCAGAAGGCGCTCGCCTACGCACGGGAACGCCGTCAGGGACGCTCGCCCGCGTGGAACGGCGCCGGCATGAGTCCGATCGTCGAGCACCCGGACATCCAGCGCATGCTGCTGACGATGAAGGCGTTGACCCAGGGCGCCCGCGCCATCTGCTACGCCTGCGCGCATGCGCTCGACATGGCGCGAGCCAGCGAAGGCGACGCGGCGCGGCAATGGCGGGAACGGGCGAGCCTGCTCACCCCGGTGGCGAAAGCGTTTTCCACCGACATCGGCGTGGAAGTCGCGTCTCTGGGTATTCAGATTCATGGCGGCATGGGCTTCATCGAGGAAACGGGCGCGGCACGGCTGCTGCGGGACGCGCGCATCGGCCCGATCTACGAGGGCACCAACGGTATCCAGGCAATCGACCTCGTGACCCGCAAGCTGCCGCTCTCGGACGGCGACGCGGTGCGAAACCATATCGGCGCATTGCGCGACATCGCCACAGAGGCTCAGCACAACGATGACCCCGCCGTGCGTGCGGCGACTGACCGTCTTGCGGCCGCACTCGACGATCTCGAATCCGCCACGGCCTTTCTTGCCAAAGCGCTGGTCGACGGCGACCCGGCGACGGCGCTGGCAGGCGCGACACCCTATCTGCGGCTCTTCGGCCTCGCCGCGCTCGGCGCCTATCTGGCGAAAGGCGCCATTGCGCAGGCAGGCAACAACGCCGACCGGAAGCTGCTATACCGTTTCGCGGCGGAAAACCTGCTTGGCGAGACGGCTGCGCTGCGGCGCACGATCGATACAGGCGCGGACAGTCTGCTGGCAGCCGGCGCTACGCTGGCCGATGGCGGATTATGAACAATACCGCCTTCCGTAAGCTACGAATGGTACTGTCCGTTGCGCCACCCCCCGGTTCTCGTGACGTCATTCCTGCCTGCGCGAGGGTGAAAGCACAGCCATGACAGATCATCGTGATTTTTCCGCCGGTGCGGCGTGGGTCGAGGGGCACTACCTGCCCATCGCCGAGGCCCGCATTCCCATCACGGACTGGGGCTTTCTGCGCTCCGACGCGACCTACGATGTCGTTCACGTCTGGAAGCGACGCTTCTTCCGCCTGGACGATCACATCGCGCGATTTCGCAGGAACATCGGCAGGCTGTCCATGACGCTGCCGGTGGACGAGGACGGGCTGCGCAAAATCCTCCACAAATGCGTGGCGCTTGCGGGACTCGAAAATGCCTACGTCGAGATGATCTGCACCCGCGGCGTGCCGCTGCCCGGCTCGCGCGATCCGCGGCAGTGCCGCAACGCCTTCTTTGCGTTCGCCATTCCGTTCGTATGGATCGCTGACCCGGCGGCGCAGGAACGGGGACTTGCGCTGCGCATCAGCGATGTCACGCGCATCCCCGCCACCTCCGTCGACCCGACCGTGAAGAACTACCACTGGCACGACCTGACCCGCGGCATTTTCGACGCCTACGGGCATGGCGACGACACCCCCGTTCTCGTCGATGGCCACGGCAACATCACGGAAGGGCCCGGCTTCAACATTTTCACCGTGCACGCGGGCAAGGTCGCCACTCCCGACAGCGGCGTGCTCGAGGGCATCACCCGGCGCAGCGCGATCGAGCTTGCGCGCGCCGCGGGCCATGCCGTTGACGAACGCCCGATCGCAGCCGCGGAACTGGCGCGGGCCGATGAGATATTCATCACCAGCACCGCCGGCGGCATCATGCCGGTCACACGGGTGAACGGAAAGCCGGTCGGCGACGGCGCGCCCGGCCCCGTCACAAGGGAGCTGCAGCGCCGCTACTGGGCCGCACACGAAGACCCTGCGTGGAGCGAGCCAGTACGCAGTGCGGGCTGATTCCGTTGTCGGTTTCGGTTACGTCACCTGAGCGTCATCCGACGCTGGCAGGCCGTCGGCCTTTTCCTGCACCAGCGCCATGATCTCGGCGCCGACGGCCATGTCCGGGACCTGGCCGAAATGCCGGGCCCGCATCTTGCCGTGGCGGTCGAACAGGAGAAGGGTCGGTGTGCCCTCCAGCTGCCACGCCTGCATCGTGCGGGGCAAGCCGCCCGACGCCGGCGCGTCCACGGCGACCGGAAAGCGGATTCTGAACTCGTACAGAAACGCTCGCAGCGCCACCGGCGTCATCGCCTCGTGGTGCTCGAACACGCAGTGCAGGCCGATAACGGCAACATCTTCGGGACGAAAGGTCTGCCGAATGCGCTGCGCCTGAGGCAGTCCGTGATTGACGCAGCCAGGACAAAGCATCTGAAAGGCCTCGACCACCACCACCCTGCCGCGCAGAGCGGCCAGGGAAAGCGGGCTGTCGGTATTCATCCATTGCGTGGCTTCGATTTCGGGTAGCGTAGGCACCCCCGGATACCTCCTTATATCGATGGCAGCTTCGCCCTATCATACGCGCCCACTGGTCGGCGATGGCAGGGCCTGCCGCAACACGTTTATTGCGGTATCGTTGGGGGCGGGATTCCCGGCGATGACGATTGCGGAACAGAACAGCACTCATGTCCCTCCACACAAAAAACGACGGGCCACCACCCTGGTGCCTGACCCTCGGCCACTCGACCCGCAGCGCCGACGAACTCGTCGAGTTGCTGCGCGAGCACGGCGTCGATCTGCTGGCGGACGTGCGCACGGTACCGCGTTCGCGCCGCAATCCTCAGTTCAACCGGGATACGCTGCCGCAAACCCTGGCGCCCGCCGGCATCGAATACCGCCACTTCAAGGACCTGGGCGGGCTGCGCAAGCCCCGGGCCGATTCGGTCAACGGCGCCTGGAGAAACGCCAGCTTTCGCGGCTACGCGGACTATATGCAGAGCGCCGAATTCGAGGAGGCGCTGGACCGCCTGCGAGCGCTGTTCGCCGACCACCGGGTCGCCATCATGTGCGCGGAAGCGGTCCCCTGGCGCTGCCACCGTTCGCTGATAGCCGATGTTCTCACGGCGCGCGGCGTGACGGTCGAGGACGTGGTCGGGGACCGCACGCAGCCCCACCGGATGACACCCTTTGCCGTCGTCGAGGATGGACGGGTTACCTATCCGTTCGTGCCGGAGTCGTGAGGCGCCGCCATCAGGGATCCTGCGAAGGCAACGCCACGACCTCTTCCATGTGATCCTGCAGCTTCGCGAGAATGCTGGACAATATCCAGTAGAGCACGGCTGCCGCGATGTACATCGTGAACACCTGATAGGTACGCGCGGTGATGAGCTGGGCCTGGCGAAACAGTTCCGGAACCTGGATGGTCGCCGCCAGCGACGTGTCCTTGACCAGACTGATGAAGCTGTTGCCAAGCGGCGGCAGCGCCACCCGCGCGGCCTGCGGAACCACCACCCAGCGCATGGCCTGCGCCGGGCTCAAACCGACCGAGTAGGCGGCTTCCCACTGGCCGCGATCGACCGAGGCGATGGCAGCGCGGATGATCTCCGCGGTATAGCCGCCGATGTTGAGGGTAAAGCCGATCAGCGCCGAGGGGATCGGATCCAGGCGCAGTCCGAATTGGGCCAGCCCGTAATAAATGATGAAAAGCTGGACCAGCAGCGGCGTGCCGCGAATGAACGACACGTACGCGCGCGCCACGCGCCGCAGCCACACCGACGGCGAGCGCCGCATGAGCGCCACGAAGAAGCCGATCACCAGCCCGAAGGCCATGCCACCGACGCTAAGCTCGACGGTGTACAGCGCGCCCTTGAGCAGAAACGGGAGCGACTCCCAGATCAGCGCCAGTTGCTGGCCCATGCCGCCACGCTACTGGCTGACGTCGACGCCGAACCACTTCTCCGAAACGCGGGCCATCTCGCCGTCCTTCTTCATCGCGCGGATCGCGTCATCGAGCGCCGCCAGCAATTTCGGATTGCCCTTGCGCAGCGCGATACCCATGCGCTGCCTGGCAAACGGCTGGCCGGCCGCCTGAAACGGCGTACTGGAATGCTTGAGCAGGTAGCCCAGCATCAGCCGGTCGTTGATCACCGCGTCCAGCCGCCCGACTCTCAGGTCCTGCAGCTTGGAGGGATCGTCCTGATAAGTGCGCACATCCGCCCCCGGCACGTGTTCCTGCAGCCATTGCTGATAGTTGGTGCCCAGACCGACACCCACCGCCTTGCCGGCCAGATCCTGCGGCCCGTCGATGCCGGTCGTGCCGTCGCGCACAATGATCTGCATGCCGGATATGGTGTAGGGAATGGTGAACGCGTACTTCTTCTCGCGCTCCGGCGTGATCGTCACCTGGTTGATGACGACGTCCAGGCGCTTCGTCTCCAGACTCGCCAGCATGCCGTCCCATTTCGTCAGCACGAAATCCGGCTTCACGCCGAGGTGTTTCGTCAGTGCCTTCGCGAAATCGACCTCGAAGCCAACGAGGTTGCCGTCGGCATCGCGGTAATTGAACGGCGGGTAGGTGCCCTCCATGCCAATGCGGATGGTACCGCGCTCCTGGATCTGCGCCAGCAGGCCACTGCCGTCGGCGGCGGTCGCGACGCCGGTCATCGTCAGGCTGACCAGCATGGTCAGAATCATGCCCAGCGCCACGCGTGTGAGGGATACGGGTTTCATGTTGCGAGCCTCCTGCCAAAGCCAATTGCGGCGGAGTATACGCGATAGCCTTTCCCCCTAAAAATGCAATTTGGTTCTGTGCTTATGCGGGTTGCAGCGGTTGCCGTGCGATTATTTTGCGTGGGATATCGCGGCTTGCGCCGCTCCCACAAATGCAGCGATATCGAGGCAGCCATGGATCCGGCAGACGTCGTGCGCGCTCATGCGTCCGGCACCAGCTTCCCCGGGTTCATCAGGTCACGCGGGTCCAGTGCGCGTTTGACGGCGCGCAGCATGTCCAGATCGACATCGTTGCGATATCGGCGCATGTCGTCCAGCTTGAGGGTGCCGATGCCGTGCTCGGCGCTGAAGCTGCCGTCCAGGCTTTGCACCAGGTCGTGGACGGCACCCGTGATGCGCGGTGTCTGCGCGCGAAAGTCCTGCGGCGACATGCCGGCGGGCTGAACCAGGTCAAGATGAATATTGCCGTCGCCCACATGGCCGAACGGCGCGACGCGAATGCCCGGACACAAGCCGGGCAGAATCTCCTCGGCACCGCGTATGCACGCCGGCACCGCCGACACGGGCACCGAAACATCGCAGAGAATGCACTCGCCCTCGCGCACCAGGGCTTCCGGAAGGCTCTCGCGCACGCGCCAGAACTCCCTGCGCTGGGCGAGGCTGGAAGCGATCACGGCATCCTCGGCCAGCCCGGTTTCGAACGCCGATGCCAGCGCGCCTTCCAGTGCCAGATCGAGATCGTCCTCCGGCGCGCCGCCGGACAACTCCACCAGCGCCGCATGCGTGCAGCCCGGCAGCGGCACCCGGCAGTCGGGCAGATGGGCCCTCGCGAAATCGAGGGTAGAGCCGTGCATGTACTCGAACGCCGTCACCAGGTCGCCGCTGTAGCGGCGCAGGTGGCCCAGCAGCGCCACCGCCTGATCGAGCCCCGGCAGCGCGACGACCGCGGTCGCGACATGCGCCGGCCGCGGAAACAGCTTGAGCACCGCCGCGGTGATGATGCCGAGCGTGCCCTCGGCGCCGATGAACAGATGGCGGAAATCGTAGCCGGTGTTGTTCTTGCGCAGGCGGCGCAGACCGTTCCACACGCGCCCGTCGGGCAGCACGACTTCCAGCCCCAGCGTCAGATCGCGCGTATTGCCGTAACGCAGGACGGCGGTGCCACCGGCGTTGGTCGACAGATTGCCGCCGATGCGGCAGCTGCCCTCGGAGCCCATGCTCAGCGGAAACAGCAAATCGGCCTCGGCGGCGGCGGCCTGCACGTCCGCCAGAATGCAGCCGGCCTCCACGGTCATGGTGTAGTTGGCCGCGTCGACTTCGCGGATACGGTTCATGCGCACGAGCGAGATCACCACCTGGCGGCCGGAATCGTCCGGCGTGGAGCCGCCCATGTAGCTGGTATTGCCGCCCTGCGGCACCATGCCGACACCGTGAGCGGCACACAGCTTCACGATCTCGCTGAGCGATTCGGTATTCGAAGGCCGCAACACGATCGGCGAGCGTCCGGGAACCAGCCCCCGAAAATCACGCAGGTAGGGCGCCACCGCATCGGCGTCGGTAATCCAGCCGCCAGGACCGGCAGCGGCCTTCAGGCTTTCGACGACTGCCTGGTCCAGGGCCTGCTGATGCTTCATGTCAGGTCACCTCCGACGACAGCCCGGCCCGGGTTTCGGTACGAATCAGATCGGTCAGCTTGCGCTTCAATTCCAGATAGCGCGGCTCGAACTGAATATCGTAGTGGCGCGGGCGCGGCAGATCGATGTCGATCAACTGGCTGACGCGCCCCGGCCGGGTCTTCATCACCAGTATACGATCGCTGATGAACAACGCCTCGTCGATATCGTGGGTCACGAACAGGACCGTCTTGTGATTTTCCTCCCACACCCGCAGCACGAACTCCTGCATGGAGGCGCGGGTCTGCGCATCCAGCGCGCCGAAAGGCTCGTCCATGAGCAGGATCTCCGGGTCGTTGGCCAGCGCCCGCGCCAATGCCACGCGCTGCTTCATGCCGCCCGACAGAGCCTTGGGATATTCATCCGCAAACGGCCCCAGGCCAAAATGCTCCAGCAGGTGCCGGGCCTGTTCGCCACGCTCCGCCGCCGGCACGCGCTTGAGGCTGAGCCCGAACTCGACGTTTTTCTGCACCGTGAGCCAGGGAAACAGCGAGAACGCCTGAAACACCATCCCGCGGTCCGCACCCGGCCCGGTGATCGGCTGCGCATCCTTGAAGGCCGCGCCGGCGCTCGCCTGCTCCAGCCCGGCGACAATGCGGAGCAGGGTGGATTTGCCGCAGCCGGAGGGACCCAGCAGGGTAAGAAACTCCTGATGCCGCACCGACAGGTTGATGCCCGCCAGCGCGTGCACCGCCTGGCCGCCGCGGGCGCGGAAGGTCTTGTCCAGCTCGACGACCTCCAGCTTGCCGTTGGGGCCTGTCATCAGCGCCACGCGAACAGACGCCGGCCGAGCAGCCTGAGCACGGTATCGGACAGCAGCCCGATCAGCCCCAGGAACAGAATGCCGAAAATGATGTTGCCGGTCTTGAGCACGCGCTGCGACTGCAGAATCATGTGCCCGATGCCGCTGTCCGCGGCCACCAGTTCGGCCACGATGATATAGGTCCAGGCCCAGCCCAGGATCAGCAGCAGGATGTCGTAAATACCCGGCAGCGCGGCGGGCAGGATGACCCGCCGCAACACCGCGAGGCGGGACGCGCCCAGCGTGTAGGCGGCCTCCAGCAGCTCGCGCTGCACCGCGCGTACCTCCACCGCCACCATCAGCAGCATCGAGAAAAAGCTGCCGACGAAGATGATGGCGATCTTCTCCACGTTGCCGATACCCAGCCACAGGATGAACAGCGGGATGAACGCCGAAGCCGGCATGTAGCGCAGAAACGAGGTCATGGGCTCGAAAAACGCTTCCACCGGCTTGAACGTGCCCATGAGCAGGCCCAGCGGCACGGCGATCACGGCCGCGATCAGAAAGCCGGCGAGCACCCGGTAGACAGTAGCCCCGACGTCGTTCAGGAAATCGAAGCGGGTGAACAGTTCGATGCCGGTATGCACGATGGAAGCCGGCGTCGGCAGAAACATTGGCGCCACCATCCCCAGCCGCGTGATCAGCGCCCACACCACCAGCAGGATGACGAAGCTGAGTATGGCGATGGCGATGTAGGCCGAACGATGGATGGTGCCCATCGGCTCCATCCATCGCCTGCGCCGCGCCCGCTCACGCGGTGCGCGCCGCTCGCCCTGGTCCGGCGTCGTACTGATGGCTTACTTCCTCTCGGCCGCCGCGTGCACGAACTGCGGGTCGATCAGCTTGGAGACATCCGGCTCGCTGCTGATGATGTCGGTCTCGTGATACAGAGTCGCGGCCATTTTCGACAGCTCGTACAAAGGCCCGGGCTTCTTCTCGGTGCCGAAGTAGTCGAGGTTTTTCTGCTGGCCGTAGAAGCGGACACCCTTGGCTGCCTTGGCGAAATCCTCGTCCGTCTGACCCATGGCCTTGGCCATGATGGCATAGGCATCCTTCTGATCGGTCTTGATGTATTTCATGGCGTCGAGCACGCCGTTCACCACACCCTGCACCGCCTGCGGATGCGCCTCCACGAAATCGCGCCGCAGCGCCAGCGTATCGGCAATCACGCCGGGCGTTTCCTTGCTGGACATCACGATGTGTCCGAAGGAGGTATTCTCCGCAGTCGTCAGCCACGGCTGCCAGGTGACGGCGGCGTCGAGACGGCCGGCGGCGAAGGCGGCACCGGCAGCGCCCGCGCTCATGTTCTTCACCTTGATGTCGTCAAGACTCATGCCGTGCTTGTTCAGCAGGTACACGAACCAGAAGAAGCTGGCACCGCCGCCGGTCTCCAGGCCGACATTCTTGCCCTTCAGGTCCTCGATCGTCTTGATGTCCTTCTTGGCAACGATACCATCAGCACCGTAGGAATCGTCCAGCGCCACCACCTGCACCACCGGCACCCCGGCAGCCGCGGTGGACACCTGGGTATCGACGGTCGTCGGGAAGCCAACGATCGCACCCGACGCCAGCGCGCTGCGCCGGTCGGCTACCTGCTCGATGCGGTGCAGCTTGACGTCCACGCCCTCCTTCTTGAAGAAGCCCTTTTCCGAGGCGATGAAAATCGGCCCGTAGCCAATCCACGACGAAATGCCCAGATTGACCGTGGGCGCATCGGCCGTGCGGCCGGGGCTCGTCCAGACGAGACAGGCGGCCGCCAGCAGCAGGCCGACCACGAAGGTGTTCTTTTTCATGACTCTCCCCTCCTGTGAGATCCGCAAGCGGATCGAATAGCGAATTGTCTCATGTCGCAAATGGCGTGGCTGCGCTCCAGTCCATGAAATTATGAACCTCCTGCGTGGCCGATGTGAGTCACGCGCCCGCAACACAGGCACAGATCCCGCATGGCCGCGTAGTCACTGCGCCAGCCCCTGTTCCAGCCGCTCGACGACGCGCTCCGGGCCGACGGATATCCGCACGTGGCCCGGCATGTGCAGCACGCGCCCGGGGCGTGCGCTGATGCCAAGGCCGGCCAGTCGCTCCAGCAGAGCGGCTTCGTCGTCTGTGCGCACGAGTACGAAGTTCGCCTGCGACGGCACGACCTCGAATCCGGCGCGCTGCAATGCCCGGGTCATGCGGCCACGCATCTCCAGGGCCAGTGCGTGCGCCTCATCAACCGCCGATACCGAATCGAGGCTGGCAACCGCCGCCGCCTGCGCCAGCGAATTGACGCTGAATGGCGCGCGCAGCTTCCGCAACAGGGCTACCACGTCTTCGGGAGCGGCCAGATAGCCGATACGCGCGCCGGCGATCCCGTACAGTTTCGAAAACGTACGCAACACCACCACCCGGCCGCTGCCGACCAGGCCCAGCGAGGTGAGCGCATCCGGGTCGTCGGCAAAGTCGATGTAGGCTTCGTCGATGATCAGCAGACGCACCGGCGATGCCTTCAGGAACGCCTCGATTGCTTGCCGGCCGACCGTGGTGCCGGTCGGGTTGTGCGGGTTGGCTATGAACGCCACGTCCGCCGCCACGCCGGCCATCGCCGCCAGGTCGTGACGGTAGTCGCTCAGCGGTACACGCACCACTTCGGCACCGGCCGCACGGCTCGCGATCTGGTGCACCAGGTAGGGCGGGTCCGCCAGCGCCACCCGCGCGCCGGGACCGAGATACGCCATCGTCAGCAACTGGATCAACTCATCGCTGCCGTTGCCGACCAGCAGGGAGGATTCGGGGATACCGTGCCGGGCCGCCAGGCGGGAGGTGACTGCGCGTGCCAGCGGGTCGGGATAGCGATTGAGGGTGGCGGCGGCCTCGGCAACGGCGCGCCGAACCTCGTCCGGCGGCGGTAGCGGGGACTCGTTGGAGGACAGCTTGCCGTCGATGCCGCCGGCCAGCGCCTTGCCCGGCACGTATTCCGGCAGCTGCGCAAGCCACGGCCTGAACCGCCGCATCAACTCGTCGGCACTCATGCGTCCATCCTCTCTGCGCGCCATCCCAGGCGCTCCGAGGCACGCCATGCCGCGGCACGCACGGCCACGACGATGCGCTCGCGGTCCGCCGCTCGTGGCTGCTTCGGAAAACTCACCCCTATCGCGCCGCAGCACCGCCCGCCGGTATCGAGCACTGGCGCGGCCACGCACATCACGCCGGGCAGGGTCTGCTCATCGTCCACGGCATAGCCGCGGGCACGCACCTGCGCCAGGCGCGCCTGCACTTCGTGTGCATCGCGGGTTCCCGGTTCGATATGGGCAGCGAGTGCGTCCGGCGGCAGCATCGCGAGCTGCGCCAGCCCGACAGCCGTCTGATACGCCTCCAGACGCGCCCCGACGGCACTTGCCAGATGCACCTGCGGGCTGGGCGGGTCGTGCTTTTCCAGGTACAAAACATCGCTGCCGTCGAGAATCGCGAAATGGGCGGTCACATCGAGCATCTTCGCCAGCCCCGACAGGGCGGGATGCACCACGCCCGCGGGCGAAACGCCGCGCAGGTAGGCGGCACCGGTTTCGAACGCACGCAGCCCCAGCCGGTAGCCGGCCGTATCCGTCTCGGCGAAGCGCCGCGCCACCAGCGCGCGCAATATGCCCAGCGCAGTGCTCTTGGGAATCCCGGTCTCGAGGCTTATGTCGCGCAGGCGCCGCGGCCCGGATGCGGCTGCCAGGGTTTCGAGAATCATCAGCGTACGTAGCGCTGAATTGTTCATATATATAAACGCAGTTCACATAGCAGCATGAAACTTAGCAAGAGAGCGGCACCCCCGCAAGAGAAATTTTCGCGAATATCGCGACTCAGGCAAATCCTCCGGTTGACATGGATTGTTCAACAAACTAGCGTTAACTCTGGTGCGCTGCTCAAGATCAGATCCTGATACGGAGCCAAGGAGAACCAATTTATGAATATAAAACAATTAAGTATTCAACTCGTACTGTTGTTGGTAATCAGCTTTGCCGGGCTTGTGGCTGTTGAACAAGCACACGCAAAATCCGGCCCGGAGACGGTCACTTCGGGCGTGCTCTCCGTCGGTTCGGATCTCACCTACCCTCCTTACGCCTACCTGAAAGACCACAAGCCGGCCGGTTCGGACCCCGAGTTCATGCGCCTGCTCGCCGAGCACATGGACCTGGAGCCCCGGTTCGTGGACACCCGCTTTGCGCAGCTCATCATCGGCCTGCGGTCCAACCGCTTCGATGTCGTTGCCTCGGTCCTCTACATCACCCCGGAGCGCGCGGAGGTGATCGATTATGTGCCCTACATGCAAACGGGTGATTCGCTGCTGGTACTGTCCGATGGCGATTTCAAGCCAAAAACGCCGCAGGACCTGTGCGGGAAAAAGGTCAGCTCCATAAAAGGCGCTTCGTGGATACCCAAGCTCGACAAGGTGTCGCAGGATTACTGCATCCCCAATGGCAAACCGGCCATCGAGAATCTTGAATTTCCCACCGCGCCGGAGGCAACCCAGGCACTGCTCTCGCATGCGGTGGACGTGCAGTTTGCGGATGCCCTGATCGCGAAGAACACGGTCGAAAAGGCCGGCGACCGGCTGGAGATCACATCAGACAGCCTGATCTTCCCGATTCCGGTCGGGCTGGGCCTGCACAAGGGCAACACCGAACTGAAGGAGGCGCTGGAGTCCGCCATCGAGGCGATGAAGAAGAGTGGCGAGTATCAGCGCTGGCTCGACAAGTACAACCTGGAACCGGCCAACGAGGAGCAGGTGAAGGCAGCGCTACAGCAGAACTGAGACCTCGTGACCGCGCACGTCGGGGAGACCACGGCTCTGAACGCCTTGGCATGGGTTTCCCCGCCGCGGGGGCTGGAAATCTAGATGTCTTTCGACTGGCAATACACGTTAAGCCTGTTCGGTTACCTGCCGCTCTGGAAGGCGGCCGGGCTGGTCGCGGAACTCAGCGTGCTGGCGTGGGCGATCGCCACTTTCGTGGGATTCTTTTTCGCCCTGGCCAAGCTCTCGCATTCGCCATTGATACGTTATCCATCGGCCGTGTACATCTGGTTTTTCCGCAGCCTGCCGCTGCTGGTGCTGCTGATCTTCGTGTACAACCTGCCGCAGGTCATTCCGTGGACGCATTCGTTTCTCTCCAGCGCCTTCGTTGCCGGGCTGCTGTCCCTGATTCTGAGCGAAACGGCCTACATCGCGGAGATCCATCGCGGCGGCCTGATGTCGGTGCCGCAGGGGCAGCGCGAGGCGGGCCGATCGCTCGGCATCGGGTTTCTCGGCGTGCAGCGGCTGATCGTGATCCCGCAGGCGATTCGCATCGCCCTGCCGACACTGGCCAACGAGTTCATCACCATCGTCAAGCTGACCTCGCTGGTCTCGGTGATTTCGCTGGCCGAAATCCTGCTGGTGGGACAACGCCTGTACACCCAGAACTTCAAGGTGCTGGAAACCCTGCTGGCGGTTTCCATCTTCTACGTTCTGCTGGTGACGGTGTTCGATAACCTGCTGAAACTGACGGAGCGCCGCCTCGATGTGACCCGTCACAAGACGCGCAGGGCGCCGTCACCGGCCGCCCTGCGCGAACGGCTGGAGCGCGCCGCCGGGAGCGCCGTGCAAGGCACGCCCGGCACCAGCAGCGATAGCGACCAACCGGTCATCGAGGCGAGCAACGTCTGCAAGAGCTACGGCGATGTCGAGGTCCTGAAGGATGTCAGTCTGGGCGTCAAGGCCGGCGAGACCGTCTCCATCATCGGCCCGTCCGGCTCCGGCAAAACGACGTTTATCAGAACGCTGAACGGCCTCGCGACACCCGACAGGGGGCACATTGCCCTGAGCGGCGAGACGATGTTCCGGGCCGATCCCGACGCGCGGGAAAGCCGCCGGCAGCCGCGCCTGAACCAGATCGAGCAGATCAGCATGGTGTTTCAGCACTTCAATCTGTTCCCGCATCGAACGGCGCTGCACAATGTCACGCTCGGCCCGCGGTATCATCGTCGCGGCGGGCGCGAACAGCTGGAGACGGAGGGCCTGGCGGTGCTCGACAAGGTCGGCCTGCTGGAGCATGCGTACAAATATCCGCACCAGCTATCGGGCGGCCAGCAGCAACGGGTGGCGGTCGCGCGGGCGCTGGCGATGCGTCCGCGGGTGATTTTGTTCGACGAGCCGACCTCGGCCCTGGATCCGGAGCTGGTCGGCGAGGTGCTGAAAACGATCGAGAATCTGGCGCGGGAAGGCCTGACCATGATAATCGTCACCCACGAAATGCAGTTCGCGTACCGGATCTCCGACCGGGTCATGTTCATGGATCAGGGCAAGGTGGGGCGCATCGGCACACCGGATGAAGTGTTCGGCGCGAGGGAGGATCCCCGTCTGGAAAGCTTTCTGAAAGACTTCAATGGCAACTGACCGTTTTCGACGACCGCCTCTCGCGCTGAAGCCGGCAACCGATGCCGCCGCGCGCGGCGGAAAGGCCGTGTCCGATTACGTCGCCGATCAACTGCGCGACGAGATCATCTCCGGCGCCATCATCGCCGGCACGCCGCTGGTGGAAACGGATATTTCCGCCGCCTGTCACGCCTCGCGCAACACCGTGCGCGAAGCCATGCGCCAGCTGCGTTCGGAAGGGCTCGTGGTCTATATCCGCCATCGCGGGGTCATCGTCAAAACGCTGACGCCCGACGACGTGCACGATATCTATCGGGTACGGCGGGCACTGGAACTCAGCGCCATCGAGCAAAGCGCCTTCGCCGACGAGGCGTTGTTGTCCGCAATTCAGGATGTGATCCACGCCGGGGAACGGGCAATGGCGGCGCGCCAGTGGCGCGAAGTCGGCACCTGGAGTCTGCGTTTTCATCAGTCGGTGGTCGCATTGCTGGGAAGCCAGCGGCTGGATGACTTTTTCAAGACCATCGTGGCGCAACTGAGGCTGGTGTTTGCCCTGTCCGAGGATGAAAGAAGCTTTCAGACGCCCTGGGTGGCGCGTGATCGGGAAATTCACGCGGCGCTGGTACACGGGCGCCGGAGGGAAGCGGCCGATGCCATGAAACTCTACCTCAAGGATTCGGAAGGCCGGGTCCTCGATCTCGTGCGATCGGTTCAGGACCGATACGAGTGATTTGGATCACACCGTATGGGTTGCGCTGGCAAAAACCCCGAATCGACGGTTAACGTCGTGTGACGAAACAACGCTGGAGAAGTGAAACTCATGCCCAATCAGCCCGCCGCCTACCAGGCTTGCGAAAACAATGCGCTGGCCGTCGACCGGAACCTGTATCGAACGATCGCCGGACAAACCGCGGAGCGGGAGCTGGTGGACAGCTTCGTGATCCCGATCCGCAGCGGCCGCGCCTGGACCGTGCCGGCGGGGCATGTATTCCGGATCGTGACCGTCGAGGGACCGCAGGTCGGCGACCTCAACCTCTGGAACCGCCATAATCCGCGCGAACGCCTGTGGGCCGCGCGAACACGGCAGCTGCAGAGCGCCCACGTGTCGACCTTCGACCGGCTGTGGTCGACGCTGCCGTACCTGCGGCCGATGGTGACCATTACCCACGACACCCTGGCCGATTACGGCACCGACAGCGACGGCGGACGTATTCACGACCTGCTCGGCAGCCGCTGCGACCCCTACGTCAACAAGCTGCTCACCGGGCAGGATTTCCACTTTCACTGCCACTCGAATCTGGTTCGCGCCGTGCTGCCCTACGGGCTCACCGAGTTCGACGTGCATGACGTGCTCAACGTATTCCAGTGCACCGGACTGAACGAGACGGACCAGTACTTCATGAAGGAATCCCCTGCGAAGAAGGGCGATTTCATCGAATTCTTCGCGGAGATCGACTTGTTGTGCGCCCTCTCCGCCTGCCCCGGCGGCGACCTTTCCGTGCCGCTATGGGGCCCGGGCGCCCGCGATCCGATCGACGTCTGCCGCCCGCTCGGGGTCGAGGTGTACCGTGTGGACGATGCACTGCTGACCGGCTGGACGCCGCCGCAGCCGGTCGAATACCACGGACTGCACGGACTGCATCCCGACAAGGTTTCCTGGGCCTAGAAACCGGCTCAAAAACTGTCGCTATGCCGTAGCGTTACCTCAAACCGGCTTCGGACGCGGACTCGATCGGTTCCCGAGGTTCCGGTGTCTTCAGGTAATGGAAGAACGTGCTTTCGGGGCTCAGCACGAGCACGCTCTGGTCGCTGTCCAGCGCCTCGCGATAGGCACTCAGACTGCGGTAGAAGTTGTAGAACTCCGCGTCCTGGCCGTACGCGGCCGCGTAAATGCGTGTGGCGGCCGCGTCGCCCTGGCCGCGAATCTCCTCCGCCTTCCGCTGTGCGTTGGCGATGATGATCGTGCGCTCCTTGTCTGCCTCGGCGCGAATCTGCTCGGCGAGCTTTCCTCCCTCGGAGCGGTAACGCTGGGCCACCTGTGCCCGCTCCGAGCGCATGCGGTCGAAGACGGCGCCGCTGACTTCCTTGGGCAGGTCGATCCGCTTGATGCGCACATCGACAATCGACACTCCGAACTCACCGCTCGATTTGTTTGCGTTGACGCGCAGATCCTGCATCAGCTTGGAACGTTCGCCGGTGACGGCTTCCTGGACCGTGCGGGTGCCGAATTCGGCGCGCAGCTGATTCTTGACGATCTCGCCCAGGCGTGCGCGCGCGGTCTTCTCGTTGCCACCGGTCGCGCGATAGTATCTGACCGGATCGTCAATCTGCCACTTGGCGAAATAATCCACCAGCAGATTCTTCTTGTTGACGGTCAGAAACCGCTCGGGAGGACTGTCCAGCGTCAGCACGCGCTTGTCAAAACGCCGTATTTCGTTGATCAGGGGCATCTTGAAGTGGATGCCGGTGTCGAAATCAGACCTCACGATCTTGCCAAAACGCAGCATGATCGCCGATTGCGCCGGATTGACGGTGAATACCGCCTCGTTCAGGAGAAACACGACGATGGCGACGGCCGCCAACCCGCTTACCAGCCATTTCGCGCTCATGGTGTGCTCCTCTTGTCCGCGCTCCCGGGCATCGTCTTGAACAGCCTGTCGAGCGGCATGTAGAGAAGGCTGCCTTTCGCGCTGGGGTCGATCAGCAGCGTTGGCGTGTCCTTGAGCAGGCGCTCGATGCCATCGATATAGAGCCTCGTACGCGTCACGTCCGGCGCCTTCCTGTACTGTGCGAGCACCGATTCGAAGCGATTGCTGCGACCCTTCGCATCAGCGATCACCTTGGCCTTGTAAGCCTCGGCATCCTGGACAATGCGTGCCGCCTGTCCCTTTGCCTTGGGTATCACCTTGTTGGCGTGTCGCCGCGCCTCGTTTTGCAGCCGCTGCTTGTCCTCGCGGGCCTTGTTGACGTCGTCGAACGCCTCCTGCACCTGCTGCGGTGGCTGATCCTTCTGCAGGTTGACCGACAGCACCCTGAGACCCGCCGAATAGTGATCCAGAATGGACTGCATCAATTCCCTGGTTGACGATGCAACCTCGCTCTGGCCCTTGCCCAGGATGAAGTTCATCTCGTTGCGGCCTGCAACACTGCGGATCGCGCTCTCCGCCACTTCGCCGAGCGTCAGGTTCGGACGCCGCACACCAAACAGATACTGGTAAAGATCGTCGACGACATATTGCACCGCGATGGCTATCTGCACGATATTTTCGTCCTCCGTCAGCATTTCGTTCGAATAGCTGAACGAGCGGACTTTGGCGACGTTGACCACCAGCGCCTGCGCCATCGGCCACGGCCAGTGCCAATGCAAGCCCGGTCCGGTGGTCGTCTGGTACGAGCCGAATCGCAGCACGACGGCGCGCTCGGCCGAATCGACGCGGTAAAACCCGGTTGCCGCCCAGATCAGTGCGGCAATCAGCGGGATCAGCCACAGCCATTTGCCCCCGCCGCTGGGTAGATTGAGCCCGGGGCCTTTATTGAACCGGGCGCGCACCCGCCGTTGAATATTTCGCAGAATTTCGTCGAGGTCCGGCGGGCCCTGGTTGTTACCCCAAGGGTTCTTGCCGTTACCTGATGGGTTCCAGCTCATTTCCTCCCCCCACCCCAAAAGCCCCGTATCATAGCATTGCCGACTTCCCGCCACGTGGGCGACGCCAACCCGTCCAGCGACGTGGCAACCCCTGCATCGCGCTCGATGCCCTTCAGAAAACCCTGTGGGCTGCCGCTAGAACCAGTGGCAAGGAGGCAGCGGCCTCGCAGCAAGTCTTCCGAGCCAACGCGCTGGTGTAGCGCACAGGAAAGGACAGCTCTCGCACTGCGTGGCGCGGGTCACATAGCGGGCGGGAGCCGATTTGTATTTTCAGTTTTGGGGGATGATATGAAATTTCAGGGAGTGGAAAAGATTGTCGTGGTTTCGCTGGCTGTCATGCTCATGGCCGGTTGCGCCCAGATCAACGGGATGATGGGGGAAAGCGAAACAGCGGATACGAACAGCGCGACGACCCAGGCCGCGGCATCGGGAAGCCAAAGCGAGAAAAGCGACGAGGCGCCGCCTTTCGGGGCCGCGGCGCCGGAACAGACAAGCGACTACACCGAGGCTACGGAGTCCGAATCGGAGAGCGGAATTTATGGGGATATCCCCGAGAGCAGCCCTTTCTCGAAGATTGAAATCGGCATGTCGAGCAAGCAGGTGGTCGATTTGATCGGCCCGCCAACCGATCAGAACAGCTACATGACCGGAAAAGCCTGGATTCCGTTTTACTTTGGCAGCGATCAATATCGCACGGAATTCCGCTACAAGGGGATGGGGGTGATCACGTTTGCCGGCAGCAGCGGTTTTTCGACGGCATCCAAAGTCTATCGGGTGATCTACAACCCGAAGGAAGCGGGTTACGTGCGTTGATTCCCCGGCCGGTTCCGGCTCGCTCGGGGCCGGAACCGTTCGGCCGCTACCTCATACCGCCCGGAAGCACCTTTCCTTGTCCGCCACTCATGGCCTGTAGCATGCGCCGTACCGTTTGCTGACGCGGGTTGCCGCGGTTCAGCGAGTCCATCTGGTAAGCACATGAAACGAAAAATAATCATTCCTGTTGCGCTGGTCGTGGCGGTCGCCGCGGTTGCTGTTTTCCTCGTCGTCGCGCAAACCGGTGACGGAGGCGTTGCAACGCCTGGCGCCGAGCAGCCGCGTCTTTCGGATGCTGTGCCGGCAGATACGCTTTTTTATGCGGCCACTTCGCGCAATCGCGAAATGGCGAACATGCTGGCGGACTTCCGCAAATACAGAATCGCATCGATACAACGAAATTTTCCGGAATTACGCAAGGCCTCCGCGCGCTACGGGCAGGCGGGCCGTCTGATCGTCGGCTTCTTCGAGGCCTACGCCAAGCGGGTGGAGCAAGGCGAGACCCTGCCCGGCGTGCCGGACACGCTGCAAACCAGGGCGTATACCGTGGGTATCGTGCCGGTATTGCGCATGAAGCTGGCCGATGCCGCCGCGTTCGAGGAACTTCTCGACGAGGCGGAGCAGCGCGGCGGTGCGCAGGCCACCCGGGCCAGCTATCAGGGCGTCCAGTACCGGGCCTATGCCATCGAAATCGACGGCGAGCCGCTTCAGGCGTCCCTGCTGGTCGCGGTACGGCCGGATCATGTTGTGGTCACACTGGATGTACCGAAGCTTCGAGACGAATCGCTGCCCCTGGCCCTGGACCTGGAGGCACCGGCGACATCACTCGCCGCAAGCGGCCTGTTGCAGGACATTTCGGACAGGCACGACCTGGACCGTGACAACATCACCTTCCTCAATCATCAGGCCATTGTTGCGGCTGTCACCGGCGCGGCCGGCAATCATGGCGGCGAAATGCTCGCGAAGCTGGACGACGACGATGACCTGGCAGCCCTCAGAACGCCTGCCTGCCGGGAAGATCTGCAAGCGATTGCCAAAATCTGGCCGCTGACCGTCACGGGCATTCGGGCACAAGCCAAAACCGGGGACGGGGATATCGAGATACGGCAGTTGCTGGTCTCGGAGGTGACCGATCCGGCGCTGACGGCGACTCTGGCCAGCCTGCGCGGGCACATTCCGAAGGCGCTGCTGGAAGGCGCGGGCGAGCCGGTGGCGGGGCTGGCACTGGGGTTGGACGCTGCCAGTATCACGCCGGTATTGACTCAGCTTGAGCACCGGTTCGCCAGTGCCGATTTTCACTGCGAGTGGCTGGTCAGGGCGCAGCAACAGGCCGGACAGGGCAATCTGGCAGCCGCGACGATCGTCTCCGGGCTGTTCAGGGGCGTCAAGGGCGTGAGTGTCACATTCTTTGGTTTCGATCCCGATACCGGCGTCGACGCGCTGATCGATATTTCCGCCGTCGACCCGGCTGCGCTGTTCCAGATGGTGAGAAGCATGCAGCCGGGGCTGCTTGGGCAGGTCGAGCTTCCCGCTGATGGCAGATCGACCGTCGTGGTACCCGACATAAACGGCCAGCAGGTGCGGGCGATGATCGCCGGCAAACATCTGGTGGTCTTTTCAGGGCCCCGGGCATCGACCGTTGCCAGCCACGCGGCGGACGACTCGCTGGAGCCGAACGGCCTGATCTTCTCCCGCATCGATTACGGCAAGCTGATGCCCATGCTGGTGGAGCTTTTATCCACTACCGAGGATGTCCCCGTCGCCAACGCGGCGCAAATCCGGCAGTTGAAGGAAAACTTGCGCCGCATCGGCGAATGGAATCTGCGCGCCCAGGGGTTGCTGACCTTCGCCGATGCCGGCGTCTCCCTCGATGTAACGTTCGCCGCAAAGCCGCAGCCGGCTGCGGAATGAAACGTCAAGGACGAGGCAAACCGGGGAGGCATGCGCTCACGCCGTGCAATCCGGCCTTTGGTTACGTTGCAGTCCGAAATCACTCCCGGCCATTCAGTTCATGCGCCTGGCGGAGCGGCTGCGGCTACCGGCCCAGCTGCCTGTCCAGCCAGTCGAACATGCGCTGATCGACGAGCAGGCGCGCCATCGGCTCGCAATGGAAGCTTGCGCCCTCAGCCGCGGTGAAACGCACCAGCCTCGAAACGTCGGGCGTCATCGCCGCCAGCTGTTCCGACTGACCCGGGAAAAAATGTTCTCCTTCCGGGTCGGTGATCAACAGCGGTGTGGTAATGCGCGCCGCGTCGGCGGCATCCAGCCGGTACTGGCGCACGGCGGCATAGGTCGAGTACGGGTCGTTGGGGAAGCCGTACGGGCGTGCGCGAAAATGCCATTGCGCCGCGGCCTCCGGATCGGCCGAAAGGCCCTCCGCCATCATGGCGTTGAAGGTTTCCCTGTCGCCCGACTCGAGCAGATCGGTCATCTCCTTCGGCAGATGCCGCAGCCAGGACTGTGAAACATCGACGACGCCCGTATCCGCAATCGCAGCCGCGATACGGTGCTCGAACGCGACAGCACGCGGCACCCAGTACCCGGCCTGACTGACGCCGTAGAGCGCGATCGCTGCCGGATCGACATCGCTTCGGGCGCACAGGAAGTCAACCACCGGACTGATGACCGCTTCCCAGTCGGGACGAAAGAACAGGTTGTGCTCGAACAACTGCGATTGCTGTCCGGGCCCGTCGAAAAAGAGCACGTTATAGCCGCGTGCCAGTGCGCCGGCGCCACCGAACATGACCATCGACGAGATGGCGCCGTCGCTGCCATTGTTCAGGATCAATGTGGGCCGCTGCTCGCTCGATGCGTCGCACGCGGCGAACCAGCCGGGCAGCGTCGATCCCTCGTAAGGAATCCGTACCGGCTCCCAGGCCGGCGTGCGCAGCGCGCACGAATGGCTCCAGGCATCGCGATGCTTGCGAAACATGGGCAGCAGCCCGTCGGTGCTTTCGGCGCCGGCCAGCGTGTTGAGCGTCATGCCGTAGGCCACCGCCGCGCGCAGGTAGGCGCTCGCCGCGCTCACCGTATGACCGGCAGCGCCCGACTCCTCGGCCGCGGCTGTCAACCGGTCGCCGAGGGCGGACCACGCGGCAACCCACGACGCATCGTCGCCGTCGTTGATCAGCGCGATCGTCGCGAAAATTTCGCCGGCATCGGCGGCACCGCAGGCGATATGGCCGAGCGCAATGCGCGTCTCGAAGTCGAACCCGGGGTCACTGAAAAACCCGGATGTAAAAACGGTATTGCCGCTCATAGATTGGCTCCTCCGGGCACTGCACAAATCCGCGGACGTGATTCCAGTCCGTCGATGCCCACTAAAACGGCACGCCGCAGTCGACTGACCTTACCCACAGGCTACCTATCGGCACGCTTCCACAGCGGTCCCGGGACACCAAAGATAATAGCGGCATTTTGAACCCCCACGCGGGGCTAGGCGCTGGATGGAGCGATGTAGCATTCAGAAAGAATTCGTGACTGTCACGATGACACGCCGTGGCTCCCAAACTCGTCTGAAACTGTGTGACAAACCATCGGCTGCCAATCGCCAGGCTCCGGAGAACGACGTTCAAGGCTGACAACCGAGCAACAATAGGTTGACAATGTCACAACGGAAGGTTGACAAAGTAGAGATGAGCAGCAAAGTTCGCGCGCGAGGGGAAGAGATCCGTCGATATATCGTTAGCAAGGTGGAGGACCACCCTGCCGACGTCGCTATGTTAGCGGCAAAAAAGTTCGGCATCTCCAGGCAAGCTGTCAACAAACACCTCCGCCGGCTTGTAGAGGAGAACGCCCTCGTCCCGGAGGGTACGACACGGGCTCGAAAGTACAAGCTGCACCCGCTCGTCGAATGGCAGCAGACATTCCCGCTTACGGAGAACCTGGCAGAGGACATCGTATGGAGGGAGAGCGTGTCGCCACAGCTCGGGGTAATGCCCGATAACGTGGTCGAAAT
>CAZYIP010000028.1:21357-27382 GCA_964646895.1 uncultured Salinisphaerales bacterium | reverse complement strand
TCGTCGCGCATGATGTACTGAATCTGCTCGGTGACGCCCATCATCTTGTTGCGCCGGCCGAAGCTCAATAGCTGCACGAAGCCGACGTAGAAGAAGATGCCCTCGAAAACCACGTAGAACGCGATCATGTCGCGCAGCAGCCGTTGGTCGGCTTCCGGCGTCCCGGTCTGGAAGTGGGGATCGGCGAGGCTCTGGGTGTAGGGCAGGGCCCAGGCGGCCTTGTCATGCACCGAGGGGATTTCGCGGTACATGTTGAAGACTTCCGCCTCGTCCAGCCCCAGGCTTTCCACGCAGTACTGGTAGGCGTGGGTATGCACCGCTTCCTCGAATGCCTGGCGCAGGATGTACTGGCGGCACTCCGGGTTGGTGATGTGGCGGTAGACGGCGAGCACCAGATTGTTGGCCACCAGCGAGTCGGCGGACGAGAAGAAGCCGAGGGAGCGCTTGATGATGGTGCGCTCGTCGTCGCTCAGGCCGTCGGGGTCCTTCCACGTGGCGATGTCCGCGGACATGTTGATTTCCTGCGGCATCCAGTGATTGGCGCAGCCGCTCATGTACTTTTCCCACGCCCAGGTGTACTTGAACGGCACCAGCTGGTTGAGGTCCGCGCGGCAGTTGATGATGCGCTTGTCGTCGACGTTGATGCGCGACTCGCCCATCTTGATGGTCTCCAGGCCGGTGACGCCGGCGGTGGCGCCGGTGGCCGCGGCGGCATGGAACGGGTCCGGGCTGGGGGCGTGCTGGCTGCGGGTGACGTCGTTGGGTTCGTTCCAGTCGAGCATTTCATTCACTCCTGCGAATTCTGTTGGTGTTGATCGCGGTTTGCACCGCTGCCACAAATCCGGGTTGTCTACCTACTGGCATGCCTCGCATTCGGGGTCGTCGATGAGGCAGACCCTGGGCGCTCCGACAGCGGCGCCGCTACTCCCGTTGCCCTGCACCGCGTTCAGGCGGTTGTCCGAGATGGTGGTTTTCTCGGCGTGGGTGGCGCCCATGGAGCGCAGGTAATAGGTGGTCTTGAGGCCTTTCTTCCAGGCGTTCTTGTACAGCTTGTCCAGCTTCGGTCCGCTGGGCTCCGCCATGTACAGGTTCAGCGACTGCGCCTGATCGAGCCATTTCTGCCGTCGCGACGCGGCCTCCACCAGCCAGTTCGGGTCGACTTCGAAGGCGGTGCGGTAGATTGCCTTGAGTTCCGCCGGGATGCGGTCGATCGGTTGCACCGAGCCGTCGAAGTACTTGAGGTCGTGCACCATCACCTCGTCCCACAGGCCGCGCTCCTTGAGGTCGGCGGCCAGGTACGGATTGATGACGGTGAATTCGCCCGAGAGGTTCGACTTCACGTACAGGTTCTGGTACGTCGGCTCGATCGACTGGCTGACGCCGGTGATGTTGGCGATGGTTGCCGTGGGCGCGATCGCCATGCAGTTGGAGTTGCGCATGCCCACCGTCTTCACCCGCTCGCGAAGCGGCGCCCAGTCGAGCCGGCTGCCGCGGTCCATGTCCAGGTATTCGGCGCCGCGCTCGCGCTCCAGAATGTCGATGGAGTCGATGGGCAGGATACCCTGGCTCCACAGCGAGCCCTCGAACGACGGGTAGCGGCCGCGTTCCTCCGCCAGGTTCGTGGAGGCCTGGATGGCGTAGTAGCTGATCATCTCCATCGAGCGATCGGCGAAATCGACTGCCTCGTCCGACTCGTAGGGCACGCGGAGCTGGTGCAGCGCGTCCTGGAAGCCCATCACGCCCAGCCCGACCGGGCGGTGCCTGAGGTTGGAGTTACGCGCCTGAGGCACGCTGTAGTAGTTGTAGTCGATGACGTTGTCGAGCATGCGCATGGCGGTGGTCACCGTCCTGTGCAGCTTCTCGGCGTCGAGTTCAATGGTGCCGTCGTCGCCGCGCCTGAGGTGGCGCGCAAGGTTGACCGAGCCCAGGTTGCACACCGCGATTTCCTTCTCCGAGGTGTTCAGGGTGATCTCGGTGCACAGGTTCGACGAGTGCACGACGCCGGCGTGCTGCTGCGGGCTGCGCAGGTTGCACGGATCCTTGAACGTCAGCCACGGGTGGCCGGTCTCGAACAGCAAGCCCAGCATCTTGCGCCACAGCTTGACCGCGGGCAGGGTGACGACGTTGGTGATTTCGCCGCGCGCCGCCTTCTCTTCATAGCGGGTGTAGGCTTCCTCGAAGGCTTTCCCGGTCAGATCGTGCAGGTCCGGCACGTCATCCGGGGAGAACAGCGTCCAGTTCGCCTCATCGATCACGCGCTTGAAGAACAGGTCCGGGATCCAGTTGGCGGTGTTCATGTCGTGGGTGCGCCGGCGCTCGTCGCCAGTGTTCTTGCGCAGCTCCAGAAACTCCTCGATGTCCTTGTGCCAGGTTTCGAGATAGGCGCAGACGGCGCCCTTGCGCTTGCCGCCGTTGTGCGCCAGCGCCGCCGTCGTCATATAACTGGGATCGCCATCCACCTTGAGATCGAACACGAAGGGCAGCGGATCGATGCGATTGACTGCGCGCACGCGACTGAAGATCCATCCGCCGTAGGTCAGCCAGTTGCGCTTGACCAACGGGCGGCAGCCGAGAGGCTCGGCGATCTCGCTGACTGCCGGAATGCGCAGATCGTACGCGCTGACATCGCCATCGAAGCGGATCTCGCTACCATCGCTGCGCCGGCCGGTGTGCGACTGCGAGCGGACGCGGAATTGCCCCGCGCAAGGCACGCCGAGGCGAAGCAGTTGGTAGCGCAGGCCCTCGACGAGCGAACGCGATGTGTTGGTAAAGTAGATTTCCTTTCCGCGGCTGATGCCGCCGTCGGTTTCCAGCAAACCTCGGACCATTGCCAGGGTTTGCAAACGGGGAAGGTGGCTCAGTCGCCGGCTGATACGCTTGTGGTGATCGCTGTCGTAGAGGTCGTCCGCCATGATAGGCAACGTTGGCTCACCGGCACCCGCGATACGCCCGGTCGTTGCGTCCCGGCGTACGCCGCGTCCGGCAGCCCAGTGAATCTGCGCGTACGCGTCATCCCGGCTCGTTTCCCAGTAATGAATCCCGTGCGCCGATAGGTAGTCGCGTACAAATGCCAGATGCGCGTCCCTGGCGGGATTGCCGGACACACCCCATTGTTGGCCGTTTTTCGACAGGTGGCCATCGCCGAGCAGGATGCCATACAGTCGTGCGTCGTCTTCACTGAAGCCGGGCGCCGGGACCACTTCCTTCGGAATGGCCTGTGCCACGTAGTCTCCGCGCTGAAGCTCGCCCGCTTCGACCCACTCAGGCGCGACCTTGCCTTTTTCAAGCCACTGCAGGGTGCGCGTGTTGCTCTGCTCCAGCGGCACGCCGCGCAGCGCCCATAGCGGATGGCCACTGGTGACCTCCAGCGGCTCGATGGCATGCTTGACGCGAATCCTGACCATCGGGTCGGTCTGATTGTAGGCCATGCGATCGCGTACTTCGCGGTACTCGCCGCGGCTGCCCAGGACCAGATCGCCGCGCGCAACGCGTTCGATCGGTTTTGCGCCATCGGCGGTGCGCACCAGGGTGCCGGCCGCGAAACATTGATTGACCGCGACCGCCGTGTCGTTGACCACCTTGAGGAACGGCACCACGCCCTGGCTCTTGCCGTTGGTGCCCCTGATGTGGGCGCCCATGGCGCGCACCCGGGTCCAGTCGTTGCCCAGGCCGCCGGCGAATTTCGACAGCAGGGCATTGTCCTTGATGGCGCCGTAGATGCCGTCGAGATCGTCGGAGACGGTGGTCAGGTAGCAGCTCGACAGCTGCGGGCGCAGGGTCGCGGAATTGAACAGGGTCGGCGTCGAGCTCATGAAATCGAAGCTCGACAACAGATTGTAGAACTCGATCGCGCGCGTTTCGCGGTCCACTTCGTTGATTGCCAGGCCCATGGCGACACGCATGAAAAACGCCTGCGGCAGCTCGAAACGAACGCCCCGGTGATGGATGAAGTAGCGGTCGTACAGCGTTTGCAGACCGAGGTAGGTGAACTGGCGGTCGCGCTCCCCGTCCAGCGCCTGTCCGAGCCGCTCCAGGTCATACTGCGCCAATACCGGGTCGAGACGCTCGCGCTCGATGCCGGTGCGAATGAAGTCCTTGAAGTAGGCGGGGTACTGCTCCCGCATCTCGGCGTGGGTCGCGTAGACGGCCTCGGCGCCGACGAAGGCGAGCGCCTCGTGACGCAGCTTGTCCAGCAACAACCGCGCGGAGACGTAGGTATAGTCGGGCTCGGCCTCGATCAGCTGGCGCGCGGACAGGGTCAGCGCCTGCGACAGCTCGTCCTCGGTGATGCCGTCGTAGGCGTTGCGCAGGCTGTCCGCGATGATGCGCTCGGCGTCGACGCCCTCCAGGCCTTCGCAGGCCTCGATCACCAGGCGGCGCAGGCGTGCCTCGTCCAGTGGTGCGTGCTGGCCATCGGCCAGGGTTACGCTCAGGCCCGGTGCTGCGGCGTCGGCTGCTTCGGCGCTGTTCGCGGCGCTGCGCTCGCGCGCGCGTTCCTCGCGATACAGCACGTAGGCGCGTGCCGCCTTGTGCTCGCCCGCGCGCATCAGGGCCAGTTCCACCTGGTCCTGAATGTCTTCGATGTGCACCGTGCCGCCGCCCGCGAGCGAGCGGGTGACGCCTTGAACTACCTGTTCGGTCAGGTGCTGCACGGTATCGTGAACGCGCCGGCTGGCGGCGGCGCCGCGGCCTTCCACGGCCAGAAACGCCTTGGTCATGGCCACCGCGATCTTGGAAGGATCAAACGGCGTGACCTTGTTGTTGCGACGGATGACCTTGAAGCCGCCGGGTGCGGTGGCGCTCACGTCCGCGGGCGCGGACTCGGGTCTGGCGCCGGAATGAATCGCAGCCTGGCTGGCTGCGGTGCCGGTGGAAGTCTGCATGCTGTGTCCCCTGTGTCTGGTCGATTTGGCATACCGCCGAATGTGCCGGCCGGTCAGGGCCTGTTGACGTGCCGTGCGGTGCTGCGCCGGTGGATTGAATGTCAACGGACCGGGTACCCCCGCCAGGGGGTAGCGGGGCCTTCCATGCACCGCCCGATGTTGCCGAGTGTATGTCGATTATCGGGCGTGTCAAGCGGCACGGCACAATATGTTGTGTTTTCGTCCGGGCGTAAATCCCATATCTTGTTAACAAGCCGGTGCGAAAGCTGTGGACAGGCGGTTGAAAAGTTCCGACGAGCGGGTTCTGGACGGTTGGCCTCGCCCGCTGCGCGCAATGCTGGTTGACCCCGGGTACTCCGTAAGCAATGCTTAGAAGCAGGCGGATGGCATCCACTCGCGCCGTCGCGATCGATGCATACGTCGGCATCCGCGTGGACGACCAACAAGAGGGCTTGAGAATGTTAAAAAAAATCATCGCAGCAGCGTTGATCTGCATGTTCCCGGTAGCGTTTGCCTTTGCCGATAACGATGTCGGTTGCGGTGCCGGTACCCAGATCTGGGAGGGCCAGTCCGGCCTGGCGCCGAAGGTGCTGGCCGCCACGACCAACGGCATCTTCGGTAACCAGACGTTTGGCATCACCTCGGGCACCCTGGGCTGTTCCAGCCATGGCACCATTACCGCCTCGGCGCGCATGCCGATGTTCGCGAGCGCCAACATGGAGCAGCTCGCCCACGACATGGCGGTCGGCCATGGTGAGACACTGGCGGTCATGGCGCAGCTTTACGGCATCGACAATGCCGCCGACCGGCAGGCGTTTTATCAGATGACCAAGACGCACTTTGCCGCGATCTTCCCGTCCAGCGATGTCACCGCCGGGCAGGTCATCCATACCGTCAACGGGCTCATGGCCGGAAACGATCAGCTCGCGCATTACGTGAGCAAGGCCTGATACGGCCGGGCAGGGAAGCCCCTCCCAAACGAGACTCGGGCCAAAAGGCCGGGCCGTGCGCGGTGTCCGGTAACGGATGCCGTCGTCCGTGGTTCATTCGGTTTGTTGCTATTGATCCAGAAAAGAGCGTATGCACAGGCCGCCGTCGAGGGAGCGACGCGAGTCGCGATCGCTGATCACCCCCGCTCCCAC
>CAZYIP010000028.1:17901-21257 GCA_964646895.1 uncultured Salinisphaerales bacterium | reverse complement strand
CCGCTCCCACAATCACGGGTTGCCCGTATTCAGGCTCGGGCCTCCAGTGAGCAGGGCAGTCCTGCGTCTGTTATGCCTGCTGGCCTGCCTGCTACCGGTGGCGGCGCAGGCATCCACCACCTACCTGCAGACGTTGCAGGCGCGTGCCGTCAAACTGGGCCTCGCCCATGATCATTACTGGCATGTGCTGCTGCACTACCAGTCCAATCTGATCCGCCCCGGCGTGACCAGTGCCGCGGTTTCGCCCTGGTTCTTCAACGCGCCGGACGGACGCACCGATCCCGAGGCCGAGTTGCGCGCCACGCTGGCGTCGTTTTTCTCCGACCGCAAGATCGAGATCCGCGATGAATATCCGCAATGCGTGTTCATCGCGCGCTATCTGTGGCTGAAAACGCGCCTGCATATCGACCCCAAACGCTTGCCGGCGCGTCCCTGTACTGCCTATCACCAATGGATCGAGGCACTGGACCCGCGTGCGGTGGCGGTGGTGTTTCCGACCGCCTATATCAACAGCCCGGCCTCGATGTTCGGGCATACGCTGCTGCGCATCGATGCGCGCCATCAGACGCCGGGCACGCGCCTGCTCGCGTACGCAGTGAACTTCGCCGCCAGCACCAAAGAGCGCAACGGGCTGGTGTTCGCCTGGAAGGGCATTACCGGCGGCTATCCCGGCAACTACGGGCTGTATCCCTATTACGAAAAGGTCAAGCAGTACACGCGCATCGAGAACCGCGACATCTGGTCCTACGACCTGAATCTTTCCCCGATCGAGATCAAGCGCCTGCTGGCGCACCTGTGGGAGCTGCGCGGCGTCGATTTCCGCTATTACTTCTTCAGCGCCAACTGCTCCTATCAACTGCTCACCCTGCTGGACGCCGCGCGACCCAGCTTCCGTCTGGCCGAAGCGTTTCCCGCGTGGACCATCCCGGCGGATACCTTGCGCGTGATCGCCCGCCAGCCGGGACTCGTCAATCATGTGGACTATCGCCCTTCGCGCAGCACCATCCTGAAGAGCGAATCCGACCAGATCACCGCCGCGCAACGCGACCTCGCGATCCGGCTGGCCAACGGCGATCTCGACCCGGATCACCTGGGCGCTCTGGTCCCCGACCCGGTGGCGCGGGCGCAGGTGCTGGATGTGGCGCATGATCTGGTGGCTTACCGCTTCGTGGCGGGCAAGGTGAAGCGCGAGCCCGCGGTCGCGCGCGCGCGCAAGCTGCTGGTGGCGCGCTCGCGCGTGGACGTGACCGATGTATTCGATCCGCCGCCGCGCCCGCAGACTCCGCCAAGCGAGGGCCACGCGACCATACGCCTTGCCGCCGGCCCGGTGTGGGAAGACGGCGACGCCAGCCTCGGCCTGCGCCTGCGGCCGGCCTACCATGATCTGCTCGACGGGCAACGCGGCTATCCACCGGGCGCCGCGATCAACTTTCTCGATCTGGGCGTGCGCTACAGCCTCGACCGGGGCATGGCGCGCGTCGAATACCTCAAGGCGATCGACGTGCTGTCGATCACTCCCTTTACCGCCTTCAGCAAGCCGGTGTCCTGGCGTGCCGAGGTCGGTCTGCGGCGCTCGCCGGCGACGCCATTGTTCGCGCACGACCAGGGCCGGCTCGGCCCCTATGCGGAGGGTGGCCCCGGTTTTGCCATTGGCGATCCGGGCAAACTGGTGGGCTACGCCTTCGGACTGGCGAGCGGTGACGTCAACAGCGGTCTGCAAAAGGGCTATCGGCTGGGTGTCGGCGCGCGCGTGGGCGTGCTCGCACACCCCGTTACGGACTGGGCCGTCCGCTTCGAGCTGGGCGCGCGCTATTTCGAGGCGGGCGAGGTGGACCATGAACGCTGGGCGTCCCTGGCCCAGCAGTGGCAATTCGCGCGCAATCAGGGCATCCGGCTCGAATTGCGGCGCAGCGACGGCGTGCGCGAGGCCTGGAATCGGGTGGGTCTGAGTTATCATTACTATTTTTGACGACGAGCCAGAATGAGCGAAAGCCTGCAGGGATTATTGAGTCTGCTCGAACTCGAACCGATCGAGTACAACCTGTTCCGCGGCCGCAGCCGCGATATCGTCGGTCGTCGCGTGTTCGGCGGGCAGGTGCTGGGCCAGGCGCTGATGGCGGCGGCGAACACGGTGGACAGCACGCGCGCGGTGCACTCCATCCACGGTTATTTCATGCGACCGGGCGACATGCAGTACCCGATCGTCTACGAGGTGGACCGCATTCGCGACGGTGGCAGCTTTACCACGCGGCGGGTGGTCGCAATCCAGAACGGGCAGGCGATTTTCAGCATGTCGGCGTCGTTTCAGATTCACGAGCCGGGCTTCGATCACCAGTCTCCCATGCCCGAGGTGACCGCGCCGGAGGAACTGCAGTCCGCCAGCGAACTGGCGGCGTCGCTGGCCGACCGGATACCGGAAGCGCTGCGCGAGCGTCTGCTGCGCACCCGGCCGATCGAGATCCGCCCGGTCGATCCGGTCAGTCCCCTGGAACCGGAGCCGGCGCCGGCGCGGCAGTCGTTCTGGATCCGCGCGACCGGCGAGATGCCGGACGATCCGATCCTGCACCGGGCGGTACTTGCGTTCACGTCGGATTTCAACCTGCTCGGCGCCTCCCTGCGCCCCCACGGGCACACGGTGTTTCAGCGTGAGATACAGGCGGCGAGCCTCGACCATGCCATGTGGTTTCATCGGGATTTTCGCGTCGACGAGTGGCTGCTTTACGCCATGGACAGCCCCAGTGCCACCAATGCGCGCGGCTTCAGCCGCGGCAGCGTATTTTCGCGCGATGGCCGCCTGCTGGCCTCGGTGGCGCAGGAGGGGCTGATCCGGTTGCGCAAGCCGCGATGATGGACGCTATCGAAAACGGCTGGTTAAGCAACGCGCAGGCGCGTCCGTCGCCCAACTGCGACGCCCGCCCACCCGGTACGACCATCGATCTGCTGGTGGTGCACGGCATCAGCCTGCCGCCGGGGGAGTTCGGCGGGCCCTGCATTGTCGATTTTTTCACCAATCGGCTCGACGCTTCCCGGCATCCCTACTTTCGCGAGATCGAGGACATGCGCGTCTCCGCGCACGCGCTGGTCCGGCGCGACGGTGAAGTCATCCAGTTCGTCCCCTTCGATCATCGCGCGTGGCATGCCGGCGTTTCCACGTTTTGCGGGCGCGAACGGTGCAACGACTATTCCATCGGCATCGAGCTGGAAGGTGCTGACGACATTCCCTATGCCGATGCCCAATACAGCCGTCTCGTTGCGCTGGCGCACACCTTGATGGCCGCCTATCCCGGGATTACCGGCGAACGCATCGCCGGCCACAGCGACATCGCCCCCGGGCGCAAGACCGATCCCGGCCCGGC
>CAZYIP010000028.1:0-17801 GCA_964646895.1 uncultured Salinisphaerales bacterium | reverse complement strand
ATGGGCTAGGGCCTGTTGACGTTTCATGCGACACCGCGCCGTATGAAACGTCAACAGGCCCTGATGTAATTGCGATTCTGAGGCGGGCGATGTCGCCGAGATTGAAGGTCGCGCTGAACCGGCAACATCAGTCAGCAAGACAATGGACGTTGCATTACGATATTCAGGGAGGTTTCATGTCTGACTGTCAAACAACAACCGGCTTGCAACTGGACTCAAGAAGTCGGGCCGCACTCAAGCGTATCCGGAATCGCCTTCACCTCGGGAATGCTCTCGCGACGATAATGTCCGCGATTGCCGTGTTTGTGCTGCTGCCAAATGTGGCAATGGCCGGGTCTGACAACATCAGCCAAACTGCAGTGATCGATTATATACGGCACACGATTACCAGGGATGTCGCCCGTCTCGGCGACAGGATCGATGAATGCGCACGGCGGGAAAAGCTGTCCAGGACGCCCGTGGTGGATTATGACAGGTTAAAACAGTTTGATGTTGGCAGAGCTCATGCAATGAAGGCGCTTTTATACCTCGCTCAAAGAAACGGCAGAAATTGTGAGGGCGAAGCTCGTTTGCGACTGGCCTTCGATCTTGAAAAGCTGGATATTATGCTCACGAAATATGGCCAGGCCGTAGATGGAATAAATTCTGAAAAAACAAGAGAAATCAATAGTAGTCTTGTATTTCCGAGTGCGGACGATATTGAAAATGGCGCGGTCTTTTTCTATCTTCCATCGGGTGCGAAACAGTATCTGAATGATGCGGTCGGCAAGGAGCCATTCGACCCGATACGGACGATTCAGGAAAACCGTATTGCGCCACACCCGCCGGGTTCATGAGTGGGTTCTGTACGCGCTTTCGGCACCTGTTGAGTGGCGCCTGGTCTGATTGCCGTTTTGCTATGGGACTGTCAGGGTGATGACCGAGCCTGCCGGACGCAGGCTCTCGGCAGCGACATCCTGCGCGGTTACCGGTTTGTTCGCGACCGCCGCGGCATCCAGTTGCGTGCCGGCGGCATCGACCAGGCGGGCGGAAAGCTCGAGTTGCTGCAGGCGCGCGATCGCATCGGCCGCTTTCAGATTGACGAGATCGGGAACCGGCCGGGCGTTGTCCAGGGCGGCGGGTGGTGGTACCGGCACGACTTTGAACGTCAGCTTCGCGGCGGCCTGGGCGAGGAAGCTGTAGCGCTGCTGGAAGCCCGCATCGACCGGCGTGACGTAGGTTCGCGCCTGCCCCAGCATTCTCGTGTTGGCGGCATTCCCGGCGCTGCCATCGGCGCCGCCGCTGCCGCCCACCCGCATCGATACCTGCACTTCGCAGCTGGTTTCGGGCAGCACGTAGAACGTCGGCTGGTAGCCAATGTCACGCAGCAATGCGGTGCGGGCGTCGCCTTCCTCGGCATAGATATCGAGGATTGCCTTGATACTGGCGGCATCCAGCGCCGCCTGCGCCTCGGCCACGCCGCGCCCGACGGCGGCGATGACTTCCCCCAGGGGCGAAGACAGCCCGTCACTCAACAGATCAGTCGTCGGATCGCTCATTGGTTGCTTCCATCATGCGCTTGCGAAAATGACCAGGACCTGCGCACCTCTGGCGGCGGTTTCGCCGGCTCGGGGCGTCTGCACCATCGCCTGACCCGGCGCGCTGTCGGGCGACAGGCTGCGCGGACCGTAACTGGGTTGCAACTGCAGTCCGACCGATGCCAGCACCCGCCGCGCCGCCGATTCGGTCAGCTGTGCAACATCGGGCACCTGAATGCCCAGGCTGGGGTCGGCCTCCACGCCGGGCTGGAACTCCAGCTTCACGTCGGCCAGTTTGCCGGTGTCGACCGTGGTGTCCTTGCCTGCCAGCTGAATGGTGCCATCATTGCCGAGCAGTGCCTTGGCATTGACCTCGAACCGGCCGATCGAAAACGAACTTTTCGCCAGCGTCGCCTGGGCGCTGTGCAGATCCTCGCCGATGCTGCTTGCGAACCTGGCCATCGCCACCGGTCCCAGCGGCAAGCCCTGATCCTTTGTGCCATCGCTGCCGGCTGCGGCCGCCGCCGCGGCCTTTTGCCTGAGCCGCTCGTTTTCGGCCGTCACACCCGCGAGCTGTTCCCTGATCTTGCTGATCTGCGCATCGCGATCGGCAATCTCGCGGATGCGTGCCTTGAGGGCGGTATCGCGCTCGGCGACGATTCTCTGGCTCTCGTCGAGCCGGTCGGCAAAGGTCTTGCTGACCTCCGCCGTGATGTTCGCTTTCAGCTCGTTGACGTTGATCGTTGCGGCTGCGACCGATCCGCCTGCGGTTTTCGCTTGTGACGGCGAACCCTTCGCGGGCGTGACCAGGTTGCGGACGAGCGGCGAACTGACCCCGGCTATCGTGAAGGTACCGGCGCTCAGCTTGCGGGTTGCCGCCGCCACCGGCGCGACCCGGCTTTCGACCGGCAGGCGGGTGATTTCCCCGAAATCGGCGTTCAGTACCGGCGGACGCCCGCTGCGCGTCACCTGTGGCGTGGAGGACAGCACCGCCGTGGTGCCGGTCTCCACCAGCCGGATCGCCGGCGCATAGGACAGGGCGTCGACCGCAATTTCGGCCTTGCCCGCCAGCTTGCCGTCTGCGGCCGTGGCAAGTCCCTGTACCGTTTCCCAGGCCGCCTTGTCGAGATTGAACAGTTCGAGGTCGACCTTGAGGCCGGATACCGCCGCGCCCTTGTCATCGACAATGCGCGCGAACCAGTTGAGAGTCATTGCCATTATCTGCCCCGCTAGTCCGTCCGGCCGATATCCAGCGGCACCGCCGCGCGCGCGCTGAATGGGCCTATGGAGGCCACCACGACCACTACCGCCCGGGTGCCGAGATCGGCAGCGCCGATGGCCAGGGTGGTCGCAGCGTTGCCATCGGGCCCGGTGGTGACAATGGCATCGTTGAGCCGCGTGGCGGGCGAGCGCCTGAAACTGGTGATCGCGCGGGCGGCCGACAGGGCCTCGCTTTCAGTATCGTCGATATTGAGCTCCACCCGCTGATTGGCGAGGCGCTCGCCGGCGCTGTTGGCGACGCTCAAATTGAGTGCGACGCGGGAGTCGTCCAGATCGCCGACCGTCAGCCCGATGCGTGGCACCGGCAGCCCCTCGCCCGGCGGCGTCGCCACCAGGCGGCCGCTGATCGTGCTGGTTACGCGCTGATCGGTGCTGCTGGTGGACGGCCGCGCCATGAACAGCAGCGCCACCGGGCGACCACCGGTATCGGTGCGGGTCTGCATGTCGACCTGCACGGTAAAATCCAGATACGGCAGCTGGTAAGTGACGACGGGGCGCCCGGACGCGTCGACCAGGGGACCGCTGTTCAGCGCAAGCTGGGCTTCACGCAGGCCGTCGGCCAGCGACACCAGCAGTTCTTCGATCGAATTGCCGACGAATTGGCTGGATTCAGGCATCGGCGGCCTCCCTGCGCGCCCGCAGCCGGTCGCTGGACAGCGGCGGATCGTCCTCGCGCGCGCGCCGATCGCTGTTATCAGCGCTATCCTCGGCGCGGCGTGCCTGCAGCCGCTCCAGCGCCCGGTCGCGCCGGGCGTCGTCATTGGCTTCGTCAGCCGCCTTCAAGTCGCGAATGGCGCTGGCCTGTTCGCGCAGCCGATCGGACTTTTCGCCGATGTCTTCGAGGCTGCCGACCACCACGGCCAGCTTGCGGGCGGTTTCCCGCACATAGGGATCGGCGCGGCCGAGGCCCGGAATCCTCTCCTTTGCGCGCTCGGCCCAGTCGTCGGGAATGGCATCGCGGGCCGCATCCAGCGCCTTGCGGCTGGCCAGCCAGGCGCGGCGGCTCCTGCCCGCCAGATCGCGCGCCCTCTGCAGGCGTCGTTCCAGCGGATCGCCGTCGTTGCGCTGGGCGCGCGCGGCGGCCGGTGTTCGGCCGGTTTCGCGAGAGGGTGCGGCTGCATCGCGCAACGCCGACCAGCGATCGGTATCCACCGGCACCTGCCCTGCGGGTACCGCCTCGCCGGGCGTTGTGCGCAAGGGTGGATCGGGGTAAAGCGCTGGTCGAGCGGACCGGGTCATAGGGCCATCGGCAGACGCTCGGGTATCGTTCGCCCGCCTGTCCCGCAGCGAAGCCCATTGCGCGAGCTCGGCACGCCGATCCGCCATGGAAGCGACCGGGTAGCGCGGATCGGTCTGCGTACCGCCGGTCAATTGCGCCATCCGTCGCTCCAGCGCGGCGCGCTCTTCCAGCAGGCTGCGCAACCCGGGAGCCACTGTCGCCAGATCTTCCGCGCCGCGCGCGGACGCCGGGCGCCGGTTCTGCGGAGCGGTGTTGTCGGTGGGCGCCGCGGCGGGCGGCCCGGCCTTGGCCCGCGCCAGCCTGTCCTGCCAGGGCAGAGCCATCAGGTCGAGTCCCGTTGCGCGATCAGGTTTCGCACCCGCTCCTCGAACAGTGCCGGAGCGGGAATCGGCACCAGCTTGGTGCGCATGAGCGACGAGCCCTCGGCACTGTACTGGTATTTGGCCGCGAAGCTGGCGCTGACGCTGGAAGTGGAAACGGTGCCGCCGCCCCCGAACGGAGTCCAGAACCCGCCGCCGGCGGCCACGGTGCGGCTGCTGCTGGTCTTGGTCTCGGTCTCGGATTTGATCGAAATCGACATCTTCAGCTCGATGACCGTATCCACGAACTGATAGAAGGTCGGCGTAAAGCCGAGCTCCATCAGGCTGTATTCCTGACCGTCGCCGAATTTGACCAGATAGTTCTTCGACTTGTTGCCGTCGCCTTCCTTTTCGTCCTCTGCCTCTTCATCGTAGCCGGCCATCAGCCGGGCGATGCGCAGCGACACCAGATCGAGCTGCAGCTGGGCCTGGGCAACACCCACGCCCAGACGCTGCAACATTTCCGGAAAGGGTACGGCGAGCAGTTCTGTCCCGACCGACATGACGGCGCCTCCGGCTTACGATGGTTTCGGATCGTTGTTCAGATGGGCATCCAGCAGTTTCCGGCGCCGCTCCACATCTTCGTCGAGTTGCCGGCGGATGCGTTCTTCCAGGATCGGTGGCGGCGGCAGCGGAACCAGCTTGGTGCGCAGCAGGCTGGAGCCCTCGGCGGAGTAGCTGTACTTCGACGAATAGGTGGCGTCGACCTGGCTGGTCGAAACCTGGCTGGCATCGGCCTTTCGCCCGCCGAAAATTGCGCCGATGATGCCCCCGCCCTGGCTCTGGTTGCTCTTCCGCTGCGTCGCGTTGGTGGTGGTGCGCGTCGATTCGTAGCTGCGGGTAATCTTGATGGCGATCTTGACTTCGATGATCGTGTCGACGAACTGGTAAAAGGTCGGGGTGAAACCCAGTTCCAGCATCGACATGCGGGTGGGGACGCGAACCAGATCGTCCTTTTCGTCGCTCGCGCGCTTTTTCTCGGAGGCGACGATTTTTTCGAGCGGCGACGTATCCCAGGTCTGCAGCGCCTTCTCGGTCGCGACATAGGCATTGGCCTGCGCAACCGTCATCAGGTCGTAGCCGAAAAAGACCCGGCTGTCGTCAAAGGACATGTTGCCTTCGTCGTCGTAGACCGCCTTCAGGCCGCCCATCATTTCGGCAACTTCGATACTGCTGGCATCCAGCTGCATCTGGCCGTCGGCAATGGCCGTTGCCATCTGCCGGATCATGTCCCCCATGGGGACGTTGAGCAGTTCGTGACCGATCGCCATGTTTTTTTCTCCTTACCTCAAAACTTCAAGCCGGATTGGTGCCCAATTTGCGCAACAGATTTTCCAGACCTTCGGGCGGCGGCAGGCTGACCAGGCGCGCGGCGATCGAGCTCATGCCCTCGGCGCTGACGGAGAATTTCCGCGCGTAGCTCACATTGACCGACGCCGCGACCATCACGAAGCCTGCCTGTACGCCGACGGTCGCCCCGGCGCTGACGCCCAGTTCGGTCGTCTCGCTCATGGAAAAGCTCAGTTTCGCCTCGACCGTCGCCTCGGTGAAACTGTAGAAAGTCGGCGTGAAGCCCAGGGAGATGAGGTTGTGGGTTTCGTCTCCGATCGTGACCTCGGCGGTCGCCATTTCCACCGCGGTTGCCACGCTGTTGGTATCCAGCGCACGTTGAGCCTCGGCCACCGCGATGCCGAGCCGCTGAATGATGTCCGGCAGCGGCGCCGACAGCAGTTGCCGTGAAACCGCGGGAACTTCGCTCATGGATTGACCGCCTCGTCAGCGGGAAGGAATTTCTTGATCTCGTCGAGGAACTCCACCGGTGCCGGGACCGCGACCAGGCGCGCGCTGATCGAACTGTTGCCGTTGACCGACTGCTCGAACTGGCGGCTGGTGCGATAGTCGACCGAAATGCCCACGGCGACGGTAATCTTGGGCTTGTCCGTGCTGGCAGTGGGGCCCGCGGCAATGGCGTCCAGCGGCTTGGTCACGCTTGCGCCGTCCGCCGCTTCGAGCTCGATGTCGCCGGCCGAGAGCGTGACCAGATTGATGACCACCGCGTCATCGGTACTCGCAAAAGTCACCACGCTGCCATTGCGTGTGGCGCGCACCTTGTGATCGGCGCTGCCGGCGTTGACGTCGCGGGCCAGATTGAAGGCACAGGCTTCCGGCGACCCTTCGGCAAAATTGCCCGCCGCGTCGGTGACCGCGTCCTTCTTGACCGCCACGCTGGTATTGCTCTCGCCCACTTTCACGGCGGTGGCGTCGACCGCCTGCGCGGCGAACTTGCGCGCGACGATGAATCCGTTGCCCTGGCTGCCGTCGGTCCGGTCCGGCAGGGGCGTGTCCTGCAGGGCGGTCGTGCCGGTCTGGTCGACGATGATGATCAGATCGTCCGATCCCGCCAGCATCACCTCCGCGCGCCGAAACTGCTGATTGCGGACCTCGTCGGTGGTGCCGTCCCAGCGGTCCTCGCCGCGCGATTCGACCTTGTCGATCTGGGCCGCCGGCACGCCGTTGTCCTTGAGAAACCGGGCAACGGCATCCGCGCGTTGCTGGCCAAGTACCGTGTTCCTGTCCTCCGGTTGCATGCGGTCGGTAAAGCCGACGACGTTGACGGTTTGTCCGCCGTCCCTCAGCAGCCGTGCCAGATTGCGCAGTTCCGCGGCCGCGTCCGGCTTGATCGCAGCGCTGCCGGTGTCGAACAGCGCAATGCCCAGCGTGCCTCCGCCGACCGGCAGCGTGCTGCCCACCGGATCGCGCAGCAGCCGTGCCCGGAAATCGCCCTTGTCGTTGATCGCGGCGGCCACCGCGCGGGCGTACAGCAGCTTGTTGGCCTCGGCTCCGACTTCCGCCGTCTTGCCACTGGCCCAGGTGAAGGTCTCCTTCTGGCCGCTGGCGGGCGTATCCTGAATGCGGATGATCCCGGTGCTGCCCCCGCCGGCGGGATAGAAAACCACGGCGGTGTCGGTCTTGTACGGGTTTTTCGCATTGCCCGGGACCAGCTCGAACTGCACCTCGGAGCGCTCGCTGGATAACAGCGCCCGCTCGAACGGACCGGACGGGGTGCGCAAGGCGGCAGCCAGCGACTCCGCGGCCGCATCGAGGCTTTCCCCGGTCGCGTCGGTCTTGCGGCCATCCACCGTCACGCTGGCGGGCAGGCTCTTGACGGTAACCTGCGCCTCGCGCGCATTGGCAGCGGATGCCGGTCCGCCGGTGTCGAGTCCGAAGTCGAGCTTGCCGCCGATGCCGAAGGCGCTGGTGCGCCCGACCTTCATCATCAACTGCATGCTCACGCTGAGGTCCGCATGCTGGTAGTGATAGAACGGCGGCGAAAGGCCGAGTTGCAGCAGGCTCTTGCCGCCGAGCCCGGGCCGCGGCTCCACATATTCGCCGACCTGCGAAATGCTGTTGATATCCAGCGCTTTTTGCGCTTCAGCGATCGACAGCCCCATCGCCTTGATGAATTCGGCCACATTGGCGTCGGCCAGAATCTGTCCCGGCGTCATCTCGACAATCGGATTGTTTTCGTCGCTTTTCGAGTCAGCCATGCGGGGCCTCCCGGGTTTGCATTGCCATGAAAGCGGGCGGATCGATCGCGCGCTCGCTGCTTACCGTATCGCTGCGCACCGTGAAATAGCCGTGCCGGCGCTGCGCCTCGGTAATGCGGGCGGCATTGATGGCGAATCCCCGGCTCGACCAGTCGAGCAGCTGGCGCGCCAGCGGCAGGGATGCGTCCATGGCCAGCGCCTCCGCCAGCACCTCCCGCGCCTGCGCCGGTTTGCCGCCCTTGAGCAGGTTGACGCCCTGGCGCTCCAGCAGATGCGCCCGGTCCCGGCGCTGAAATGGGCTGGGGTCGGGACAGGCGGCAGCGCACGCGGCCTCGCCGGCCAGCGCGGCGACCTCGGCGTAAGCGCCGAGATGTTCCAGGCTTTCGAGCACGCAGTGCAGGTAATGGCGGGCGAAAACCTGCGGTGCCCTGACCGACTGCGCCAGGCGCAGCGCCTCCCGATAGCGGGCCAGGGCCTGCCTGTGCTGCCCCTTCAGCGCCAGCAGCTTGCCGCTCTCGGCGATGCCCGCGTGCAGTTTGTGAACCTGGGGCGCGCTCACGCCGGCAGCACCTCCGCCCCCCGTGCCTCGAGCCGTGCCCGCATGACCCTGGCCTGCTCCCGCGGCATTGGCGGAGTCACCAGCGGTGCCGGGCCGGTCAGTTCGGCGGCAGCCAGAGCCTGGGCCGAAGCCGCGCGAACGTCCAGGGCGATCATGGCGAATGTCTCGAGATCGGCGCGAATGGCGAAACCGGCCTCGCTGAATGCGAGCAGCCGCGCATCCAGATCGCCGCAGGGCACCCCTTCGATGATCGGACAGGGCAGAATGGCGGCGAGCGCGGGATAGGCATCTTCAGGCACGCCGGCCAGGGTGGCCAACGTGCTGGCGGCGGCTTGCGCATCGGCGGGAACCGCCGTCAGCACGAGGGTGAAGCGCAGGAAGTCCTGGTTGACGATGCGCACGCCTTCGGATGCACGCAGCCGCCGCCACAATCCGTCGGCCTGAATCCGGGTGAGATCGAAACAGCTCAGCGAGCCATCGGCGCCCGGTTCGTTGCCGGGAGGCAGCAGTGATGCGACCGCCGCGATCTGCGCCGGGGTCAGTTGCGCGGCGAACAGTGCGTAACGGGCGGTGTCCGGATTCGACGCGATCAGCGTCGCGGCCTCGGACGGAATGGCCCCGGCAAGCGCGGTCACGGTCGGTTGCGTGACGTTGCCCAGCACGATGCCCGGAGGGGTCAGCATCAGCTCCAGCGCGGACTGCGCCGAAGTTCCGAGAAAACGGCCCAGCGCGTCCGCCACTTCTCCGGCGCGCAGGTGATCGGTGAGAACGAGCGCGATGTCGAAAACGGCGCCACGCTCGGGTACGGTGCCGGGCGCGACCGCAGCCGCATCCAGCCCGAGCCCGCGGAGCATCTCCGCCAGCCGCTGCCCGTCCCGCCGGGCGAGATTGGCAAACAGGCGTGCAGGGGCCCGATAGATGGCGTCGACGACGAATTCGCGCGGCAGATCGAGCGCGCTGGAAAGGACGGTCACCGCCTTGGGCGTTGCCGTCCCGACGGAGCGTAGCAGGAGATCGGCGCGGGCGCTCTCCGTGGTTTGGGAGCTGCCCGCCGGAACGTCCTGCGCCTGCCCGAAACAATCGGTCCCCACATGCCCCTCCAGGACGCGGTTCTTGTCGATTTCGTCATTGCGCCGGGTTGGCGTATTCTAATCTGCCTTTCGGTTATTTGGAAGGCATTTATTAGTGCTGTTATTTTTAATGGAAGAGCCGGCGGAATTTCAGCGGCGATGTTTGTGAAAATAGCCGGGCGCTCGATCGGGCGCGTGCAAGAAGGGATGCCGCTCTGTTGAAAATAACTTCCATGTTCTGTAGCATCCACCGCAAAATTTGCGTGCGCCCTTCATAACGCTTTGAAAATGCATAAAAATAAATGACATGGCTGTCAATGATTAGTGAAAGCACGATACTTGGTATTTACATTACCGTGACCGTCTTCGGGATAGGCGTCATTGCTGCGGAAAGCCTGGGGTTGACCGGGGGCGACGACAATGATGATGCTGCCGCATCTGCGGATGGCCGTGGTGGCGGCAATGAAGGCAGCGACTCCAGCCATGGCCTCTCCCACGACATGGATGACGCCATATCCGACGCGGCAACGGGCGAAGGTGCCGAAGGCGTCGCTTCGGACGGTCGCCAGTACCGTCGCACCATTCCGGTTGGGCGCTATGTATTCAGAGTTCTATTTGCTCTGAGAATGCTTGTCTATTTCTGTGCCGGGTTTGGCCCCATGGGCCTGATCGCCACCTTGCGCGGCGAGTCTCTGGAATCCAGCCTGATGTGGGCCGTGCCCGCCGGCCTCGTCGTGATGCTCTGCGTCTGGTCCATCCTGCGCTTTCAGCAACGGGAATATGATTCGTCCATTGAGGACAGCGAACTGGTCGGGCGTGAAGGAATCGTTACCGTAGCGATTTATCCAGGGGAATTCGGGCGCGTTCGCATTCCCTTTTCCCAGCTCACATGCGAGCGTTATGCGAGATCACCCGATGAATCCGTACTGGCAAAAGGCACGCGCATACGGGTGACCAAAGCGGGCAAGACTGATTTGACAGTTCAATCCATTACCACAACACGGAGCAACTCAAAAAGGGAATTAAATGAATAAAAACGACTTTATGGACAGTATTGTAAATGCCCTGCCCGGACTCAGCGGCGCTTCGATAGATATTATCGGCTTCGCGGTGGCCGGCGCTTTGGCCGCAGTCGTCCTCCTTGTTATTCTGGCAATGCTCAGGTCTGTCATTCAGGTTTGTCCTCCAAACCAGGTCATGGTGGTTCAGGGCGCGAAAACCCGGGCGAATGGAAAGGAGTACGGTTTTCGCGTCATTCTGGGCGGTGCGGCAATCGTCATTCCGTTTATCAACCGTGCCGATTTTCTCGATCTGAGCGTGTTGCCCATTAATGTGAGAGTCGAGGGGGTCAACTCTGCCAATGGTATTACCGTTGGGGCGGATGCTACAGCCTGCGTTGGGGTTGATACCGACAATCCCGCGCTTCTTTATACGGCCATCGAACGCATGCTCGGGAAGAGTCGCGCAGAAATTCATGAGCAGATTCATCAAACGATGGTAGGCAACTTTCGCGGTGCAATGAATCGCACAACACCTCTGCAAGCCATGGGCATGGTGGAAAGTGTCCAGAAAGTGGATGCGGGTGAGCTGCCCGCAGAAGCCAGCATCTCGGCTGATGAAGGTGAGCGTGCCCGCTTTCGGCAGGATATGCTTGACGATGCCAACGAGGATTTGGCGAGCTTTGGATTCCGGGTATTTTCGGTTTCGTTCCAACGCATCTGGGACGGCTCTGACTATATCAGCAGCCTCGCTACCAAGGCAGTTGCTCAAAAGCGTCAGGTGGTGGAGATTCAGGAGGCGCGCCTGGAGGCGGAGGCGGAAACCGCTGAATCCGACGGGCGCCGGCGGGAATCAATCGCAAGGAGCCAGGCGAATGAAGCGATTGTGGAAGCCGAAAAACGCCTCGGCATCGCTCGCGAAGAGAGCCGGGCGAAAATAGATCAGGCCGAAAAGGAAGCCGAAGCGCAAATTGCTCGTGCAGAATCCCTGGCTCAGGTCGGCGTGAAAAACGCCGAAAACGAGCTTCAGGGCCTCCGAAATCAGACTGAAATTACCCTTAAGCCTACCTTCGAGAAAAAATCTGCCGAGATCATTGCCGAAGGCAATAACGAAGCTGTCAGCATTCGTCAGGGAGTACGCAACGAACTCCTTAAAAGACAGGCTGATATTATTGGTAAATCCACCCAGTATGGACGTATTCCCATTTTTGTCCAGGGCCCGCTGCCGCGTCTTTTCAAGTCTTATCATGGCAACGCTGAGCGAATTAACCTCGACAATCTTACATTCATGGGGGATGACGAGGAAAACGGCGTTAACGCAGCGATCAATCGCGGACCGGCCGGTTTTGTTGATTTTCTCCAACGCTTTGAAGATGCGTTTGGTATTCGAGTCAGGGATTTTACAACCGCGCATCATGCCAAGCCTGATGCAAAAGATGCCATGGAGGGCGCCTGATGGCTACGCTGGCCTTATCCTTTTTTCTTCTTGTCTCGTTTATAGTCGTAACCCTGGTTTTTCATTTTGTTCGTAATTTTCGCGTAGTGGGGGCCAACCAGGTTGCTGTTGTCGCCGGTAAAAGCCGCGGAGGCTATCGCACCTACCAGGGAGGGCGGGTCGTTGTATGGCCAATCATCAATAAACGCTTCGACCTGGATCTGAGACCACGGACGGCCACGGTGGAAGTAGAGTCCGCGGTTGCGCGTGGCATGGTTCCCCTGGATGTTGTTTCCACGGTCTCCTTCGCCATCTCATCCTCGGGCGAGATACTGCATAACGCCATCAAACGTATCCTCTCCCTGAATGAAAACTGGGAGGATCTGGAACAGGTGGCTGCTTCGATCATCGAAGGGCATCTTCGAGACTCCATCGCCACCATGACGCCGGAACAGGTGATGCGCGACAAGGATCAACTCGTTCGAAACATGATCCGCGTTTGCAAAGGTGATCTCGAAGCGATCGGCCTTGAAATCACGACGATGAATATTGCCGATGTCAATGATCATCGCCTGGAAGGCATGGGCGAAGGGGATCTCTATATCGGCCTGCTCAACCGGGTTGAGTCCGCCTCTGCGAGATCGCAGGCACGTTCCTCCGAGGCTCGGGCGAAAGCCGACTCCGAGGAGGAAAGCCAGCGTCGTCGCGCCGAAGTCGAGGTGCGCCGGCGAGACAACGACCGCGAGGCGCTCGACAATCAGACAAGCGCCGCGGTGGCCGACAAACGCCAGCGTGGCGCCGTGGGTGTCGAAAAGGCACAACGTTCCGGTGAAGCGGATCTCGCGGGGGTGAAAGCGACGATTGAAGCAGAAAAGAGCCGCATAGCCTACCTCAATGCGCAATACCAGGCCGAAATTCTGACGCCTGCGGAAGCGCAGAGGCAGCGCCTGGTCCTCGTCGCTGAGCGCGAGGCTGCCGAGTATCGAGGTGTACGTGAGGCAGAAATTCAGCAGCTTGGGCAGACGATTGGCATCCTCGAATCAGGAGGCGAAAACGCGCTTCATGCATATCTCATCGACAATTTCGATTCCCTGATCGAACCTTTCAGCGATACCATGACGCTGTTTCCTGCCGAACAGGTGAATGTTCTGGCCGGGTTTGGTGGTGAGCAGCGCAAACAGATTTCCGCGGTTCAGGCACATCCTGTCGAGGTTCGGAAAGCCCATGCCATTGACGAGGCGCTCGGTGGTTCATCGGAGTCGCGCCCCGCGGGTGTCAACCATCGCGAAGCCGCTGCGGCCGGCAGCCAGACTGGTCTTGCTCCCGGTCAGCGGTAGCAGAAGAGGGTACAGCGGGGGGCGCGCAATCCAGTGTTCGCCGCTGTGCCTGGTTCAGATTGGCGCAATTTTCACCACCGGCGTCCGTGAAAGGAGTCGGGCCCTTGACAGGTTCCGGTAATGCTGGAGCAACGCATGACAGGGAGTATCCTGCGTGCCGGAGCCAATGCGGCGGAGCAACCGGCGCGTGATTGTCTTGAGACGTCCAATTGCAGGCATCGTTGTGCTCGTGCTCTGGCTGGTCGCGTGTGGCACCGCTGCCCATGCATGGCAACTGCGCGATGACGACGGCACCGTGGTCCGCGGGCCCGGTGCCTCGGCGCAGCGCCTGGTGGCGCTCGCGCCCGGCCTGGCGGAACTGGTTTTCGCCGCCGGTGCCGGCTCCCGGCTCGTCGGCACCGCTTCCTACAGCGATTATCCAGCGGCGGCACGGGCCGTGCCGCGAATCGGCGACGCCTTCGCCGTCAACCTGGAAGCGCTGCTTGCGGTGCACCCGGATCTGGTGCTGGTCTGGGGCAGTGGCAATCCCACAGAATGGGTCGCGCGCATCCGCAAGCTCGGAATTGCCGTGGCGGTGTTGCGTACCCGCGAACTGGACGATGTGGCAGCCCACCTTCGCCTGATCGGAGCCGTGGCCGGCACCGGAGACGTGGCGGATGCGGCAGCGGCGCGTTACCGGCAGGCGCTGGACGGATTGCGCAAGCGCTACTCGGGGCGCCCGCCGCTGCGCGTGTTCTATCAGATCAGCCTGCATCCGCTGTTTACCGTCAACGGCGAACAGTTCATCGGCCGCGTGCTGACGCTGTGCGGCGGGCGCAACGTGTTTGCCGGTCTGGCGGCGCCGGCGCCACGGGTGTCGGTGGAGGCGGTACTGGCCGCCGATCCGCAGGTCATCCTGTTTTCCCGCAATGCCGACACGCAGGCCGTGCGCGATTTCTGGAACCGGCTGTCGACGCTTTCCGCGGTGCGCGACGACGCCCTCTACGCCGTGGCCGCCGATCAGCTGGTGCGCCCCACGCCGCGGCTGATCGGCGGTATCCGGTCGGTGTGCCGGGCACTCGATCGGGCGCGCGATTCCACCCTCTCCCCGGCGCTCTCCCGCCAGCGGGCGACGGGGGATTTGTGGGAGCGGCGCAAGCCGCGATAATCCAGCAGCCAAATTTCGATTCCCGCTTGACCTGAAAACGCAGGAGCTCCCACGATCATGGTCAAGTCATCCATAATACGCGCTTCAGAACCGCAGGAAGCATGCATGACACAAAGCAAGTTTCTCGATACGGCCATCGAGGCCGCCAAGGCCGCGCAGGCAATCATCCATCGCTACTATCGTACCGACATCGACGTGCGTCTGAAGCCGGACCGCAGCCCGGTGACCGAGGCCGACGTGGCGTGCGAGCGGGCGATCAAGGACGTCATTCGCGGCGTATTTCCCGACCATGGCTTCTACGGCGAGGAACTCGGGCGCGAATCCATGGACGCGGAATACGTGTGGCTGATCGACCCCATTGACGGCACCAAGAGTTTCGTGCGCGGCTATCCGTTCTTCTCCACCCAGATCGCGTTGATGCACCGGGGCGAGCTGATCGCGGGCGTTTCCAACGCGCCGTGTTTTGGCGCCGATGGCGAGATGGCCTGTGCCGAGCGCGGCCGTGGCGCGTGGCTGAACGGCGAGCCGATTCACGTCAGCGCCATCGATCGTCTCGCCGACGCCACGCTTTCCGTCGGCAACATCGCCAGCCTGACCGCCAGCGAGCGCTGGCTGAAGCTCGGGCAGCTTATCCGCGAGGTCAACCGCATCCGCGGCTACGGCGACTTCTATCATTACCACCTGCTGGCTTCGGGACGCCTGGATGTGGTGGTGGAGTCGGACGTGAACATCCTCGATATCGCCGCCCTGACCGTGATCGTGCGCGAAGCCGGCGGCACGTTCACCGACCTCGACGGCGCACCCGTAGGCCTGCAGACCCGCAGCGTCCTTGCCACCAATTCCCGCCTGGGGTCAGGTCTGGCAATATAAGGTATAAACGGGCGCCGAACGGCAATGGAGACAGTCCCATGCGTATAGGGCAGGGGTTTGACGTACACGCCTTCGGCCCCGGTGATCATGTCATGCTGGGCGGTGTGCGGCTGGCGCATGATCACGGCGTGCAGGCGCACTCCGACGGCGACGTGGTCATTCATGCCCTGTGCGACGCCTTGCTGGGTGCGCTGGCACTGGGTGACATCGGCCGGCACTTTGCGCCGTCGGAAGAACGCTGGCGCGATGCCGACAGCCGCGATTTTCTGCGCGCGGTGGCGGGTATGCTCCGGGAGCGCGGCCATCGCCTGGGCAATGCGGACATCACCGTGCTGGCCGAGAGTCCCAGGATCGGACCGCATGTGGACGCCATGCGTGCCTGCCTCGCCAGCGACCTCGCCTGTGACATCGACCGCATCAGCATCAAGGCCACCACCACCGAGCGTCTCGGTTTTGCCGGCCGCGGCGAAGGTATCGCCGCGATGGCGGTGGTGCTGCTGGAGGCGGCGCCGGCCTGATGGGAACGCTTCGCTCCAATTGTTTCTACGGCCCGGGCTCCTGGATTTTCGCAATCTCCGCCGCGTCCAGCTTGTGCCGGTCCGTCATGCGGCGGAACAGGCCCCAGGCGGTGCGGGGGGCCTTGCCGTCGACGTTGGGTGCGCCGCGGCCCGCGCTTGCGTCGATGATGTTCACGGTGCGGATCTCGAAGCTGAAGCGGGTTTTGTCGGTGGTGTTGGGCACGCTGGCGTGCAGGTGCGCGCCGGAGAATGCCATCAGGTCGCCCGGTTCGATGTCCACGGGAACCGCATCTTCGCGGGCAAGCGGCTCCGTTGCCGTCGGCAACCGCGGGTAGCCCGCCAGGCGTCCGTCCCGCCGCAGTCGCCGCGTCACTTCCGCGAAATCCCAGTCGGCCGAGTCGTTGGCCACGGGGCGTTCGAACCACGTGGGGAACAGCGCCATGGTGCGTTCCGGCGTTATGGGAAAGATCGGCGCCCACCAGTTTGTCTGCGCCATGATGTTCGAGCCCCATGTGTCCCGGTGTGCGGCAAGCGGGGCGACCCCATGCAGGCCGCTGCGGCTGTAGGGAACCTGGGTTCGCACCTTGAGCCCGTCGTCGTAGTTGACGTGTGTGTCCAGGCCCACGGCCGCAAAGACGCCGCGAACGCCTTCCAGTATCGACTCGTCGGCTCGCACCTGCCTGCGCACCGCCCGGATCGCCTCGGCGATATCGGCTTCCGACATGTGCCGATGGGCCTGTTCAGGCGCGTCGCCGAACCGGGCGCGGATACACGCCGCAAGCATTTCCACCAGCCGCGCAACGGCCGCCACGCGACGAAAGACAAGCACTTCCCCTGCATAAGTTGGGGTCAAGTCTAGCAATATAAGGTATTCCCGTGTTACGTTCGGCCCATGGCAAGACCACTACGCATCGAATATCCGGGGGCCTGGTACCACGTCATGAATCGTGGCGCCGCCGGGCAGCCGATATTCGCGACGGACCGTCAGCGGAAATACTTCCTCTCGCTGCTGGCGGACACCGCCGGGCGTTTCAATGCCGAATGGCACGCGTACTGCCTGATGGGCAATCACTATCACCTGTTGCTGCGAACGCCGGATGGAAATCTGCAGCGCATCATGCGCCAGATCAACGGCGTCTATACGCAGCATTATAATCGCACCAGCGAGCGCGACGGCGCGCTGTTTCGCGGGCGCTACAAGGCCGTTCTGGTCGATGCGCAGTCGTACTGGCTGCAGCTCTCCCGGTATATCCACCGCAACCCGATCGAAGCGGGCCTGGTCACCCGTCTCGAGGACTACCCCTGGTCCAGTTACCCGGCCTACATCGGCGTCGCGGAGGCTCCCGGGTGGCTGACGTCCCGTTATGTGCTGAAAGCCATTGCAGTCCGCAACAGCGAGGCCCGCTATCGGGCCTATGTGGCGGCCGGCACCGATGCCGAACTGGCATCGTTTTACGCCGCCGGGCCCCGGAGCCCGGTTTTGGGGTCCGACGAGTTCAAAGGCACACTGCGATCCGATGCGCGCACGGTGGACACACCGGAGTTGAAGCAGGCGCGAACACGGCCGACCGCCGACCGTATCGTCAGCGCCGTTGCTGCGCGCATGAACGTGGATCACCAGATCATCTGGACGAGCAGCCGCGGACGCCACGGCGCGAATCCCGCGCGCGGGATGGCGATGTACCTTTGCCAGCAGGAGGCCGACATGCGGCTGCATGAAATCGCCGATCGCTTCGGTCTCCGGCACTATGCCAGCGCCAGTTCGAGCATTCGCCTGTTTCGCAGACGCCTGGCCGATGATCGGCAGTTGCAGGCGCTCTTGAACCTCGTATTGCCGGATTTGAGCCCGGACGGGTAGGGAGGACGCCAGAGGGGATACGTGGTTTTCCCCATGACGCGGCAATGGTGGCTGCGGTTCACTA
>CAZYIP010000027.1:20073-27460 GCA_964646895.1 uncultured Salinisphaerales bacterium | reverse complement strand
AGCGGCTTCAGCCGCGATTCCCACGAACCTGTTCCAGCCGACAGGCTACAAGTCCTTCAGCGCCGCCACCATCTTGTTGCACACTTCCTTCGCGTCACCGAACACCATATTGGTATTGTCGCCGAAGAACAGCTCGTTCTGTACGCCCGAGAAGCCGGCGCCGCGTCCGCGCTTGATCACCAGCACGTTGTCGGACTGGTCCACGTTCAGGATCGGCATGCCGTAGATCGGGCTGGATTTATTGGTGCGTGCGGCCGGGTTGACCACATCGTTGGCGCCGATCACCAGCGAGTAGTCGGTGGTCTTGAACTCCTCGTTGACCTCCTCCAGGTCGAAGATCATGTCGTAGGGCACACCAGCCTCCGCGAGCAGCACGTTCATGTGTCCCGGCATGCGCCCGGCGACCGGGTGAATGGCGAACTTCACGGTCACGTCGCGCTTTTGCAGAAGCTGCACGAACTCCCACAGCTTGTGCTGCGCCTGCGCGACCGCCATGCCGTAGCCGGGCACGATGATCACCTGGTTGGCATACGCCATGTTGATGGCCGCGTCGGACGCCTCGATGGACTTCATCGTGCCTTCCGCGCTTTCCAGCTGCGTACCCTCGTCCGCACCGAAGCCGCTGAACATCACGTTGACCAGCGAGCGGTTCATGGCCTTTGCCATCAGGTGCGTGAGCAGGCTGCCGGCGGCGCCCACCAGGGTGCCGGCCACGATCATCGCGGGGTTGTTGAGGGCAAAGCCCTCGAATGCCACCGCCAGACCGGTGAGGGCGTTATACAGCGAAATCAGCACCGGCATGTCGGCGCCGCCGATAGGCATGGTCACCAGCGCGCCGAGCGCCAGGCAGAACAGGAAGAAGAAGATGATCAGCGGCCACGAGAAGCTGGCGGTGGCCATCAGCACGATGCCCAGCACCGCCGCGATCAGCAGCAGGCCGCCGTTGATTATCTGCTGGCCGGGGAGACGCAGGATGCGCGTCATCCAGCCCTGAAGCTTGGCCAGGGCGACCAGGCTGCCGGTGAAGGAAACCGCGCCGATCAGGCCCCCCAGTACGGCGAGCACCAGAAACGCACGGCTGCCGACCTGGACCGAGCCGCTGAACAGCTCTATTGCCGCAATGCTGGCGGCCGCGCCGCCCCCCATGCCGTTGTACAGTGCGACCATCTGCGGCATCGCGGTCATGGCCACGCGGCGCCCGGAGTACCATGCACCGCCGCCGCCGATGATCAGCGCGATCACCATCAGCACATAGTGATGCATGTCGCTGAAGAAGAAGGTCGCCACCGTGGCCAGAACCATGCCGAGGCCGGCCCACATGACACCCCTGCGCGCCGTCTTCGGCGAGCTCATGCTCTTGAGGCCGACGATGAACAGCACCGCGGCGATGAAGTAACATGCCTGGATCCCCGCGCTCATGCGCTCAGTCTCCCTTGCTGGTCTTGAACATTTCCAGCATCCGCTCGGTGACGACATAGCCGCCGACGGCATTGCCCGCGGCGAGAATGACGCCGATGAAGCCGATCGCGGTTTCGAATGCGCCCTCGGCGTGGCCGAGCGCGACCATGGTGCCTACCAGCACGATGCCGTGTATGAAGTTGGAACCCGACATCAGCGGCGTGTGCAGGATGACCGGTACCCGCGTGATGACCTCATACCCGGTAAAGGCGGCAAGCATGAAAATGTAAAGCGCGACGAATCCCGTAATCATGATCAGCTCCCCTGTTCTTCCACCACGGCGCGGCTGGCCTCGTGAGTGACTTCGCCGTTGTGGGTAAGCGCGGTTTTGGCGACTACCTCATCGTCCCAGTCGAGCCGGAGCTCTCCGTCCGCGACGATCAGGTCGAGAAAGTTGAGCAGGTTGCGCGAGTACATCTCGCTGGCGTGTTCGGCCAGCTGACTCGCCACGTTGGTCGGGCCGATGATGGTGACGTTGCCGTAGTGAAGATGCTCTCCGGCCTTGGTGAGCTCGCAATTGCCGCCGCTCTCTGCCGCCAGGTCCACCAGCACCGCGCCCGGCTTCATGTCGTCGACCATCGCTTTGGAGATGATTCTGGGTGCGGTGCGCCCGGGCACCGCGGCGGTCGTGATGACCGCATCCGCCTGCGCCACGTGGCGGGCCAGCATGTCCTGTTGCGCCTGTTTCTCGGCTTCCGTCAGTTCGCGGGCGTAACCGCCCTCGCCCTCTGCCTTCACCTCCGTCTGCACGAAACGCGCGCCCAGCGACTCCACCTGCTCGCGGGTCGCGCTGCGCACGTCGTAGGCTTCGACCTGGGCGCCGAGGCGCTTCGCCGTCGCGATCGCCTGCAGGCCGGCGACGCCGGCGCCGATCACCAGCACCTTGGCCGGGCGAATGGTGCCGGCGGCGGTGGTGAGCATCGGCAGAAAACGCTCCAGCGCGTTGGCGGCGATCAGCGCCGCCTTGTAGCCGGCCACCGATGCCTGTGACGACAGCGCATCGATACCCTGGGCACGGGTAATGCGCGGCACCAGCTCCATGGCGAAGCAGGTGATCTTGCGATCGCGAAGCAGCCTGACCTTGTTCACATCCCGCGCCGCCTGCAGGAAGGTCAGCAGAATCGTGCCTTCGCGCATGAGCTTGATCTGTTCCTGGCTTGGCGCCTGCACCTTGAGGATGATGTCGCACTCCCGGTACAGCGCCTTGCCGTCATCGACCAGCGTGACGTCCTGGTAGGCCGAGTCGGGAATCCGGGTGCCTTCGCCAGCGCCCTTTTCCAGCAGAATCTCGACGCCCAGTTTCGCCAGGCGTGGCGCGACGGGAGGCACCAGGGCGACTCGTTTCTCGCCCGGACTGGTTTCCTTGGGCACCCCCACTTTCACCGGCATGACAACTCCTCCAGGGTGGATTTGATGGTTTTCCGTCGCTTTGCGTGCGGAAAGGCGTTTATTGCATGTTTATTGCGATTTTGCTGCGTCGTCCTGTTCCGGCGGTTTCATCTCGCTGAAGTCGTCCGGCAGCTTGAACATTGCGTCCTGCAACGATTCGTGCGAAATCTTCGTGAGCGATTGCTTGACGGAGCCATCCTTGCTGGCGGTGGCAATCGGCACGCCGTCCAGGCCCTCGATGTACGGGATCGATTCGCCGCTTGCGCCGGATATGGTGGTGAGCTTGGTCACCAGCCGGAACATCCTCTTCATGGTCTCGAATTCGTCGGGCGTAACGTGCAGCTCGTCAATCGGCGCCACGCACAGCGTCTGACGTATCGCGTCGTCCTGCATGACGGTCTTCCGCTCGCAGCGGAAGCCGGCGACCTGATCGGTTTTTCCGAGATCGTGAATTTTCAGCGGCGCCTTCTGGGGCTCCGCGAGAATGTCCTGCAGGCGCTCCCGCATCTGCTCGCGCTGCTCCGGTTCCAGCTCTTTCAGGCGTTCCCGTATCCCGGCGCGCAGCGCCTCGAAGCGCTCTCTGATGTCGTCAATCGTCGTGTTGTCCACCCGGCGGTACAGCTTCCGGTCCGCGTCGACCATGTACAGGGCATCTTCCGATTGGATGTACAGCGTCCATTGCGACGGCTGCATGTTTACCCGCACCCGGCCGTCGCGCACGTACACGGTACCCTCGTGCGTGGTATTGTCTGCCGTGACATCGTATTGCAGCGTGCTGTCGGCGCCGGCCTGCAGCGGCAAAAGCAACATGCCGCATGCAACGGCGGCCAGCGCCTTCAGGAGTTTGTTCTTCACGCGGACCCGCCTTTGCAGGGACAAAATACCGGGCAAGTGTACCCTATCAGGCCCGTCTATGGTACGTATCCGCGCGCCTTGCCTGGCGTGGAAAGCGGTGCCACGCCGGTGCTATCGGTCGCGCCTAAGCTCTTAAAGGCTTTTTTCCAGTTCCGGCAGAACCTCGAACAGATCGCCCACCAGGCCGATATCGGCAATTTCGAAGATGGGGGCATCCGGATCGGAATTGATGGCCACGATGGTGCCGGCGTCCTTGATGCCGGCGAGGTGCTGAATCGCGCCCGAAATGCCCACGGCCACGTAGAGTTCCGGCGCAATGATCTTGCCGGTCTGGCCCACTTGCAGGTCGTTGGCGACGAAGCCGGCGTCCACCGCCGCGCGTGACGCGCCCACCGCCGCGCCCAGCTTGTCGGCGAGTTGGTAGATGATGGAGAAGTTCTCCCCCGAGCCGACTCCGCGTCCGCCGGACACCACCCGTGGCGCGCTTTGCAGGTCGGGGCGCTCGCCGCCGGTTGCGGTGCTGATTTCGATGAAGCGGGTGTGGCCGGGCAACTCGGGCTCGACGTCGAGGGCTTCGATGGGCGCTGCCGCCTGCTCGCCAGTGGCGGTGTAGGAGGCGAGGCGCACCGTGCCCACCACGAGCTGATCCGACGGGGCTTCCACGGTGATGATGGCGTTGCCGGCATAGATGGGCCGCTCGAAACGGTACGCGCCATGCACCGCCTGAATGTCGGTAATCTGCGCCACGCCGAGCAGGGCCGCGGCACGCGGCATCAGATCCTTGCCGTAAGTCGTGTTGGGGCCGAGCAGATGGGTGTAGTCGCCGGCCCCGACAACGGCCTGGATGGCTGGTGCCAGCGTAGCGGCCAGCGGATGCGCATAAGCCGCGCCGCTGAGCGTGCAAACCCGCGTCACGCCCTCCAGCTCTGCCGCCTGCGCGGCCACGGCCTCCGGTGCGTCGCCCGCCACCAGCACCTCCAGCGCCTCGGGTTCGAGCGCGCGCGCGCAGGCTACCGTCTTGGCGATACCCCCGTTGAGTATGCCGTTCGCGTGTTCTGCGATCACCAGTACCTTGCTCATTGCACGAACCCTTTCTCTTTGAGTTTGCCTACCAGCTCAGCCACGCTCGCGACCTTCACGCCCGCGACGCGCGCCGGCGGTGCGGTCGTGGTGACGGTCTTGAGCCCCGGCGCGGGCGCCACGTCCAGTTCCGCGAGTGCCAGGGTTTCGACCGGCTTGCGTTTCGCCTTCATGATGTTGGGCAGTTTCAGATAGCGCGGCTCGTTGAGGCGCAGGTCGGTGGTCACCACCGCCGGCAGGTCCACCTCCAGCGTCTCCAGCCCCGCATCCACCTCGCGGGTCACTCGCGCGCTGCCGTCGCCCAGTTCGAGCTTCGAGGCGAAAGTCGCCTGCGGCCATCCCAGCAGCGCCGCGGTCATCTGCCCGGTCTGGTTGGCATCATCGTCGATAGCCTGCTTGCCCATCAGCACCAGGCCCGGTTGCTCGCGCTCGATGACCCTGGCCAGGATGCGTGCGGCATAGAGCGGTTGCACGTCCTCGTCGGTGAGGACATGGATCGCCCGGTCGGCGCCAAAAGCGAGAGCGGTGCGCAGCTGCTCGGCGCTCTTTTCCGCGCCGATCGTCACCGCGACCACTTCCTCGGCGGTGCCCGCCTCGCGCAGGCGCATCGCCTCTTCCAGCGCAATTTCGTCAAAGGGATTGACGCTCATCTTCACGCCTTCGGTGACGATCCCCGTGCCATCCGGTTTGACCCGGACCCGCACGTTGAAATCGACTACTCGTTTTACGCTGACCAATATCTTCATCAGGTTGTCTCTCTGTCAGGCCCTGCCGATCCGGCGCAGTTTACCTTATCGACGGGATGCGGCAGAAGGGCTTATGCGACATCAAGATAGTGGCTGGCGTCACTTCCGGTCCGCTTCCAGCGCTTCGATTCGCGCCTGCATGGACCGCAGGATGCGCAGCAGCCGTGTCAGCGGCTGATCGACACCGAAGGACCGCGGCAGTGCCTTGTCCGCGATATCCATCACTTCCTTTTCCAGCACGTCGAGTTCGGCGTGCAGCTGTGCCGGATCGTCGTCGCTCACGTCAGATTCCAGAACGGTATCACCACAAACCACAGGATATAGCTCAATGCCACCACCATGACGCCGTCTATGCGCGTGTCGGCGGGATCCGCCCGGCGTTCCAGGAATTGGAAAAGGATCAGGGTCAGTAACCCGGCGTGGGGCAGTACGCCCCATACGATGCCCCGATACGCGGCACGTGTCTGCGGCAGATGAGCGGCGAGCAGCGCCAGCAGGGCGGCGGCCACGGCGGTGGCCAGCGCCATCCCGATGGCCGCGCGCGCGCCCAGGCGTACCGCAAGCGTGCCCTTGCCGGCGACGGCGTCCGCGCGGCGATCCGGCAGGCCGGAGAGAATGATGGCCGGCAGGACCGAGACGCACAGCGGCAGTGCCAGCAGCCATGGCACTGCCGCCAGCCATGGCCCGCCCTGCAGCATATAGCCGACGAACAGCACCATGAAGCTGTGGCTGAGGGCGACGTCGAACTCTCCCAGCCCGCGATAGCACAGCTTGAGCGGCGGGACGGTATAGCCCAGGGTGGGAATGAAGGTGACCGCCAGCAGCACCGCAGCGGCGCCGGGCCAGGGTGCGAGATGTACGGCAAAAGCCGCGGCGAGCGTGGCCACGATCAATGCCAGCGCGATGCCCGCACGCAGGTTGGCGAAGCTCAGCCGCTGCTCGACCAGCACTCTTGAGCCGCCGCTGAAGGGACCGGCCGCACGATTGTGGCGATCGCTCTCGTAATCGAAATAGTCGTTGGCGAACACCGTCGCCGCTTCGAGACTGAACAGGCACAGGTAGCCCCACCAGTAGATGGCGCTTGCGAATGCGCCGGTACCGGCCGCGGCCAGCGCCCCGATGGTATAGGCCCCCCAGCTCATGGGGTAAAACTGCAGGCGCAACGCCTGCAGCCACGCCAGCGTCCGGGTACGCAGCCGCGTAGCGTAGCCGCCGTGGACGGCGAACCCGGCGCGGCGCGCCCGCTCCAGCCACGCCCGGCGCTGTTGTGCCGAGGACAGCCGCACCGGGCCGAGCGTCAGCCCGCGCCGCGCGCGTACGCCGCAAAAGCCCAGGGTCGCGCGAATCAGCGCGTTGCTGCCGGGCTGGCGATAGACCCAGCGATAAATTGCGGGGGGTGTATCCATGGTGGTGATCATCTGGGTGGACTTGCCGCGCCAGAGCTTCTCCCAGGCGAGGCTGTCCCGCGCCTTGAAGCGAAAGCCGAAGCCCGGCGTGATGACCCGGTCGAGAAAGCCCTTGAGCAGCGCGGGCGTGCAGCCCCACCAGGTCGGATACACGAAGACCAGGTGATCGGCCCAGTCGATCAGCTCGCGCGCGCGTTCGATGTCCGGCTCGTACGCCTGCTGCTCGGGCGATTCGGCACGCACGCAGGGATCGAACTCCAGGTCGATGAGCGCCAGGGTCTCGATATGCGCGCCCGCCTGCCGCGCGCCGTCGCGGTAGGCTTCGCACAGCGCGGCGCAAAGGCTGTCCTTGCGCGGATGACCGAGGATCAGCAATACATTCATGATCGGAGTCCGGGCGAGGTATCACTTCAAGCGTAGCGTGTTGATCGCGGCTGAAGCCGCTCCCGCAAA
>CAZYIP010000027.1:0-19973 GCA_964646895.1 uncultured Salinisphaerales bacterium | reverse complement strand
CGAGGTATCACTTCAAGCGTAGCGTGTTGATCGCGGCTGAAGCCGCTCCCGCAAACTGTCTCCATTCGAGAAAGCGGGTTTTGTGGGAGCGGCTTCAGCCGCGATATGGCGCCGATGAGCCCGTCAACGGTTGATCGCGGCTTGTGCCGCTCCCACGACAGTCGCGATTCCGCGCCACTTGCTCGCCCTACAGCGTAAACAGCTTCTGCGGGAAATCGACGAACTTCTCGCAACCGTCCTCCGTGACCAGAACCGGCTCGCTGCATTCGAAGCCGAAGCTCTGCTCCCAGATGCCGGGCATTACATGCAGGGTCATGCCGGCCTGGAGTTCCGTATGGTCGGCGATGTGCAGACTGACCGTATGCTCGCCCCAGTCGGGCACGTAGTTCATGCCGTAGGCATAGCCGAGCCGGGACGGTTTCGCCACCCCGGAGCCCTCCAGGCAACCGCGCCAGTATTCCGCCACCTGCGCGCCGGTCACGCCGGGACGGATGTAGTTGAGGACATTGTCGAGGCCTTCGAGGACCACGTCGGCGATGTGGCGCAACCGGGCCGGTACGCGGCGCGGCTCGTCCAGGTAGACGGTCCGCGACAGCGGCGTATGGTAGTGATGACGGCAACCGGCGAGTTCCAGCAGCACCACGTCGCCGCGCTGATAGGAGCGATCGGCGGCGAAGGTCAGATGTGCCGCCGCCGTGCGCCTGGATGCGGGCATGATCGGCATGATCGCCGGAAAATCGCCGCCGCACGCCTGGGTACCTTCGATCTGCGCTTCGAGTACGCGCGCTGCGGCGACCTTTTCCGGGTCGCCCGGTTTGGCGCAGCCAATGGCGATGTCCATGACCCGCTCGATGATGCGCGCGGCCTCGCGCATGTATTCGAGCTCCTGCTCGGACTTGATGGCGCGCACCCAGTTCACCAGGCTGGTGGCATCCGCCAGTTGCGCGTGCGGCAGGGCGCGCGAGAGCTGCTGGAAATCGCGCGCGGAGAACCAGTAGTTGTCCATCTCCACGCCGAGGGTGCCGGTGTCGTAGCCGTGCTCGTGCAGGCGCTCGGCGACAAAGGCCATGGGATCGCCACCGAGCATGGGCAGGTACTCGTCCGGATATCCGTACAGATTGTCCGGATCGAGCCAGCACGTCAGCAGCGCGCCGTTGCGGTCCATGTCGCGGCCGAACCAGAACGGCTCGTCGGCTTCGTCGCGGCCGATCACCACGCCTTGCTTGACGTAGAACGACCAGCCGTCGTAACCGGTGATGTAATGCATGTTGGCGGCGTTGCTGAGCAGCAACGCGTCGAGCCCGGCCGCGGCCATGCGTGCGCGCACCCGCGACAGGCGCTGCCGGTACTCCGCCGCCTGAAAAATCGGCCTTTCGCTGGTCAGGATTCTGCCGGGTTCGGATGCCATGGTGAGTTTCTGCCCGTGGCGTTGGATATGTTCAGCTTAGCGCAGTGCCCGGGCCCGGTTTGCAGACGCGGGGGGCCGCGCGATTCGCAAGAGGCGCCGAATCCGGACGGCGCCGCGCGAATCCGGTGCGGCCGCTGAAATCAGAGGTTCTGATAATTCGGTCCGGAGCCGCCTTCCGGCGGCACCCAGTTGATGATCTCGTAGGGATCCTTGATGTCGCAGGTCTTGCAGTGCACGCAGTTGGCGGCGTTGATCTGCAGGCGGGCCTCGCCGTCCTCGGCCGTCACCATCTCGTAGACGCTGGCGGGGCAGAAGCGGGTGCAGGGGTTGCCATACTCGCGGGTGCAGCGGTCGGTGCAGATGCTGGGATCGAGTATCTGCAGATGCACCGGCTGATCTTCGTCGTGCTCGGTCGCGGCGAAATAGACCGAGGCCAGGCGGTCGCGCGGCGGCAGGTCGCGGTCGCGAAACTCCGTCTCCGCCGGCAGGGTATCGTCCAGCCGGCGCATTTGCTGCCAGTCGGCGTGGTTTTTCAGTGTCCACGGCGAAAGTCCGGCAGTGGCGGTCTCCCAGACGGCGTTGGCCAGGCCGCGCCACAATCCGCCATGAAAGCCGGGGCGGATGTTGCGAACCTTCTTGAGCTCCTTCGCGATCGGCGACGCGCGCAGGGCCGCGTCGAAGCCTTCCGCCGTGCGCCGGTTGTGCAGATGTTCCGCGGCGAGCATGCCGCTTTGCATGGCGGTGTGGGTGCCTTTGATCTTGGGTACGTTGAGGGTGCCGGCCGCGTCGCCGATCAGCATCGCTCCCGGCATCTCCACCTTGGGCAGGGATTGCCAGCCGCCTTCCACCAGCGCGCGATCGCCGGCCGAGAGAATCTCGCCGCCTTCCAGCAGCGGCTTGATCGCGGGGTGGTGCTTGAACTGCTGGAAACACTCGAACGGCTTCAGCCGGGGGTCGCTGTAATCCAGCCCGACCACAAAACCGATCGCGACGCGATCGCCGTCCACGTGATAGATGAATCCGCCGCCATAGGTGTCGTTGGGCAGGGGCCAGCCGAGCGTATGCTGAACCAGCCCCGGTTTGACGCGGCCCTCGGGCACCTGCCACAGCTCTTTCAGGCCGATGCCGTAGGTTTGCGGATCGGAGAACGCGTCCAGCCGGAAGCGCCGGATAAGCTGCTTGGTAATGGAGCCGCGGCAACCCTCGGCCAGCACGGTCACCGGGGCGTGAATTTCGATGCCCGGCGTGTAGTTGTCCTTGGGGCGGCCTTCGCGGTCCAGCCCCATGTCGCCGGTGCGTACACCGTATACGGCGCCGGCTTCGTTGATGAGCGCCTCCTGGGCCGCGAAGCCGGGATAGATCTCGACCCCTTCCGCCTCTGCCTTTTCCGCCAGCCACGCAGTGATGTTGACCAGCGAGACGATGAAGTTGCCGTGGTTGTTCATCTGCGGCGGTGTGGGCAGCCGCCGTGCCTTGCTCGCCGACAGCATCAGGAACTCGTCGCGTGTCGCCGGTATGCAGATGGGAAATTTCTCTTCGCGCCAGCCCGGTACCAGCGTGTCCAGCGGCTGCGGCTCGATCACCGCGCCGGCGAGAATGTGCGCGCCCGGTTGAGAGCTTTTTTCCAGCACGCAGACCGTCTTTTTCTTGTCGAGCTGTTTCAGGCGCATGGCGCAGGCAAGCCCGGCCGGCCCACCGCCGACCACCACCACGTCGTACTCCATTACTTCCCGCTCTTCAGGCACCTTGTCGCCTCCGCACGAACGATCGTCTTTGAAACGGCTTCAGAAAAGGGCGCGACGGACGGCGCCTCCACAACATATAGTCGGCGCTAGACAGGCTTAACGTCAATCGGCTGGTGCTTGCGGAGTGGCGCTGAATTCCATTGCGGCTACCGCCGACGCAGCCAGCCGATACCATTCACGCCGAACGGCGACGGCGCCCATCCCGCCCTGTGCTAGTGTCAAGCCGGTTCGGGCGGTGGCCGCTGTGGCGCCGTCGCCAGAGTTCCGGGATGTGTTCAGGTATTGGATACGGAAGGCGCCGCGCATGCGCCGCGGACTTGCACATGACGTCGCCACAAAACAGATTGTTCTTCAGGTTCTCGATCCTCAGCCTGGGTCTGATGTTGTTGTTCGCGCTCGCGCTGGCCTGGGTGATCAACAACGGCCTCAGCCACCAGATCACCCTGATCCGGGCTCACGGCGACGCCATGATGAAAGGCATGGTGCCGGACGACGCGCCGTTTTCCATCGACAACATCCAGCATTTCTCGCATCGTCTCCTGGGTTTTATCTTCGACGCCGTGGCCGCTGGTTCGATCCTCGTCTACGCAGTGCTGGTAACCCTGGTCTGGCGGGGCGGGCAGGCTATCCAGGCGCCGGATGCCGTGGTCGCGCGCAGCCCGGATGTCGCTCCGCGGGAGCCGGCGCGCGGTGCGCTGCGCCGCATGATGCTTCTCGAATTCTCCGGTCTCAGCTTCGTTCTCATGTTGCTGCTGAGCGTCGGCCTGGTGTGGTTGATCGGTTACGGGTTCTCTCAGCAAGTGGGGCTGCTTCAGGCTCATGGCCACGCCATGATGGAGGGCATGCATGGCATGCACGGCATGCAGAGCATGACGGACATGGATGCGCCCTATTCCATCCCCAATATCGAACGGAATGCCCGCTGGCTCGCAATCAAGGGATTCGCGGCGGTGGCGATCGGTTCCCTGATCGCTTACGCGGCACTGTTGTTCCTGGTGCGCCGCGGCTGGCGGAACATGCAGGCCCAGGAGTTGCGTTGGAGCGCCTGAGCGCTTTTTGGGGCACCGCTGCCTGCGGATGCCAGTGCTGACATCACCCGGCCGCGGGTGACCGGTATCGCGCCGGTACATCGAACATGGAAGTTATCGCGGGGTCGCACATGAAGCTTTCGCAAAGCAGGCTGTTTCTCGAATTCTCGATCGTGAGCCTCGGCTTGATGTTGCTGTTCGCGCTCGCCCTGTCCTGGGTGGTCGGCAACGGGCTCAGCCACGAGATCGGGCTGCTTCATGCCCACGGCGCCGCCACGATCGAAGGCGGAGTGCCAGCGGATGCGCCGTATTCCATTCCCAACATCGAACACTTTGGGCATCGCCTCATCAGCCTGCTCTTCAACGTCGTGGCGATCGGTTCGTTTGTCGTTTACGCGGTGTTGCTCACCCTGGTGTGGCTGCGTGGCTGGCGTGGTGCCACAGCATCGCCGGGTCCGGCGTTTGAGGCACTGCGGCGCGCCATGCTGCTCGAATTTTCCGGTCTGAGCTTTGGCATCATGTTGCTGCTTGGCATCGGCCTCGCGTGGCTGGTCGGCTACGGATTCAGTCACCAGCTGTCGCTGCTGCAGGCCCACGGCCAGCTCATGCACGGCATGCCGGGCGAGGCGCCAGGCATGGAAGGCGTGCTGGCCATGCGCGACCCTTACTCCATTGTGAGCATCGAACGGGATGCGCGTTCGCTCATGCTCAAGGGATTCGTGGCAGTGGCGGTTGCTTCGCTGCTTGTTTATGCCGCACTGCTGCTGTTGGTGGGACGCGGCTGGCGTAACCTGCGGGCTGGCGAGCTGCGCTGGAGCGGGGATCTCTGATCACTTTCCCGGCGCTGTTTCCGCCCCATGTATTCCCGGCCACTTGAAAAATGGCCAGGCTTCGGTGTACTTAGAGCGTGTTATGCACTTATTCGCACGCGTGAATAAGTGCATAACACGCTCTAGGGGCTAACCACTCCAACATGCGAGCTCGTATGGAGCAGAGAACCTACAGCATCAGCGAACTGGCCCGGGAATTCGACGTCACCACGCGGGCATTGCGCTTTTACGAGGACAAGGGGCTGCTCAAGCCCCGGCGTCTGAACTCGCGGCGGATCTTCTCGCGCGGTGACCGTGTCCGGCTGATGCTGGTGCTGCGCGGCAAACGTCTCGGTTTTACGCTGCGGGAGACGCGGGAACTGTTCGATCTCTACGAGAGCGCGCATGACGGCGAAGAACGTCAGCTCGAGCGGTTGCTGAAGATGCAGGAGGAAAAAAGGGTCAGGCTTCTGCAGCAGCGGAATGATGTGGACGCCGCCCTGGCGGAGCTGGAGGAGTTCGAGCAGCGGTGCCGGAGCCGGCTGGAGCAGCGACGCGAGGAATCACGCCGCTCCGGGATGAAGTGATCCCGGTTTCGCAGGGTGTCGGCGGCGGCACGAAGTTGACGTTTACGTAAACGTCATTTATGTTGCGCCCTGCTCGGCGTGCGGTACGCTATGAATACGAGGGCCTGTTGACGCTTCATGCGACACCGCGCCGTATGAAACGTCAACAGACCTTGGCGCCGCTGCCGTCCCAGGACCGGGAGAAGCCCCATGGAACTGCCTTCACTCAATTTCGCCCTCGGCGAAGATATCGACATGCTGCGCACCACCGTGCGCGAGTTCGCCAGCGCCGAGATCGCACCCCGTGCTGCTGCCATCGATCGCGACAACGCGTTTCCTCCCGAGTTGTGGCCGCGCCTCGGCGAACTCGGCCTGCTCGGCATCACGGTCGAGGAGGATCTGGGCGGGGCCGGCATGGGTTACCTGGCGCACATGGTCGCCATGGAGGAGATCTCGCGCGCCTCGGCCTCGGTCGGGCTCTCCTACGGCGCCCACTCCAATTTGTGCGTGAACCAGATCCGCCGTAACGGCACGGCGGAGCAGAAGCACCAGTATCTGCCCGGTCTGATCTCGGGCGAGGCGGTGGGCGCGCTGGCCATGAGCGAGCCGGGCGCCGGTTCGGATGTGGTTTCCATGCGGTTGCGGGCAGAGAAAAAGGGCGATCGCTACGTGCTCAACGGCAACAAGATGTGGATTACCAACGGGCCCGATGCGGACGTGCTGGTGGTCTACGCCAAGACCGATCCCGACGCCGGCGCGCGTGGCATTACCGCCTTTCTGGTCGAAAAAGGCTTTCCCGGTTTTTCCACGGCGCAGAAGCTGGACAAGCTCGGCATGCGCGGCTCCAACACCTGCGAGCTGGTCTTCCGCGACTGCGAGGTGCCGGCCGAGAACGTGTTGGGTGCGGTCAACGAGGGCGTGCGCGTACTCATGTCGGGGCTCGATTATGAGCGCGCCGTGCTTGCGGCGGGCCCGCTGGGCATCATGGCGGCCTGCATGGACGTGGCGTTGCCCTACGTGCATGCGCGCAAGCAGTTCGATCAGCCGATCGGCGAGTTTCAGCTCATACAGGGCAAGCTGGCGGACATGTACACCACCATGAACGCGTGCAAGGCCTACGTCTACGCCGTCGGCGCAGCCTGCGACCGCGGCGAGACCACGCGCAAGGACGCCGCCGGCGCGATTCTCTACGCGGCCGAGAAGGCGACTACCCTGGCGCTGGACGCGATCCAGATCCTCGGCGGCAACGGCTACATCAACGAATACCCCACCGGGCGCCTGCTGCGCGACGCCAAGCTGTATGAAATCGGCGCCGGCACGTCCGAAATCCGGCGTATGCTCATCGGCCGCGAACTGTTCCGGGAAACGATGTAATGCCCATCGATTCGCGCCTCGATGTGCGCAGCGAAGAGTTTCGCGCCAACGCCGAGCGCCTGCGGGCGTTGACCCGCGACCTGCGCGACAAGGTCACTGTCATTCAGCGCGGGGGTAGTGAGCGCGCTCGCACGCGCCACATCGAACGCGGCAAGCTGTTGCCGCGCGACCGGGTGAGCACGTTGCTGGATGCGGGGACGCCTTTTCTGGAATTGTCGCAGTTGGCCGCCCACGATGTTTACGACGACGATGTGCCCGCCGCCGGCCTGATTGCCGGCGTCGGCCGCGTCAGCGGGCGCGAATGCGTGATCGTCGCCAACGACGCGACCGTCAAGGGCGGCACCTACTACCCGCTCACCGTGAAGAAGCACCTGCGCGCGCAGGAGATTGCGGAGCAGAACCATCTGCCGTGCCTTTACCTGGTGGACTCCGGCGGCGCCAATCTGCCGAATCAGGACCAGGTATTCCCCGACCGCGACCACTTCGGGCGCATCTTCTATAACCAGGCGAGGATGTCGGCGGCCGGCATCCCGCAGATCGCCGTGGTCATGGGCTCGTGTACCGCGGGCGGCGCCTATGTGCCGGCGATGGCCGACGAGGCCATCATCGTCAAGGAGCAGGGCACGATCTTTCTGGGCGGGCCGCCGCTGGTGAAGGCCGCCACCGGCGAGGTGGTTACCGCCGAGGAACTGGGCGGCGCCGACGTGCATGCGCGCGTTTCCGGTGTCGCCGACCATTACGCCATCAACGACGCCCACGCATTGGCGATCGCACGCCGGCTGGTCGCCAATCTGAACGGCCGCAAGCAGGTGGACCTGGACGTGGCCGCTCCGCGTCCGCCGCGCTATGAGGCGGAGGAACTGTACGGCGTCATTCCCGCCGACCCGCGCAAGCCGTTCGAGGTACGCGAGGTGATCGCCCGCGTCACCGACGGCTCGGAACTGGACGAGTTCAAGCCCTTGTACGGCACCACGCTCGTATGCGGGTTTGCGCGTATCTTCGGCTATCCGGTCGGTATCGTCGCCAATAACGGGGTGTTGTTCTCGGAATCGGCCCTCAAGGGCGCGCATTTCGTGGAGCTGTGCAGCCAGCGCGGCGTGCCGCTGGTGTTCCTGCAGAACATCACCGGCTTCATGGTCGGCAAAAAGTATGAAGCCGGCGGCATCGCCAAGGATGGCGCCAAGCTGGTCACCGCCGTGGCGACTTCGGCGGTGCCCAAGTTCACCGTCATTATCGGCGGCAGTTTCGGTGCCGGTAACTATGGCATGTGCGGTCGCGCCTACGGCCCGCGCTTCTTGTGGATGTGGCCCAACGCGCGCATTTCCGTAATGGGCGGCGAACAGGCCGCCAACGTGCTCGCCCAGGTGCGGCGCGACGGCCTGGAGCGTCGCGGCGAGAGCTGGCCGGCCGCGGACGAGGAAGCCTTCAAGGCACCGATCCGCGAGCAGTACGAACGCCAGGGGCACCCTTACTACGCCAGTGCACGCCTGTGGGATGACGGCATCATCGATCCCGCCGACACGCGCCGCGTGCTCGGGCTCGGCATTTCCGCCGCGCTCAATGCGCCGATCGGGGAGACGCGCTTCGGCGTATTCAGGATGTGAGGATGTCATGAAAGACGATAACCTGCAGTATTCGCTCCAGGGCGGCGTTGCCATCCTGACGCTCAACCGGCCCGACAAGCACAACGCCTTCAACGGTGAGCTGATTGCGGCGCTCACCGAGGCGCTTGCCGGGGCGGAAAGTGACCCGGCAGTACGTGTTGTGGTGCTGACCGGTGCCGGCGCCACATTCTCCGCCGGTGCCGATCTGGCCTGGATGCGCGGCATGCGGGATGCGAGCGAGGAAGAAAATCGCGACGACGCGCTGCGCCTTGCCACGCTCATGCGTCGGCTCAATTTCCTGGCCAAACCGACCGTCGCCCGGGTCAACGGGTCCGCCTACGGCGGCGGCGTGGGCCTGATCGCCTGTTGCGACATCGCGATTGGCGCAGACAGCGCGAAGTTTTCCCTGAGCGAGGTCAAGCTGGGGCTGACGCCGGCGACCATATCACCCTACGTTGTGGCCGCCATCGGGCCGCGGCAGGCGAGGCGTCTGTTCATCAGCGGCGAGGTATTCGACGCGAACGAAGCGGCCCGCGTCGGCCTGCTGCACCAAGCTGTCACCGCCGCCGAACTGGACGCCACCGTTGACCGGACGCTGCACTTTCTTGCCAAGGGCGGCCCGGTGGCGCAAGGCGAGGCCAAGCGCCTGGCACTGCGGATGGCAGGCATGGACAGCGCCCGCGCCGAGCGTACGGATCAGGAAAACGCCAGGCTGATCGCGCGCCTGCGGATCTCGGCCGAGGGTCAGGAGGGGCTCGGCGCATTCCTCGACAAGCGCCCCCCGCGTTGGGTGAAAAAGTGAAAGCCGGAATGGCGGATCGCACCTCCCGCCGCATGGAAGCACGCTGATGGCCGTTTCGTTCGATACCGTCCTTATCGCCAATCGCGGCGAGATCGCCTGCCGGGTCGTGCGCACCTGCCGCCGTCTCGGCATACGCACCGTCGCCGTCTACTCGGATGCGGATCGTGGCGCCGTGCACGTGGCAATGGCCGACGAGGCGGTCCGCCTGGGGCCGGCGCCGGCACGCGAGAGCTATCTCGATATCGATGCCGTCATCGAGGCCGCCCGTCGCACCGGCGCGCAGGCCATTCATCCGGGCTACGGATTTCTCTCGGAAAACGCCGATTTCGCCGAAGCCTGCGCGGATGCCGGCGTGGTCTTCATCGGGCCGCCGGCGGCTGCAATCCGGGCCATGGGTTCGAAAAGCGCCGCCAAGACGATCATGGAAAAGGCGGGCGTGCCGCTGGTGCCGGGCTATCACGGCGACGATCAGGATGCCGACCTGCTGGCTGCCGAGGCCGAGCGGATCGGCTACCCCGTCCTCATCAAGGCGGTGAGCGGCGGTGGCGGCAAGGGCATGCGCCGGGTGGATGCGGCGGGTGCATTCGCGGAGGCGCTGGCCGGCGCGCGCCGCGAGGCCGCGGGAGCGTTCGCCGACGATCGGGTGCTGGTGGAAAAGTTCGTCGAACACCCGCGGCATATCGAGATGCAGGTATTCGCCGACGATCACGGCCATGCAGTGCACCTGTTCGAACGCGACTGCTCGGTGCAGCGCCGGCACCAGAAGATTCTCGAGGAAGCACCCGCACCCGGCATGACGGAGGAGCGCCGCGCGCGCATGGGAGAAGCGGCAGTGGAGGCGGCGCGCGCGATCGGCTATCGCGGCGCCGGCACGGTGGAGTTCATCGCCGCGCCGGGTGGCGAATTCTACTTCATGGAAATGAACACGCGGCTGCAGGTGGAGCATCCCGTCACCGAAATGGTCACCGGCCAGGATCTGGTCGAGTGGCAGCTGCGCGTCGCTGGCGGCGAGCCGCTGCCGTGCACGCAGGCGGAATTGCACCTCCATGGCCACGCGTTCGAGGCACGGGTCTACGCCGAGGATCCGGCCCGCGAGTTTCTGCCGGCGACTGGCACCATCGTTCATCTGCGCGAGCCCGATCTGGCGCATACGCGCATCGACAGCGGCGTGCGCGAGGGCGATACGGTTGGATTGCACTACGATCCCATGATCGCCAAGCTGGTGGCGTGGGGCGAGGACCGCCCCGCCGCGCTCAAGCGCCTGCGCCAACTGCTCGCCGGCTATGAGCTGGTCGGCCCGGTGACCAACATGGCGTTTCTCGCCCGGGTTGCGGGCACGGCGGATTTCGCCGCCGGTCGCATCACCACCGACTTCGTCGAGCAGCACCGGGAGGCGCTGTTTCCCGCTGCCGCCGTGGCACCGGAACGCGTTGTTGCCGCTGCCGCCGTGCACGAACTGCTGCGCTTGCGGGAGTCGGCGGTGGAGGGGGCGCGTGCCAGCGCCGATCCGGGCTCGCCGTGGCATGCGGTCGATGGCTGGCAGCCCAATGCCAAGGCTGGACTGGTACTGGAATTTCTGGACGGCGAGCTGCCGGTGACGGTCACCGCCCGCAGCCGCGGTGAAGATTATGGGCTGGCCTTCGGTGGGCGCGAGGTGTTCGCGCGTGGCGCTTTGGGCGGGCGCCGGACGCTGCACATGGAACTGGACGGCATTCGTTTCACCGCCACCGTGGTCGCACGCGAAGCGCGCCGCACCGTCATCATCGACGGCGATGCCTGGACCCTGGTCCGCCACGATCCGCTGGCAGCCGGACTCGACGACACCCGTACCGAGGGCAGTCTCACCGCGCCCATGCCCGGCGCCATCATCGATGTGCGCGTCGCGCCCGGCGACGCGGTGCAGCGTGATCAACCCCTGGTGGTACTGGAGGCGATGAAGATGGAATACACCGTCTCCGCGCCCGCTGACGGCGTGGTCGAATGCGTCAATGTGGCCGTCGGTGACCAGGTGGACGACGGTGCCGAACTGCTGGTTATTGTGCCTGGGTAAGTGATTCCGGGCCTTCTACCCGATGCATGAATTACACACAGCGATCGCGGCTGAAGCCGCTCCCACAGTGTCTGTGGTAGCCACTGGTTGTGGGAGCGGCTTCAGCCGCGATCAGCGGCGGTCATTACAACGGCTTGTCGTGGATCAGGCGTCGGGTCGATCGGGTGGCGGCACGGCGGACTGGTCCGGCTCTTCCAGCGCGCCCGCCTGCGTCATCCACTCGTCGGACAGGCGTTTCTTCGGCGTAAGGCCCATCTCGCGCAACTGCTCGATCTGGCGCACCACGTTGCCGGGACCGTCGAGCACGCGCCCGCGGGCATCCCGATAGCTGGACTGGGCCCGATCGAGACTGGTCCCCAGGCGGTCCATGGCTTCGGTAAAGTTGACGAACTTGTCGTAAAGCTTGCCGGCCCGGTCGATGATTTTCTGCACGTTGTTGTTCTGGCGCTCGTATTGCCACACGCGTTCTATGGTCTTGAGCACGGCGAACAGCGTGGTCGGGCAGATCGGAATGACGCGCCGCTCCATCGCCATCGTCATCAGCCCCGGCTCCGCCTGCATGGCGGCGAAATAGGCCGGTTCGATCGGCACCCACATCAGCGTGTAGTCGAGCGTGCGGATGGCGGCGATGTGGTCGTAGCGCTTTCCGGCGAGTTCCTCGATATGGCGGCGCAGCGACTGCACATGCGCCTTGAGATGAATGCCGCGTTCGGCATCGTCCTCGCCGTTGACGTAGCGCTCGTAGGCGGTCAGCGAGACCTTGGAGTCGATGACGATGTCGCGCCCTTCCGGCAGATGCACGATCACGTCCGGGCGCAGGCGTCCGCCGTCTTCGTCGGTATAGCTGGACTGGACCTCGTACTCCTCGCCGCGGCGCAGGCCGGAGTGTTCCAGAATGCGCTCCAGTACCAGTTCGCCCCAGTCGCCCTGGCGTTTGCTGTCGCCCTTGAGCGCGTTGGTCAGCGCGTTGGTCTCGGTGACGATGCGCCCGATCTCCCTGCCCAGGGTGTGGCGCTCCTTGGCGGCGTCGCGTACGTCCTTGTGCAGGCCGTCGATCTGTTCGCGAAACGGTTTCAGCAACTGGGTGAGCTGATCGGCGCTGGTCTTGCGGAAGTTTTCGGATTTGTTCTCGAAAATGCGGTTCGCCAGGTTTTCGAACTGCTGGTTCAGCTGCTTTTCCGCATTTTGCAGCAGCTCGATCTTTTCGTCGAGACTCTTGCGCTGCCCCTCGAATTCCGCCGTCCGTGTCGCCATCTCCGCCTTGAGGCGGCTGTGCTCCTGGCGCAATTCCATCAGGCTCGCGCGCTCCGTATCGCGTTCGCGGGTAAGCTCATCGATGCGCTCGGCGCGCCCTTCGGCGGTCGATTTCAGCGCCGAGAACTCTCGTTGCAGTGTCTCGCGCGCCTGATTCACGTCCGCCAGGCGTTGCTTCAGATCCTCCGCTTCGGAGCGGCTTTCATCGAGTCGCTGGTCGATGTATTGCCGGTCCTGTGCCATTCGCTCGAGTTCGGCCCGCTGCTCCGCCGCCAGCTGTTGCACCCGCGCATCGGCCATGCTGCGTGCCTGGTGCCCGCGCAGCCACCAGGCGGCGATAAAGCCGAGTACCAGGCCGATACCCGCAGCGATCGCTGGCGCGATGTCTGTCATTTATTGCTTCTCCTCCGTGGCGATGCTCTCCAGCGTAGACGATACGCACTCATGAAGCGACCCGCGTTTCGGAACCACGCGGTCGCGCATCGGCCCGATTGTCGGCGGCCGCGAAAACGCGAAATACGAGACCTGACCCCGGTGCAGGGTGCGGTTTACTGATCATGATACGGCGCGCATGATAAAGCCGCTGCCTGCGGCCGGCCAGCGACGGCAAAATAAAGTCGGGGCTATCCCGGCGAATAAAACAAACAGGGGAGACATGACTGATGAAACCGCACAAGCATCCCGTCTTCCGGTTGCTGACCGCTGTATCGGCAACAACGCTTCTGGTTTCGTGTTCCACTTCGCAGCTGCTCGACATTGCCACCAGCCCCGACCCGCGCGCGGCAGTGGAACAGGCATTGCAGGGTCAGGCCCACTATTACGAAAGGCACCCGCAAGAGTTTCTGCACCAGTTCAGGTCGCTGGTCGCCAGGCTGCGCGGACATGTCAGCCATGAATGGGGCGAGCGCGAGACGGTGACCCCGTCGCCGAAACGCTACGTGAAGTATACGGAGAACTACAAAAGCCGGGCGCTGGTCGATTTCGACAAGGGCACGCTGACCATCGAGACACTGGACTCGAAAAATCCGGAAGCCAGTTTGCGCACGGCCATCATCAGCACATTGCTGACGCCTGACGATCCGCGCTCGGTGGACCTGTACTCCGACAAGCCGGTACGCCTTTCCGGGACTCCGTACCTTTATCGGCTGGTCCTGGATGAGCACCGCCAGCCGATCGGTTCACCGAAAGCGGCAGCGGCCTATGCGGATTACCTGTTGCCGCAAGCAAGAACGCGCACGGTAAAAACCCCGGAAGGCGATCGCGCAGACCATTACGTGCTCATCAACATGGTGCCGGATCGCAACACGGTGCAGGCCGACAAGTACCGTCCGCTGGTGAGTCGCTATGCGGCGCGCTACAAGGTGAGCGACAGTCTGATTTTTGCGATCATCAAGGTGGAGAGCAACTTCAATCCGTACGCGGTCAGCAATGCCGGCGCCTTCGGACTGATGCAGCTGGTGCCCACCACCGGCGGCGCCGATGCCTACCAGGCCGTCTACGGCACGAAGCAGACGCCGAGCCGTGATTTTCTGTTCCAGCCCGACAACAACATCAATCTGGGTGTGGCTTACCTGAGCATTCTGAGTGGTCGCTACCTGGCGGGCATCGCCAATCCGACCAGTCTCGAATATTGCACGATCGCGGCGTACAACGGTGGCGCCGGCACCGTGTTTCGCCAGTTTTCACCCCACCAGAGCGAAGCGATCGCCCGCATTAATGCAACCAGGCCACCTGCGGTGTACGACACCCTTGCAAACGGCAGCGGGCCGACCGAAATGCGGCAGTATCTCGTCAAGGTGCTGGATGCGCGCCGCAGTTTCATCACGAGCATGGCCGGTAACTGATACCGGCAATGCCCGCCCACCGGGGAATGGACTTCTGTTTGAATTGCAGCCGGATTATACCCGACATTCGGAATTTCGATCGATTCGCGCCCGGGCGCTAGCCGAGCCAGCGGCTGAAGCCCCCCAGGAGGATCGCGCTCGTCATTGCGACGACGAGCACATAGGCAAGGTTGCGGCTGAAGATCAGCTGCAGATGCGGAACCCGGTATGACTGGCCGGCGAGCATTGCAGTCAGCCCGACCGGCGAAACCATTGCCGCGAGGCCCCATCCCAGGAGCACGGTTTCCGCCATTACCGCCGGATTGACCGAAGTCGGCAGTTGGGTCAGCGCCGTGAGCAACAGGGTCGAGCTGATGGTGGGATGCACCCCGAGCAGGCCGGCGAGAATCATGAGAAGGATGGTCGCCGCCAGCAATGGAACGGGGGGCAGTGCGGTAAGCCAGTCGGCCGCGGTCACAAGGTGCAGGTTTTTCAGGCACGCTGCCAGCACAACGGCACCGATGATGATGAGAATCTCGTCGCTTGCGTTCGTCGTCTTGCCCAGGCCTCTGGCGATCGTCGCCAGCGCAGTGCCGCGCCGCTGTACGAGAAAATAGACGAAGGACAGGATCGGGATGCACAGCAGGATCGCCTGAACCGCGCCGAAACCGGTCAGCCAGGAAACAGCGATCAGCGTGGCAGCCGTCAGTGCCGCCCCCGCCGCGAGAGGCTCCAGGCTTCGCAGGATCCGCCCGAGGCCGGAGAGCGCCGCATTCAACGCCAGCACGCTCAGCAGGGCGAGCACCCCCAGGCCGAATCCCAGCGCCATGACGTGGGATACCGCCACGCCCGGTATCTGATGGGTAACGAAGGCCAGGGCAACGAAAAAAGGCGACCAGCACGTAACGAACGCCACGCCCAGCAACGACGCAAGCGCTGCCCGCCGGCGCTGGCAGGCGGGTGTCCCCGCCGGCAGCGATGAGGCCATCAATCCGTGCGCGCCGACATTGAGAAAGCTGCCGAGGGCGAACGCACCCACCGTGCACGTGCTGAGCTGCTGATTCGGCGGCAGGCGGTCGAGTCGGCGCCGCACCTCCTGCAGAGCCGCGCTCTGTGCGACCGTAAAGCGCATGAACTGCAGTACCGACAGGAACGCCGCGAACAGAACCGCCTGAGGCAGCGCCTGCCATATCACCGCAAAGCCCGACACGAACACCATCAGCAATCCGATGGCAACGGCAAGCGCCGCGAACAGTACCTGGCTCATCGGGCGCGCACGCCAGAATGCCAGCGGAATGAACACGGCCACCAGCAGTCCGGCGGCAGCACGTGCGACCCCGGCCCCGGCGGGAATGATCAGGCCGATCCATTCGAGTGCCATGATCGTGATCAGGAGGCCGGCTGTCGGGTGCGCCATCCGGTCCGACGCCGCGCGCGTGCTGTGCGTTTGAAAACGGTCGGGCGCTTTCACCGACGGTACGACGCGTTGCTCAGCCGGTCGATCAGGGACTGCGCGGACGCGCCGTAGCCGCCACCGAACAGATTGAAGTGGTTGAGAACGTGATAGAGCTGATACAGGGGGCGGCGGATAAGCTCATAATCCTCGTCTACCGGCCAGGCGGCGCGATAGGCGTCGAGCGCCGTGCCGAAGCCGCCAAAGAGTTCCATCATTGCCAGATCCGTCTCGCGATCGCCGTAGTAGGCGGCCGGATCAAAAATCACCGGCCGTCCGGCATCGTCCATGGCTGCGTTTCCCGACCACAGATCGCCGTGCACGAGCGCCGGCGGCGGGGCGTGGCCTTGCAGTAGCGTGCCCAGCCCGTCCAGCAGCCGTTCGCCGGCGCGGGCCAGCGCAGCCGCACCGTTTTGCGCGGCGAGGCGCAACTGCGGCGCGAGTCGGCGCTCGCGCCAGAACTCGATCCAGGAACAGCTCCAGTCGTTGATTTGAGGCGTCGTGCCGATGGTGTTGTCGCGGTGCCACCCAAAGCGCTCGGCACCGGCTTCGTGCAGAGCGGCGAGCGCCTCGCCCAGCGCCCGTTGTCCGCGCTCGTCCAATGGTCGCAGGGGGATATATTCCAGAACCAGAAAGGCCTGCCCGGCCGCCACGCCGTGACACACAGGCGCGGGGACGTGCAGTGCGGCACAGCGACCGAGGGCGCGCAGCGCCTCGGCCTCGGCGGCGAACATGGCGGCGCGCGCGGCGCCGTTCAGCTTGACGAAGTAGCGTCCGCCGTCCCCTTGCAGACAAAACGCACGATTGATATCGCCACCCGCCACGGGCGTCGCGCGACGCACGCGGAAGCGGTCGCCGCCGGCGCGGCGGATGGAGTCCTCGATCAGCGCCCAGTCCATCGTGTCAGTGTAGCCACCTGCCTTTGCGGTGCGGCTGAGTGGTTCGGGTGGATGCCTGATTCCCGTGCATGACGTAAAGTCACCGGAAACTGCCAGCGTGAGGGAACAATGGCTTCGTCGTACTGGACTCACCGGACAGCAAATCATTCCGGGGCCGGAATTCCGCCCGGTGTACAGCGGGGGCGGTTCCCATGACCCGCCCGTGGCACAGTTTGTACGCACGCGTCGCTTTCGTCTACCTGGTGCTGTTGCTGATGCTGGCGGCAGTCGCCGTCTGGATCGCGCTGGTTCAGTTTGACCGCTTCGGCCAGGAACTCGAGCAGCGGATCCACATGCGCCTGGCCGATGACCTGGCGATGGCAATGGCGCCCGCGTTTCGCGTCAGTGCGACGGCGCCGGTCGCGCGCCAGATTGCGGCCCGTATTGCCGCAGTCAACCCGTCGCTGGGCCTGTTCGTGCTGGACGCGCGCGGGCGTGTGCTGGCCGCCTATAACGAGAGCGACTGCGGCGCTGGCAAACAGGTGCGGCTGGCGCCCCTGCACACCCTGCTCGACGGGAATGCTTCACTGCCGGTACTGGGCGATGCGCCCTGCGCGGGCGGCAAACGGGCGTTTTCGGTTGCGCCCGTGACATTGCAGGGGCGCGAGCCGGGTTATCTGTACGTGGTCCTGCATGGTCGGCCGTACCATTCGGCAGCCGCGATGCTGCGCGAGAACACGGCCGCACGCACGGTAGCCGCCGCGGTACTTGCGGCGCTGGTACTGGCCGGAGTGATCGGCGTGGCTTGGTTCGCCTGGCTGATGCGCCGTATTGGCTCGCTTTCTGCCGCCGCCGAGCGATTCAGGGCGGGTGATCGCAGCGCGCGTATCCGCAATCCCGGCCGCGACGAGATCGGCCGCCTCGGGCAGGCTTTCAACGAGATGGCGGACACCATCGAGGGCCGGAGCGGGCCGCGGGACTGACGGGTTCGCGCAGCAAGCCAGAGCAACGTATTCGCGAATCACACCAACAGCAATGTCCGCGCGCCGTTGCCCGATGCCGCACCGCTTCCGCCCGTATTACTCTCTCCGGATGGTTTATGCTTGACGGATGAAAAGGCCGCGCAGGATATCGCTGATCGTGACCATCGCGGTCATTGCCGCGGGTGTTGCGCTCTGGCATGAACTACCGCATATGCGCGCAGAGCTCATGCCGATCACCGGCAGCGTCGCCGCGCCGCGGACTCTCTATCCGAACGGTCCCGGCACCGATGGCGGCGGTGACGTATCCACGCAACACGGACGGCGTTTGCTGGCCAACCGCAAGGGGCCGGTGTCGGACATCAGCCAGGTGCCGGCGGAAGGCGGCTGGATCAACTCGCTGCCACTGGACCTGAACGCGCTGCAGCGGCAGAACAAGGTCGTGCTCATCGACTTCTGGGCCTACACCTGCATCAATTGCATCCGCTCCAACGAGTTCAGCGAAGAACTCTGGCAGCGCTACAAGGATCACGGCCTGGTGGTGATCGGCGTACACAGCCTGGAGTTCGAGGTCGGCCGCAGCCCCGCCAATATTCTGGCCGCGGTCGAACGGCAGGGCTTGACCTACCCCATCCTGACCGACGGCGATATGGTCGTCTGGGGCGAATTCAACAATCATTACTGGCCCGCCAAATACCTGATCGACCCGCACGGCGACATCGTGTTCCATCAGTTTGGCGAAGGCGATTACGCGCACGAGGAACAGGTGGTACGCGGGCAGTTGAAAAAGGCCGGCTACAAGCTGCCCGACTATGGTCCGCCCGACCCGCCGGTGAAGCTGATGCCGGTGCAGCGCTCGCAGACGCCCGAACTGTATGCCGGCCCCGAATTCGTGCGTGCGCCATACGGCAATCACCAGCAGCCCGGTGATGGCGTGACGACCGATTTCAAGCTGCCCGAGGGCGAGCTGGCGCCGGACCGCATCTACCTCGGTGGCCAATGGCATGGCCACAACGATTACATGCAGAGTGAGGCCTCCGGCACCATCGCGCTCAATTATCAGGCGCAGGCGGCCTATGTCGTGCTGGCGACGGCCGGAGGAAAGCGCACGCTGACCGTAACGCTGGACGGCAAGCCCGTGCCGCCAGGATTTCGCGGCAAGGATCTGCGCCTGCAGGACGGGCGCACGGTCATGACCGTGGACGAGCCGCGGCTGTACTGGCCGATCGCCAACCACGCGCCCTACGGCCGGCACACCATTCGCTTTCAGGTGCCCGCGGGCGTGCGACTGTACTCGTTCACGTTTGGCACCTATCAATAGGAAAGCGCTGTCCAGGCTGATCGCGTGACCGCACCCGCGGAACGGCGGCCGGCCCATGGGGTTGCCGGGCCGGCCGCCGTTTGCCGAACGGGCGCTTACATGGTCATCGGGATTCCTTCCTGTTTGCGTTACCCTCGCGCCTTGCCTGAACGCTTGCGGTCCCGTCGTCCGCCTTTGCCTCCAGCGGCGGCGGACTCGCGTGTTCGGCGGGGGAGACCGGCTCGTCTTCGTGCATTGCCTTGCGGAAGCTCTTTACCGCGGCACCGATATCGCCGCCGGCGCTACGCAGCTTCTTCGTGCCGAAGACCAGGGCCACGATAACAAGCAGGATAAGGAGGTGCGATGGTGCAAAAAGACCTTCAATGCCCATGGTGGAATTCCTCTAAGTGAGTTGCTTTGCGGGACAGTACCTTTCCCGATTTACGGCTGTTCATCGTTTGTAAAATCCTCCTCCTCCTCCCGTTTGGTTTGCCTCTCCTGGATGCTGTTCCAGATAATCAAGCCGGTTACCCCTGCCAGCATCAGGCCACCGAAAATGACCAGATAGGTGCTGAAGCCGTCCATGAACGTCTCCTGATGGTTGCCGATAGGCGCGTGCTGGCGCCGATCAGCGATCTGTGTTCGATGATGTAGCTAGAACCAGAAAGAATCAGGAGGCGCGCGTGGGCTCTCCGGCCGATCACGCAATGGTCGAACAGCGTTGCTGAAAGCAAACGTAAAAACGGAGGGGAGCGCAAGGACTTGCGCAGCGAGGTATGGAATACCAGAGCCGGCGGGCAGGAACGCGGCCGGCGGGAAGTCATTATCGTTACCGGATGGCGGACGCTTCTTGACGATCCGGGCGACGGAACCGACCTGTTCCCGGAAGGGCGCCTTTT
>CAZYIP010000026.1:0-27523 GCA_964646895.1 uncultured Salinisphaerales bacterium | reverse complement strand
CCTGAGCCACGTTGATGACGTCCATCACGCCCCAGACCAGCGCCATTCCGTATGCGGCCAGCGCGAATATCCCGCCGACCAGCAGGCCGTTGATGATCAATTGCAGATTGAGTACCGGGAGTTGCAGCAACAGGTTCAGGTTGGTCATAGGCTATTGGCAAGCAGCAAATCGGTGGGAGCGATCGCATTTGCGGGGGCAGACTTCGGTCGCGATCGCTGTACGCCGATCACGACCGCTCCGCTGCCACGGGCTGGCGTCCTGCCCCCGTCGGGGAACGGGGAAACGGAAGGCAACTCGACAACGCTCGGCCCCCTCGGACCGGGAATACGGAATCCTCCACAGGCCCGGGCCGCGATAAAAGGCAAGGTTCATGCGTGCTGTCGATTCGGGCTCGCTGTCACTCTCCCGAACACGGGAATCCAGCGCCTTCAGCACGATGTCTCGATGTGCAAAGGCACTGGACCCCGGACGTCGCTTCGCAATTTCGGGATGACGGGCAGGCTCACGCCAGTCCTAGCGCTCGCTCCATTTCGGCATCGGATAAATCAGCTTTGTGCTGGCCCATTTCGTGGGCGCGACCACCTTGTACTTGCCGTCCTGAATCTGGTACATGACCATGGACTTGGCGATATTCTTGCCCGTCTTGTCGAACTTCACCGGCCCGTAGAACGTCATCATGTCGGTCGCCGCGATCGCATCCCGAACCTTGTCCGGGTCCAGCGATCCGGCGCGCTCGAAGGCATCGGCGAACACCACCACCGAGGCGGCCGATTCGGCAACCTGGTACGGAGTCGGCGAATAGTCATACTTGTCCTTCGCCGCCTGCGCGAACTCCGTGGCACTCTTGAACCAGCGCCCGGTGTATTTCAGGTGACTGTCCCACTGGGAAGCGCACAGGGCGTAATCCGCCTTCGCGCCGTATTTCTTGACGATGCGCCCGGCCTCGCAATGGGTCAGGGCAAGCATCGGCACGTACACCCGCTGCTCCGCCATCTGGCTGATGGCAAGCGGCCCTCCGTGAGCATGCGCCGAAACCAGCAGTGCATCCGGCTTGAGCGCCTTGACCTTGGTCAGGGTCGCGGTCATGTCGTTGAGACCCGCGGGGAGCTTGTCGTCGATGACGACCTGCATGCCGTACTTCTTGGCGTCCTCCATCACGCCGTCACGCACGTCGCGGGAAAAGTTGTCGTTCTGGACGGCGATCGCGACTTTCATCGAGCTCGGATCCTTGCCCGCCGCCTTGGCCTGCTCGGCCAGCAGGGTAATGGCCGGGCGCAGGTAGAAGTCCGAGGTATTCAGCACGGCAAACAGATACTTGTAGCCCTGCTGGAACAACTCGCGGGCGGCCCCGTTGCCTTCGATCATCGGCACCTTGTACTTTTCGGTCACCGGCGCAATCGCCTTGGTCAGGGCCGAGCCGTACGGCCCCAGCACGAACTTGACGCCGTCCTGCTTGATCAGCCGCTCCGCGAGCTGCGCGCCTCGCGCCGAGGTGGACTCGTCATCGTAATATTTGATCGCGAGTTTGTAGGTCTTGTCACCGACCTTGATGCCGCCGCTGGAGTTTATCCGGTCCACCGCGAGATTGTATCCGTCCCGCGTCAGCTTTCCGTTGGTCGAATAGGTGCCGGTGAGCGATACCACCGCGCCCAGGGTAATCGTGTCGCCGCCGGCCGCCCACGCGCCCGCCGGCAGCATCGCCATCGGCGCCATCACGAGCGCCGCCGCTACCCCAATCCAGAACCTTTTGTCGAATATGCGCATCGCGTTCTCCTCTTCGGTGTATTTATCGTTTTGTACGTACCCGGCGATGCTGTATACCGGGCCGCTTTGATTTCGGCCTTTGCTTAAACTAGCCGCTGATCCGAAAAAATGGAAGGGCAGGGCCACGCTGTGCGCACGCGGTCAATCCACCCCGCGTTATCGTTATAACACGACATGGCATTGCAGGCTGCCCGCTTACATCATATTCTTAGCGGGCGGTTCGTCGCGAGACCTGCAAGCAGCGGCAACCGACGAACCGTTGGCTGTACCGATGCCGGCGCCACGCCGGCGCCAAACCACTTGAAAAGATGAGGAGCAACAACGCATGGGAGGCAAAACTGCATTCAATGCAATCCATTCATTGCGCAGTCCTGGTAAGTCCGTATTCAATCCATCGGGGGGGAGATCCTCAATGTTTCGAAAACTTGCAGTAACCGCGCTGGCGAGCGCAGCGCTCACCTTCGGAGCGACACTTTCGGCAGCCGCTCAGACACCGCTCAAAATCGGCGCCATCATGCCGATGACAGGTGCATTGCAGGCTTACGGCCCGACTTCCCTCAACGGTGTCAGACTGGCAGCGAAGGAAATCAATGAAGCGGGTGGAGTGCTCGGACAGCCGATCAAGATCATCGTCGGCGATGCGCAGACCCAGCCACAGGCCGGCGTGGACGCGGCCAACAAGCTGGCAACCATCGACAATGCCGTCGCCTTCGTCGGCGCCCTGTCGAGCGGCGTGACCATCCCGATCGCGCTGAGCGTGAGCAAGCCGCACAAGATCCCGCAGATATCTCCGGCGTCGACTTCCCCGGTGATTACCACCCTGGACGATGACGGCTACCTCTTCCGCACCGTACCATCCGATGCCTACCAGGGTGTCGCCATGGCTCAGGTCGCGCAGAAGCACGGGGTAAAGAAGGCAGCCGTCGTCTACGTCAACAACGACTACGGCAAGGGCCTGGCCGACTCCTTCACCGCGGCGTTCAAGAAGCTCGGTGGCGAAGTGACCCACACCACCGCCTACGAGCCCAAGCAGGCCTCCTACCGTGCCAACCTGCAGAAGATCTGGGGGGACGGGAGCACACCCTACCTTGCGATGATCGCCTATGTCGGTGACGGCGAAACGCTTTTGCGGCAATCGCTCGAAGGCGGCATGTTCACCAAGTTCATCTTCACCGATGGCATGAAGTCGCTCAACATCATCAAGAACATTGGCGCGCAGTACCTGAACGGTTCGGTAGGCACCGCGGCCCAGGCGCTCGAGGACAGCGACGCCGCCAAACGTTTTGATGAGGCCTACAAAAAGGAAAACGGCGAGCGCGTTCCGCAGCCGTATATCGACACCGCCTATGACGCCGTCTATCTGCTCGCCCTGGCGGCACAAAAGGCGGGCACGACCACCGACGGAACCGCCATCCGCGATGCCCTCACCGAAATTTCCAACCCGCCAGGCGAGGAAATTCTGCCCGGCGAGTGGGCCAAGGCGGTGAAGCTTCTGAAGGAAGGCAAGGACATCAACTGGACCGGTGCTGCCGGTGCGGAAGACTTCGACAAGCACGGTGATGTGACCGGTACCTTTGCCGAATGGCAGATCAAGGACGGCCAGATCGTCACCGTCCGGGTGTTCGACCCGTCGGAAGGCATGAAGTAGCAAACGTAGCTAGCGGTAGTTACGAGAAAAAAACCCGCGGCGAAAGCCGCGGGTTTTTTTGTGCCGCCGGATGTGCTCAGGACAATCAGCCGGGCCCTTCCATCCGGTGGGGTTCTTTTCCGCTGTCACCATTGTCCGGCGCGGGTTTGGGTTTGGCGGCCCTGGCCGGCAGGCGCGGCTGTCGCTCGGGAAACACGCCCTGCGGGCGGGTCAGCAGAACCACCTGCAGCAATACACCGATCAGCAACATACGCACCGCACCCGCCTGCGTCGCCAACCCGGCCGGCAGGATATCGGTCAGAATCTGCGTCCCGGACCAGATCACCCAGATACCGAGCGCACCCGCCAGAGCACCGAGGTTGTTGCCACTGCCCCCGGCAATGAGCATGACCCAGATCAGGAAAGTGCCGTACAGCGGCCGAAACGCCTCGGGGCTGATGAAGCCGATGAAATGGGCATACAGCGCACCCGCCACGCCCATGAATGCAGAACCGACGGTAAAGGCTTCCAGGCGGTAGCGATCGACGTTTTTGCCGGCGGCGATGGCGCCGTCTTCATTCTCGCGTACCGCCCGCAGCACCCGGCCCCACGGCGAAACGCGTGCGCGTTCGACGAGAAAATAAATGATCGCGACGACGACCAGCACCGTCAGCAGGACCAGAAGCGGGTCCAGAAGGGGCAAAAGCGGGTTCAGCAGGGCCAGAAGCGGATTGTCGTCGGAACTGAATGGCTGCGGAATGTCTGGAACTGGAATGCCTGGAATGCCCGCAATGCCGCGCACGCCATTGGTCAGCCATTCCTCGTTCTTGAGTACCAGGCGGATGATTTCGGCGATGCCGATGGTCGCGATCGCCAGATAATCGGTTCGCAGACGAATGGTGGCCAGACCGATCAATGCGGCGATGATGCCGGAAAGCAGCATCCCCCCGAAGACACCGACGACCAGCGGCATATTGAAGCCGCCGACGAAGTCGGGGCTGGGCGGCGCGCACAAAATCGCGCTGGTATACGCTCCGACCGCGAAAAACCCCGCGATCCCCAGATTGAACAGCCCGGTCAATCCCCACTGAAGATTGAGCGCCAGCGTGAGCGCCGCGTACACACCGGCTATGGTCAGGAAAAAAAGCGCGTACTGAATGAGGTTCAAGACGTCCATCAAAGGGCTCCCTTGAAAATGCCCTCCGGGCGAAATATCAGCACCAGCACCATGATGCCGAACGCGACCGCTGGCTGATACGCCGGCGACAGCACCAGGGTCGAGAACTGCATGGCGATGCTGATGACCAGCGCCCCGGCGATTGCGCCGTAGGGGCGCCCGATGCCACCGAGAATGGCGGCCGCGAAAATCGGCAGCAATACGCGGTAACCCATTGTCGGATGCAGTTGCGTGTCCATGCCGAGCAGGATGCCGGCCACCGCCGCCAGAGAGCCGCCGGCGATCCAGACCCAGAAGATGACCCGCTCCGCGGGAATGCCGGAGACCAGCGCCAGATCCATGTTATCGCTCATGGCGCGCATCGCCTTGCCCATCTTGGTGTGGCTCAGGAACAAATGCACCAGCACCACGCAGATGACCGCCCCGGTGATGACCCACAGGCTGTCCGGTGCGATCACCACCCCCTGGACGCGAAACGGAATGCTGATCCCGGAGCGATAGACCTGGTTGTCCGGTCCCCAGATGATCTGCACCAGGGAGCGCAGGATGAGCCCGGTGCCAAACGAGGAGATGAGCAGGATGACCGGCGCGATGCGCCGCAACCTTCGGTAGAACAGACGGTCGATGACCACGCAGACCAGGGCGGCACCGATCGCGGCCGGAACCACGGCCAGCCAGATTGGCCAGTGCAGCCCGACGACGAGGAAGAACGCCATGTACGCGCCCATGGTCATCATGTCGCCGTGGGCGAAATTGGCAAACCTCAGAATACCGAAAATCATCGACACGCCGATCGCGCCAAGCGCCAGAATCCCCCCGTAAACGATGCCGTAGTACAGCAATTGCAACAAATCGATGAGCATGCCGTTCAGCCCCCCAGAAACATTTCGGCCACTTCCCGGTTGGCCAACAGCCTGGGTCCGGTGTCTTCGTAGCGGTTGCGCCCGGTCGCGAGCACATAGCCACGATCGGCGATGCCGAGAGCCTGCTTGGCATTTTGCTCTACCATGAGTATGCTCACTCCTTCCGCATTGATGCGTTTGATGCTCTCGAACGTCTGGTCGATATACAGCGGCGACAGCCCCGCGGTCGGCTCATCCAGCAGCAGAAGCTTGGGTTCGAGCATCAATGCCCGGCCCATGGCGAGCATCTGGCGTTCCCCGCCGGACATGGAGCCGGCCGCCTGCTTTCTGCGCTCCGCCAGCCGCGGAAACAGCGTGTAGATGTGATCCATCTGCTGCCGCAGATCGTCCTTGCGGATGTAACCCCCGATCTCCAGATTCTCCTGCACGTTCATGGTCGGGAAGACATTGGCTTCCTGCGGCACATAGGAAATGCCCTGCCGCACCACCAGGTCCGGTCGCAACCGGGTGATGTCCCGGCCATCGAACGTCACCGTGCCCTGCCGGATTTTGACCAGCCCGAAAGCGGCTTTCATCAGGGTCGACTTGCCGGCACCGTTGGGGCCGACAATGACCACCACCTCGCGGGCTTCCATGCGCAGGCTGACTCCATTGAGGATGTCCCCTCCGCCATAGCCGCCGAATACTTCGTCGATCTCTAGTAAGTTCACCTTGGCTCCGTTCATCCCTGGCCCTTGCCCGTTTGCGCGGCAAGGCTGCGTTCGTCAGGCGCTCGCGCCCTGTCCGAGATAGGCATTGCGTACCTCCTCATTGGCCCGAATCGCCTCCATCGGCCCCTCCGCGATCACGGTGCCGTTCGCCATGACCACTACCGGATCGCACAGGCGCGCGATCAGGTCCATGTCGTGCTCGATGAGGCAGAAGGTATAGCCCCGCTCGCGATTGAGGCGCTGAATGGCATCCGAAAGCGTCCCCATCAATGTCGGATTGACCCCGGCACCGGGCTCGTCCAGAAGCACGACCTTGGCATCCGTCATCATGGTGCGGCCCAGTTCCAGCAATTTCTTCTGGCCGCCCGACAGGTTGCCCGCGAGTTCCTGCGCCACATGGCCCAGTTGCAGAAAATCCAGAACCTCGTCGACCCGTTCCAGGATTTGCTTGTCCTGACGCTTGACGCTGCCCCAGCGGGTCCAGCTCAGAAGCAGATTTTCACCCAGCTGTCCCGGTGGCACGAGCATCAGGTTTTCGCGCACCGACATGCGTGAGAATTCGTGGGGAATCTGGAAGGTACGAACGAGTCCGGCGTGAAAGAGCTGATCCGGCCGGGTTGTGGTGATGTCACGGCCATCCAGCAGGATGGTCCCGGAATCGGCCTGCTGGAACCCGGCGATGATACTGAACAGGGTGGATTTTCCAGCTCCGTTCGGGCCGATCAGTCCGGTGATGCCGCCCTTGCGCACCACGAACGAGCAATGGTTGACGGCCTTCAAGCCCCCGAAGGACTTGGATACGTCTTTGATTTCGATCAACGGCAACTCTCCATTGGCGGCGCACCGCCACGCACGTCCATTTACAGCACCAGTTCCGCATGCCCGCGCACGCACGAGCAGGAGAAAACGGCTTCTATGATCAGCGCAAGGTCGCGGTCAACCGGCGGCCGGCGTTCATTCCGCTGCCCGCAGATGCCGCCCGATGCACTGATCCCCTCAGGTTACCGGCGCAACATATTACGGGTTAATCACGCGTGAGGTAAAGATAGTCGCGCGTCAGGGGCACGGTATTGTTGGCACGCGCGAGTTGAAAGTGAAACACCACCAGCTCGCTCCAGCGAAACGACGCCTCGGAAATTTGCAGATAAAACTCCCACATGCGGCAGAAACGCTCGTCGAAGCGCCGTGCTGTCTCCTCGCGAACCGCCTGAAAGCGCTGATTCCAGTTCTTGAGCGTTTCGGCATAGTGAAGACGCAGGACCTCCAGATCCGACAGCACCAGGCCGGAGCGCTCGATGCGGGCCGTCACCTCCGACGCCGCCGGAATGTAGCCGCCGGGGAAAATGTATTTGTGAATCCAGGGGTTGGTCACCGTCGGTGGCGCGGTGCGGCCGATCGTGTGCAGCAGGGCACGCCCGTCGGGGTGCAGCAGGCTGTACACCTTGTCGAAAAACACCTGATACTGCGGCCGGCCGACGTGTTCGAACATGCCCACGCTCACGATGGCATCGTAACTGCCCTCGTGGGCACGATAATCCTGCAGCAGAAACTTCACCCGATCCTCCAGCCCGCGCTCCTGCGCCCGCTGGCAGGCTATTGCGTACTGGTCGTCCGCCAGCGTCAGGCCGGTGACGCTGGCGCCGTAATGCTCCGCCAGGTGCAGGGCCAGTCCGCCCCAGCCACAACCGATGTCCAGTACGCGATCGCCGGGTTTGAGCAGAAGCTTGTGCGCGATGTGCTCACGCTTGGCCGTCTGTGCATCTTCCAGAGTCATGTCGGGAGCGTGGAAATAGGCGCAGGAATACTGCATGTCCGTGTCGAGGAAGGCGCGAAACAGCTGCTCGTCGATATCGTAATGACGATGAACGTTTTTGCGGCTGCGCACCGCGGTGTTCATCTCATCGACCCGGTGGCGCACACGCTGCATGATGCTCACCAGGTTGCCACGCTTGGCATAGTCGTGGTCTTCGTTGCGGTGGATCAGCTCGAACAGCGGCAGCAGTCCCCCCTCGCCGGCATCCCAGTCGCCATCCATGTAGCTCTCGCCAAACTGGAGGTCAGGGTTGCGCAGGATGCGCCGCAGCACGCCTTTGCGGCGCAAAATCACGTGCGCGGTCGGTGCACCCTCACCCAACGTCTGCGTCGAGCCGTCGGGCATGCGCAAGACGAGCGAGCCCTTGCGAATTCGGCGTGCGAGCAGAGGCAGCAGCATGGTCTTCATCTCCTCTTATTCTGGACGTTGTTATCTGAGCGTCTATTCTTGCAGTAGGCGGATATGACGCCGCCGGCGCGGCAATTCTAATACGGAAAAACAGGTTACGTCCGAACGATCAACGTCCTCAGCGGTCCATGATCCCGTCTGACCCGTTATTTTTCCTGTAAAACCACGGAGGACCGGTAACCGATGACGCGAACTCTCCCGGGTGCGGCTTTGGCCGCCGTATGCGTTGGCATCAGCAGTTTCGCCCAGGCTGCGCCGGTACACCGGCCAGAGATGGCCACCGGTGAAACGATCCAACCGTACGTTTACTCCAACGTCACCTACGACAGCAATCTGTTTCGGGTCTCCGGCAGCGACCAGGCTCGCGCTCTCAACAATGATAGCCAGATGTCCGATTTCATCACCCGGCTTGGCGCCGGTCTTCAGGTGGCCAAGCCGATCAGCCTGCAGACCCTGCGCTTCGACGGCTGGCTGGAGCGCGCCCTGTTCAGCCATTTCGACAGCCTCAATCACACGGCCGCCCATGCGCTCGGAGCCTGGGATTGGGAAGTCGGCCGCCTGCTGGATGGTACCCTGAGCCAGAGTTACGATCGCACCCTGTCCAGCTTCTACCAGTACCACGACCGCACCAAGGATCTGAAAACGGTCTACACCACGCACTTCCACGGGGCGCTGCACATTACGCCGGACTGGGACTGGCTGATTGGAGGCAATTGGCGGCATCAGAACAATGACGAACGGGATTTTCTCGACCGGGACGAAACCACGTTGTTCACGGAACTGCGCTATTTTACCACCGTCGATTCCCATGTCGGGCTGCGAGCCGCGACCACCAAGGGAAATTTCGACCAGCGCCAGATCATCGACGGCGAGCCGGTCAGCAATGATTACCGCGAAAATCGCTACAGTCTCGTCGTCGGCTGGGCCGCGACCTCGGTATCCAGCCTGCAGGCCCAGGTGGGTGTCACCCAGCACCGGCTGGACGACCAGTCCGGCCGGGACTTCACCGGCGTCACCGGCCGCCTCGACTACGACTGGTACGCCACGCCCATCACCACCATCCGCTTCAGCGCATGGCGCGACGCCAGCTCCTTCGACGGCGACATCGCCAGTTATGTGGTTTCCCGCGGTGTCGGTGTGCAGCCCATGTGGGCCGCGACGCCGGATATCACGGTCAGGCTCCGGCTGTCCGCCGAGCGCGACGACTTTCGCGGCAACCCCATCGGCACGACGCCCTCTTCCACGCAACGCGAGGACAAGCTTTATACTGCCCGCGTGGGAGTCAGCTACCAGCCAATCGACCCGCTGCACCTCACACTCACCTATCAGGCGCAGAAGCGGAACTCCAACATCGACGTCGACGACTTTCGCGACAATCTGGTGATGGCCGAGGCGGAATACGCATTTTGATCATCATGCTCATGCGACGTGCTTCACTCGCCGTGCTGACGGCGATTTTCATGTTACTGGCACTGAACACCGGCGCCGCGGCAGCGGACGATTATCATCTGGGGCCAGGCGACATCGTCTCCATCACCGTGTACGGCAACGCGCGCCTGGATACCGACGCACGCATCGACGCCGACGGCACCATCGACTACCCCTTTCTCGGCTCGATCAAGCTTGCCGGGCTGACATCGACACAGGCAGCGGCAAAGATCGCCGATGGCCTGCAGGCCGCGCAAATTCTGAAGAACCCGGTGGTCACGGTGCGGATAAAGGAGTTCCAGAGCAAGCGCGTGGCAGTGCTTGGCCAGGTCGAAAAACCGGGCGAATACTTCCTCTCCAGCGACAAGACCCTGGTGGATATGCTCGGCCAGGCGGGATGGCTGACCCCCAAGGCGGCCGACTACATCGTGCTGACCCGCACCGCGAAAAATGGAGAGCGCAAGGACTACCAGCTCACCATGAACCAGATCACGACGGGGAAGTTCAAGAACGTCAAGGCCCAGGCCGGCGATGTGATCTTCGTCCCGCAGGAGCAGACGTTCTACATCCTCGGCGCCGTCCAGAAACCCGGCTCCTATCGCTATGAACCGGGGATGACGGTGGTGCAGGCACTGGCCATCGGTGGCGGCCTGACGCCACGCGGCGACTACGATCGCATCGTCATCAAACGCAAGGACCAGAGCGGCAAGCAGACGACGAGCGACGCCAGCCTGGATACCGAAGTCCGTCCCGGTGACGTGATATTCGTCAAGGAGCGGATATTCTGACGCGGTCGAGGAAAGCCCGCGCCGCGACTCGATAGCCGCCCCGATTGCGCTCCAGCGCCTGTTCCATGCCGGTGAGGAGGCGCTCGCGCTCGCGCGCATCGGTGCTCACGGCGGCGATGAAGTCGGCCACAGCCGCCGGCGCGCGTGCTCCCTCCGGAAACAGTGGAAACTCGCGGCCCATGATTTCGCGGAAAATCGCGATATCGGAAAGAATCGGCACGCAACCAAACCAGATCGCTTCGATCAGCGGCAGCCCGAAACCCTCATTGCGGGACAGAAAGAAACAGAACGCGCTTTCGGCATACAGACAGTTCAGCGTGTCATCATCCACGTAACCGTGGCACTTGAGCACGATCCGGCGCAGCCGGAATTCCCGAAGCAAATCCGCGCTCTCGCCGGTTTCCTTGCCAACCACATGCAGAGTGGCCCGACGATCGGGTGCCTCTTGCAGATAGCGGTCGAGCGCGCTGCAGGCGGCATGTACGCGATCGAAGCCCTTGAGCCGGTTCACCCGTCCGACGAACAGCAGGTGCATGTGTGCCGCTGTCAGCTTGTGTTCCACGTCCCTGCTCCGCAAGCGCGGCTGGTGCAGCAGTTTGCGGGGCAGACCATTGGGCATGTAGAGCAGGTTTTTTTGCTGACTTTTTGGGTAGTAATGGGTGAGGTTGTCTTGGGTTGTTCTTGAAATGATGGCGGTATCGGAGTCGAGTGTGAGTCGGAGCCAGGTAAGAAGACCCATGTATAATAAGCGAAGCTTCGAAAACTGGTCCGGCGCAACGCGATAAGTCAGATCGTGCAGCACGCTCAGTCGGCCGGCCCGCGGCCACCAGCCCAGAGGCTGGAAATTGGGCATCAGGATCCAGTCGTAGCGGCGGCGCAAGGCCATCATGGCCGGCGCCCGCACATAGCGTGCGAAAGCACCATCCCCGCCTATATCCACGAATTCGAGGCGCACGGAAGTGTCCTTCGGCGGGGCGCCCTCCTCGTCCACCTCGATTATCCGGCGCAACAGCATTCTTGACGAACGACGCACGAACACATCCATCTGCAGTGGCAATTCGCGCCGCCGCGCTTCCCTCACCAGCTCGTACAGCAGGTTTTCGGTATAGACGCTGACGCCATCGCGCTGCGGCGTATACGAAACGGCAAGAAAGGCGAGCTTCATGTCGGGCGATAGAATGGATAAGTGGAGAAAAAACGCAGCAGGCTGCGCACGTGCCAGACCAGGAAGCGCGGCCGCCGATGGCTGGACCGGCGCGCATCGTGCGTGATTCGCGCCGTTGGCACCAGCGCGACGCGATGGCCGCTGCGCCAGACGCGCATGCACAGATCGGCATCCTCGCAATACAGGTGATAGCGCTCGTCGAAACCGCCCAGGGCACGAAACACATCGGCGCGAATCAGCATGAACATGCCCGCGACCCAGTCCGGGTACAGCACGCTGTCACCGATAACGTAATCCGGGCCGCGCCGCGACGGCAGCATGCGCCGCAGAATACGTCCCGGCGTCGGTATCCGCCGGGCGCTGTCCTCCACCGTGCCGCCGGGCGCTACCACCACCGGCGCCGCCAGCGCAACGCCGGGTTGATTCAGCGCCGCCAGCAGCGCGGGCAGCGGGTCGACCACGCAGCGCACGTCCGGGTTGACCACGCACAGCAGGTCCTCCGGCGCGGACCGGAACGCCGCGTTATGGTTGGCGGCAAAACCCCTGGGCGTATCGTTGTGGATGAGTTGCAGTGGAAACGAGTAATCGTCCGGGGAAAACGCCAGCTCTTCGGGAACGTTTACGGTAACCACCACGCGCAGTCCCGTCTTGTCCCAGCCACGCTCGATATCCCCCAGCAGCCGTGCCAGCATCGAACCGTGGCCATGGCTTACCACCGAAAGCAGCATGCTGCCGGGCGCAAAAGTGGATGCCTGAGTCATGCGGCGCCCGCCCCGGACCGAACACCTTGCCAGTCTTCGCGCGTCGCCCAGCACAGCCCGAGGAACAGATAATAAAATTCGGACTGTGCATAGGGATTGAAATTCACGCAGACGAAAACGTAGATCACGACGAATACCGCCATCAGGCTGGCCCGGTTGAACGCGGCTGCGATCAGTCCCAGCGAATACGCGAGCCCGAACAGGCCGACCGATAGCCAGATGTCCAGATAGGAGTTGAAAATGGCGCCGACGTTCGCACCAAGACCGACAATGTGCGCGGCATGGGTGTCGAAGTAGGCTTCCACAAACCCGAAACCCTTCCCGAATACCGGATTCTGCTGAATCAGATCCCACGAAAGACGCAGCGCGGCACCCCGCTCGTTATCCCATTTGTTGGTCAGCATCTGTGACGTGACGAGCTTTTTGTCCGGCGGCAGGCTTTCGTTGTAGAACATCAGGCCAATGGCGCCCGCGCATACCAGCACCACCACCGCGATCAGCCACCAGCGCTTGCGGCGCCGATTCCAATAGGGCGTGCGCAACAGAGCGGTGCCCACCACGAGCGCACTGCCGAGCGCGATCCAGACGGTCTTGTTATAGGTCCCCAGGGCACAGCCGAGCGTCAGCCCGTAGAGGGCCACAAGCCACCATCGATGCCGCGGCCACAGCCCGTGCGTCAGTCGCAGGGAGAGGGAAGTGAGCAGAAACAGGCCAAGCACGAACGCCATCTCACCCTGCTCCCAGAAGCTGCCCTTGATGCCCTCCGGATAATTGGGGCGCGGATGCACCAGCGGCACGACCGGGAAGAAAAAGTCCAGGATCAGTCCGCCCACGCAGGCCAATACCAGCGTGGTCTCCAGCACCTTCAGAAACTGGCGTACGGAAATCAGGCTCAGCACGCGGGCGCCCATGTAAAAGGCGGATGGATACACCATGATGAACTTGATCAGAAAAACGGTCTGCTTGACTTTCGGGTACGGCGACAAAACGCTGATGCCGGACAGCAGCAGGCCCGCGCCAACCAGGGCGAGCAGAATATTCCAGCGCATCTGGCGCAGGTAGGCGTCGCGCAGGAACAGAACGAAGACACCCGTCATGAGCACGACCTGGCCCAGCCTGAGGTCCAGGCCGACAGGGATCTTGATGTTGGGGAACGTCAGCGTATACAGGAGAACGAAGACGAACGGTGCCCACACGCGCGCGGAAGCCGGCACCGGCGCCGCCCATGGAGGGCAGGAGGCGTCGGCCGCAGAAACAGATCGTATGGACAATGCACTGGCCTGCATTTCTCAACCGGATTCCGCGCTAAGGTGCCGGCACGGCAACCACACGATCGACATAGATCTTGCCGCCCACCGCCGAAGGGCTCCCGGCGATCCACACGTAGCGCCTGTCATCGCGCTGCCACGTCCCGGGTATGGGCACGTCCTGGTATGCCGTGCCGTCTGCCCCATCGAGATGAACGGTCCGATGCTCGCCGGGGTAAACCCCCACCTGCAGCACACCCTGCCCTGGTTTCACCGACTCGCCCGCCGCCCGCGCACGCGCATGCAACTTCCACTTGCCCGGGCCCGGAATCAGGCGCTCCAGCGGTATCTGTATGCCCCACGAGGTATCGGTCGCGGTCATGGCCGCGGCGGCGCCGTCGCTGGCCGCCGGATCCGCAACCATATGGGCGCTGCCGGCGAGCTTGAACGAGTCGGCCTGTACCACGCCGCAACGCGTTCCCCCGCCCTCGTGGCTGCAACCGCGCGGTGGCGGCGCAGGTGTACGCTCGATCGACAGAATCGCGATCAGATTGTCCGGGCTGGCATCCCCGCCCTCACGAAACCGGGTCATGCCCGCCTGGTGCATGGCCCGCTCGAGACGCTTCAGGCGTTCCGGATCGGACCGCCACTGCCCGCCCTGCTGGCTCGCCTGGTACTTCAGGCGCGGCCGGTTGATGAGAATCGCGTAGTCGACCGGCATGCGCGCCGTCTGCACGTGCTTCCGATAAACCGGCTGATCGGCGACCGCTGCCGCGGCCTGCATGAACAGCTGATCCGCCGTGCGCAGGAAATCCAGCGACAGGTAGGGCGCGGAAGGCGGCGTTTTGGTGCTCAGCTGCGCATCGTGCTCCCGCGCGCTGCGCTGCAATGTCGCTATGTAGTCAAGAATGTAGGGAGCCGCCGGGCCGAAGTAAGCTTCGCAGAACGAGCGCATCAGTGCGTTCTGGTCGCTTTCGGGGGACCACATGAGCCGCGCCAGCAACCACGCTCGCAGCAACGCGAACTCGCCGCCTTTCGTACTGTAGGACCCTTCCGCGAAAATGCCCTTGACCGCTGCATGGCCGGCCAGCGTCTTCAGGTCCTTTCCGAGCGCGTCAAAATCCGGAAATGGCTGGAGATAATTATTGAAATCAGTAATGTAATGCCAAATTATGATCTTGTTCGTGAGCTGGCTCCAGCCCTCCAGATCCTGCAGAAACGGACGATTTCCCGGCGCCTCCAGCGGCTCGGCAAAATTCACCTCGATGTCCGACAGCATCACGCCGAGGTTGTCCGGCAACGGCATTGCGCGCGGCGGCTTGCGGCTCCACAGATAGGCTTCGAGCAGCAGCGTGACGTTGGCATGCTGATTGCGCACGCCGTTGGCAAGGTAGCGTACGAACTCGACGAAAGCAGCGCCCGGCGCGCCGCCGCGGCGAATCAGCTCGGCATCGCCACCGCCGTTGTAGTAAGTCTCCCGGTCCGCGTGCTGAACCAGCAGATAGTAAGGCTGGTCCGCCGGCCATTTGGCGAGCTTCTTCTTCAGGTTTTCGAGCGCGACCTCGCGCACCTGCGGATTGGCGAAGCGAAGCTGGCCACCGCCGTAGTACTCGGGATGGCTCCTGGCGTACCTGTCGCGCGGTACCAGATCGAAAATGCTCAAACTGCGCACGCTCGCCGAGCCGCCCTGCGCGGTACCGAGCTTGTGCTCGATGACCCGATGCCCGAACTGGCCGTTGAGCCGGTTATGCAGCGCGAAGTCCGGGTCGTCGGCGTCGCGCGAAAATACTTCGCGATAGCTGAAGGCCGGCCGCTGGCTCACGTCGATGGGCGCCAGCTTGATGTTGGCGCGACGGGGCACGACGGTGAAGTCCGACGCCAGCCAGCGCACGCCCAGATAGTGTTCGAGGAAGTAATACACGCCATAGGCGGCACCGCGCGGGCTTTCGCCGTCGATCAGCAGATTCTGCCCGTCGGTGCGAATGGTGAAGCCTTCATCCTCCCCTGGCTGCTTGCGCTGCGCGGGCCGGGCGTGAATGCGGATGACCGGCCCGCCGCCATCGCGACTCTCCACCGGGAACCGGGCGCCGGAGATGCGTTGCAGGTATTCGGCCAACTCGTGTGCCGCCTTGTCCATCACGGGCGCCGACGCACCCTTTACCTCGATGCGGTAGGCGGTATGTCCGTCAGCGGCCAGCGTCAGCCCTGCGGTGGCGGCCGATGCGGGCAACGCCGGCGCGGCCAGCAACAGCAGTGCAAGGCAGGCGCCGGCAAACACGTTTTGCGTCATCGCTGCGGCGTCCATTGCCCCAGCATGATTCGCACGATGGTCGGCACGCGCTCGAGCTGACCGCGGCGCACACGATTGAACAGCACGCCGAAATAGCTCAGCCACACGCTGGGAAACGCCCAGCGCATGCGCTTGAGGGTGAACAGCAGGCGGCTGCGAAGGGCGTAGTAATCGGCGCTGGCCGTCGTGGCGGGCCGGCCGATGCTGCGGCCTTCCTTGTGATAGACGCGGCTTCGGGGCGCGAACGCCAGTTGGTAACGGCCGCGGCCGCGGATCGCCCAGTCCAGCTCTTCGAAGTAAAGAAAGTAGTCCTCGCATAAAAGTCCGACATCCTTCAGCCAGGCGCGCGACACCAGCATCGACGCGCCGACGACATAAGCCATCTGGCGTTCTACCGCGCGCGCGTCGACCGACGCCGAAGCCGGCGAATCCTGGCCGATGTGGCGCTGGGTACCGAGCCACGGGTTGTAGACGCCGCCACCCAGCGCCTGGATCCTGTCCGGCTCGTCGTAGTAGATCAGCGTGGAACCGCACAGCCCCGCGCGCGGGTTTGCACGCATGTGCTCCACCAGGCACTCGAGCGTATCCGGGGCTATCACGGTGTCGTTGTTCAGCAACCAGGCGTAGTCGCCATCGCCGCGCGCGAGCACGTGACGCAAGGCGACGTTGTTGCCGCCGGCGAAACCCAGGTTATGGGGATTGCGAATCAGCGTGACCGGGGCGTCGGCCGCCGTGGCGGGTCGCCGCTCGGCCTCGGCCTGGGACAGCTCGGCCATCGCGACCGGCCTGGGTGGCGATGTATAGCCGATCCGCGCCGCCACCGCTGCGTGCAACGGCAGGGGTGCCAGCTCTCCCCGCGCCCACGCGCGGAGCGCCGCAACGGACTCGTCCCGGGAACCATTGTCGACCACGATCACGCGATAGTTGCCGTAGCGACTGCGCAGCACGCTCTCCAGGCATGACAGGGTCTGATCCCAGCCGTTCCAGTTGAGCAGGATCACGTAGACACGCGGCTCGCCCGTGGCGGTCGTGGACGGCGGACCGTTCATGCCTGCACATGCGAATCGGCGGCCGCAACCCGCGGACGCGGCGCGACGGCCGTTTCCGGCACTGCCTCGGCGGCGCGCGTCCGCGCCAGCATCAGGGCATCGCGGGTCGCTTCGAGGAAGGCGCGCCCATGACGGCAGTCCGGCTCCAGATGGCAGCCCTCTGCCCACTGATTCCAGGCATTGACGAACACCAGCTGCTCATCCTCCGGTTTGTCCTTTACCGACAGCAAGGCATGCGCAAGCCAGTCGCCGTACAGCGCGGGGTTGTCGTTCTGGTAAATGCTGGCGCCCTCGCGCCGCCGTGGTGAGTCGTCCCAGCCCGGCAGCACACAGGGATGGCGGGTGTGCGCGCCATCCAGACCCTGCAGGGCATTCTCGACCAGCCGCCGGTAGGAAAAGACATTCACCACGGGCGTCAGCGGCAGGCGTGCATCCAGGTGGAGTGTCCGCAACAGGCGGTTGATGGTCCTTGGCAGCAGATAGGCAAGACGATTGGCGGCGCCACGGGCACCGCGCATGTCCGGGCGCGGGAGGAAATCGATCACCGCGTCGAAACCGATCGCCACCATCTCGGCTTCGTTGAGGCGGTTGTGCTCGCTCTGCACGCCGCACAGATACAGCCCCGGCAATCCGCGACGCCGCGCCGCGCGCTGCCACTGGGTAATGGTGCGCGCCAGTTCCGGGATCGCTGACGGATTGTAGACCGCGAACAGGGGCCTGCCATCGACCCGAATGTAGCGCCCGTCCTCGAACGCATGCATCAGCCAGTCGATATGCGCTTCCGGCTGATAGCGGCCGTATGATTGACCGATCAATACCCGCTTGTCACCGCCGTCCCGGAGCCGCGTCAGGTTCTCGTTGGCCCAGCACAGGCAGAACGGCAGCGCCGGCCGGCCCGACCCGAGCACGTCGTTGAACGGCCGCTCCAGAAGCATGCGCCCGTTGAACCAGAAGTGGTAATAGCAGAATCCCGATACTCCGTGGGCGCGCGCCAGCTCCGCCTGGGCGATACGGGTTTCCTCCAGACGCAGATCATAAAAGCCGAGCTCTCCGGGCAGGTGCGGCTGATAGTGGCCACGAAACCGCGGCCGCGCCTTGGCCACGTTGCGCCACTCGGTGAACCCCGGACCCCACCACGCGTTGTTCTCCGAAATCGGGTAAAACTGGGGCAGATAGAAGCAGATGACTTTCATGCTGGCTCCGGAATAGCGGTCAATCCCCGGACAAGCGGTGCAGCAGTTGCACACCCGGTGCTGAAATCGGCACAACCCGCCCTGCCCGCCGGCACGGCGTGGCGCCTGTGGGATCAGGCCTGACCATAGCCGTAACGGTAGCCGTAGTAGCTGCCGTAGCGGGCCATATCCTTGGGGTTTACCTGCGACAGCGTTACACCGAGTATCTCGACGTGAGCCGATTCCAGCTGCTTGAGCGCTTCCCGCACCATGTCGTACGGGGTCGCGTTGGCCTTGACCGAAACCACCACCCCGTCCACCTGGCGACCGAGAACAAGCGCGTCGCTCGCTGCCAGTACCGGTGCCGTATCGACGATCACGGTGTCGAACTGCTGGCGCAGTTTGTCCAGGGTTTTCGCGACGCGATCCGACGACAGGAAAGCCATCGGATTTACCTCAGCATGCCCGCGGGTCATGATGTAGAGATTGTCGGACGTCATGTCCCGGGCAATGCATTGGCGCGAATCGATACCGCCCGACACGTAGTCGGTGAAGCCATACTCGTTGCCGAGGCTCTTCAGGGACGACTTGCGCAAATCCGCGTCCAGCAGCAGCGTTCTGCCAAGCTGGCTGTAGGCATAGGCGAGATTGCTGCTGAGCGTGCTCTTGCCTTCGCCGCTCACCGCGGACGTGACCATGATCACCCGCGGCCGGCTGCTGTCTCCGACGCCTGCCAGCAGCCGCGACCGGATTGCACCCATGGCTTCGGTATACGGGGACGACGGTTCCAGCGCGACCTCGCGCAGCAGCGACACGCCCTTGCGGCCCCGGGCCACCTGCGGCAGCACGCCGAGGCTGGGCCGCTGCAGCCGGCTCTCCAGCTCCATCGGCGAACGCACGGTACGCTGCATGTTCTCGCGCAGGAACGACAGAACCACGCCCAGAAACAGGCTCAGCAGCAATGCCAGGCCAAGAATCCGCTTCAGGCTGGGCACAAACGGCGTATCCGGCGCAACCGCCTGATCCACGATGCGGATATTGGTGAGATTGAGCTGGCTGGCGAGGCCCGTCTCCTTCACGCGGCTGAGAAAGGTCTGGTACAGCTCGCGGTTGGTCTGCACCTCCCGCTCCAGCTTGGCCAGATGAAACTCGTCGCCGGACTGCTCGCGCACGTTGGAGCTGAGGTTCTGGCTCATGGCCTTGAGCTCGGCAACGCGGGACTTCGCCGACTGATATTCCTGCCTGACCGAGTCGACGGCCCGGTCGATCTCGGCTTGCAGCTGTCCGCTGATTTGCCGCAACCGCGCCTGCGCCGCCTGCATTTCCGGTGCGCGGTCGCCGTAGGTGGCGCCGAGTTGCCGGACCTCGCTGCGCTGTTGCGCCTGCTGCAGCTTGAGTTGCTGGATCACCGGGTCGTTGAGGACAGGCAACAGGGACGACACATCGCCCTGTTTCAGCGCCTCCTGCGTCTGCCGGTACTGAACCTGCGCCTTCTGTTCATCCGCCTGCGCCTGCAGCAGCTGCTGGGTTACGGTGGACAGCCGTTCCCCCTTCAGTTGCGTCAGATCCTTGGTGCTGAGCAAACCGTGCTCCTGCTTGAACTTCTGCAATCGATCCTGGGATTGGCTCAGGTCCGCGCGCAGCTTGTGCAGCTGCCCGTTCAGCCAGCGATTGGCGTCGCGCGCCTGCTGTGCCTGCGACTGCTCCTGCAAATCGATGTAGGACTGCGCCACGAGGTTGGTCACCCGCGCCGCAACCTCCGGATCGACCGCGTGAAAGGTGAGCTGCACGATGGCGCTGTCCTTGACCCCCGTCACCGTCAGCCCCTTCCTGATCGCGCGAATCAGCGCCTCGTGGCGCTTGGCGGGCGTCATTGCGCTCTCGTCCTGCCCGCCGCCCAGGCCGAGCTTGTCCAGCAAACCCGGCTGATTCAGCAATGCCGCCTGCTCGTCGGGCTTGAGCTTGCCCGCCACCGCCGAGGCGACGGCACGGCTGCGAATGATGTTGTATTGGGTTTCGTAGAAGACGTCGTCCTTCGGCACCGGCGAATCGCTGTTCTGGATCGGCGCCACCCGGGGCGCGGCCGGCTGGATCTGCAGGGTTGACTGCGCTTCGAACAGCGGCGTCTTGAGCCAGAAATACACCCCGCCCAACGCGCACGCCAGCAACATCAAGCCCAGGATCATCCACTTGTGCCGGCCAAGCACGGCGAGGTAGTCGCCAAGCTGCGGCGGCTGCCGCGCGGCGCCGTAGGGCGCGTCGCCAATCGGTGTTGCGTACACCGGTTGCGGCTGGTTCTGTCGTCCTATTTGCAGATTTCCCATGATGCCGTGTGCTACAAGGGGTGCCGCTGGGTCAGGGACGCGGCCTCCTGCTGATGGCGCCAGGCCCTGGACATGACGGTGCTGTAAAGCGCGAACAAGCCCAGAAACACAGTGAACAGGAAGTAGTCGGGCCACCCGCCGATGACGCCCGCCAGGCCGAATGCCACGCCCAGCGCGGCAAAGCCAACGATGATGAGCACCGTCTGATTCACCGAAAAACCGAGCGCCATGAGATAGTGATGGAGATGCTGCCGATCGGCCCGAAACGGAGACTGGCCGCGCAGCATGCGGCGCAGCATCACGAACACCGTGTCGAACAGCGGCACCATGAGGAACCACAGCCCCGCGGCTGGCGATATGGCGTGGCTCGGGGCCTGCGACAGGCCGATGATGAACCACGCCAGCGTGAACCCCAGGAACATGCTGCCGGCATCACCCAGAAACACCGCCGCCTGGCGGCGTCCCGGCAAGCGCAGGTTGTAGACCAGGAACGCGGCCACGCCGCTGATGAACATGGCCAGGAACCGCAACGTGTGAAACTCTCCGGCGAGCGCGGCGGCGACGGCCAGCCCGGTCAGCGCCACCAGGGTGAGGCTGCCGGACAGGCCATCGATGCCATCGACCATGTTCAGCGCATTGATGACACCGACGGTCGCGAAAATCGTGAACGGAAGCGACCAGATGCCCAGTTCCACCAGGCCGCCGCCCGGCAGCAGATGACCCAGGTCGGCCACGACCACGCCACCCACGGCGGCGATGATCCAGGCGGCGCAGATTTGCGCAACAAAGCGCGGCACCGCGGCAAAACTGAAGTAATCGTCGAGCGAGCCGATCAGCACGAGCACCGCGCCACCACTGAAAAATGCCAGTGCCCGGGTCGGAGCCGGCGCCAGCGCATAAAGCGACATCAGACAGGCGGCGAAGATCGCCAGGCCACCGATCAGAGGCACGTCGCCATGATGCACCTTGCGTGAGTCCGGACGGTCCACCAGGCCGATGGCGGCGGCCTTATTCTTCAGGAAGTAGAGCAATAACAGCGTTACGATGAAGGTATTCAGTGGTTCGAAGGTGAGCATCGGCACGGCCTAACCATACATTTCCGGCTCTGATGGTTTTCGGTTGTATTCGGAGCGGGCGTGGATTGGTGCGATTCAAAATCGACTCCTGCTACGTCCCACCTCCATGGAAATGGCGCTGCTTCGCAGCCTGGAATGTGTCAGGCGCTTTTGCGTCAAACGCGGCCAGAAGTAAGCGCATGACACGCTCTAGGACCGGTACCGCCCGCAAAAGTTTCGGTTCAGGGCGCCCCGTACTGGCGTGCCACCCACTGCCGGTAGTCACCATCGAGAATGGCCTGCCACCAGTTTTCGTGACGCAGATACCAATCGACGGTGCTTGCGATGCCCTCGGACAGGCTGACCTCGGGGCGAAAGTCGAGCTCATCGGCCATGCGGGTTGCATCGATGTCATAACGACGGTCGTGACCGGGCCGATCGGCCACGAAACCGATGAGACTGTCGCTGGCCCGCCCCTGCGCGGGCGGTGCCTCCGGAAAGCGCTGCGCCAGCGCCGGCTCGCGAGCGAATACCGCGTCCACCGCGCGGCACAGGGCACCGACCAGATCCAGGTTGGTACAGGGCGCCTCGCCACCGATCGCGTACGTCTCACCGACCTGGCCGGCTTCCAGAATGCGGTCGATCGCGGCGCAGTGATCGCGCACGTAGAGCCAGTCGCGGATGTTTTGGCCATCACCGTAGATCGGCAGCGAACGGCCGTGCAGAATGTTGACGATCGTGAGGGCCACCAGCTTCTCGGGAAACTGGAACGGCCCGTAGTTGTTGGAGCAGTTGCTGGTCGTGGTGGCGAGCCCGTAGGTATGGTGCCACGCCCGCACCAGGTGGTCCGATGCCGCCTTGCTGGCGGAGTACGGCGAGTTCGGCGCATACGCCGTCGACTCCGAAAACGGCGGATCATCCGGTCCCAGCGAACCGAACACCTCATCGGTGGAAATGTGATGGAAGCGATGGGGCCGCGGATTCCCCGGCGCCAGCCAGACCGCGCGGGCGGCCTTCAGCAGCGCGTGCGTGCCCAGGATGTTGGTCTCCACGAATGCATCCGGCCCGAGGATGGAACGATCGACGTGGGACTCCGCCGCGAAATGCACCAGCGTGTCGAGGGCCTCCTCGCGCAGCAGACGTTCCACCAGCGCCTGGTCGCGAATATCGCCCTGGACAAAGCGGAAGTCGCGCGACTCGTCCGCCGCGGCCAGGCTGGCGCGATTGCCGGCATAGGTCAACGCATCCAGCACCACCACCCGATCGCCGGGATGGCGCTCGAGCCAGTAATGCACGAAATTGGCGCCGATAAAGCCGGCGCCGCCGGTAACCAGTAAGCGTGAAGCCATTGTTTCGTTTCTCCGACAATCGTTCATGCCGACATTGCGGGAGCGGCGTGAGTGGCGATAGCTCAGGCTCCGCCTGCAAATCGCGGCTGAAGCCGCTCCCACAATGCGGGTCACCACGGCTTTTGTGGGAGCGGCTTCAGCCGCGATCAGCTCTCCGTTAAAGTATCCCGCAAGGCCCGCCGCCAGTGCACCGGCTCGAGCCCCAGCGCATCCGTCGCCGCCCGCTTGTCGAGCAGCACGCACGCGGGGCGGCGCGCCGGGGTCGGATATTCGCTGGAGGCGATCGGGCGCACCGGGATGGTGTGATCCAGCAGGCCGGCGGCCAGCGCCTCTTCCCCGATCGCCACGGCGAAGTCGTACCAGCTCGCCACCCCTGCGTCGCTCCAGTGCAAAATGCCGCCCGCGTCCGTCACTGCCGCTGCCCACAGCGCCCGCGCCAGCCCGGCCACCGAGGTCGGCGTGCCGATCTGGTCGCTCACGACGCGCAGTTCGCTCTTCTCGCGCATCAGTCGCAGCATGGTGTTGACGAAGTTGTGGCCGTGCGCCGCATACAGCCAGGACGTGCGCACGATCAGCGACCGCTCGCCGAGCGCCTCGCGCACGGCCCGTTCGCCGGCCAGCTTGGTCTCGCCATAGACGTTCAGCGGTCGCGGCGTGTCCGTCGGCATGTAAGGACGCGGATGGACGCCGTCAAACACGAAGTCGGTGGAAACGTGGATCATGCGCGCCCCCTGCCGGGCTGCCGCGGCGGCAAGTTCCGCGGGCGCGTGCGCATTGACCGCGAATGCCCGTTCGGGCTCGCTTTCGGCGCGATCCACCGCCGTGTAGGCGGCGGCATTGATGACCAGCGCCGGCGCGAACCGGTCGATACAGGCGCGGAGCGCTGGCGTATCGGTGATATCCAGGTCGTCGCGGGTCGGCGCGCGAATCTCCATGCCGGCGGGCGCAGTGGCAACCAGTTTCCGCCCCAGTTGTCCGCCCGCACCGGTGATCAGTACCTTCATGGATACAACTCGGCCTCGCGCAGCGGCACGCCCGCGGCGTCTTTCTTCGACAGCAGTGGCCGGGTACCGGAAACGATACCCCAGTCCACGGCCAGGTCCGGATCGTTCCAGGCGATGGTGCGTTCGTGCTCGGGCGCATAGAAGGCCGTGCACTTGTACACGAAGTCCGCCTGCTCGCTGAGTACGTAAAAGCCATGGGCGAAGCCCGGCGGCACCCAGAGCATTTTGCGGTTGCGACCGGAAAGCCGCTGGCCGACCCAGCGGCCGAAGGTGGGCGCGCCGCGGCGAATATCCACTGCCACGTCGAGCACCTCGCCGTCGAGCACCCGCACCAGCTTGCCCTGCGGCTGGCGGATCTGATAGTGCAGTCCGCGCAGTGTGCCGAAGGCGGAGCGGCTGTGGTTGTCCTGCACGAAGTGCACATCGATGCCGGCGGCGGCAAAGGTACGCGCGTTCCAGGTCTCCATGAAAAAACCGCGCTCGTCGCCGAACACTTCCGGCTCGATCAGGATCACTTCGGGGATTGCGGTGGGAGTGAAGCGCACTACTCTCGTCCATCCAGAAGACGCATGAGATATTCGCCGTAACCGGTCTTGCTCAGGCGTTCCGCCTCCGCGGCCAGCGCGGCCGCGTCGATGTAACCCATGCGCCAGGCGACTTCCTCCAGGCATGCGATCTTGAGCCCCTGGCGCTGCTCGACGATGCGCACGAAATTCGAGGCGTCCATCAGCGCCTGGTGAGTACCGGTATCGAGCCAGGCGATGCCGCGCCCGAGGCGCTCCACCACCAGGTCGCCACGCTGCAGATAAACCCTGTTGACGTCCGTGATCTCCAGTTCTCCGCGCGCCGAGGGCCGCACGCTCCTGGCAATTTCGACCACGTCCCCGTCATAAAAGTACAGCCCGGTGACAGCGTAGCTGGAGCGCGGCCGGGCGGGCTTTTCCTCGATGTCGGTGGCGCGCCCGTCGCCGTCGAAACTGACGACGCCGTAGCGTTGCGGATCCTGCACGTAGTATCCGAAGACGCTGGCGCCGTGTTCGCGCCCGACGGCCCGCCGCAGCAGTTCCGGCAAGCCGTGACCGTAGAAAATGTTGTCACCCAGAATCAGGCTCACGCAGTCGTTGCCGATGAACGACTCCCCGAGGATAAAGGCCTGCGCCAGCCCGTCCGGATGCGGCTGGATCGCGTACGACAGCGCCAGCCCCCAGCGCGAACCGTCGCCCAGCAGCGCCTGGAAGGCGTGCTGGTCCTGCGGCGTGGTGATGACCAGAATATCGCGTACGCCCGCAAGCATGAGGGTCGACAGCGGATAGTAGATCATCGGCTTGTCGTACACCGGCATCAGCTGTTTGCTGACCGCGTAGGTCAGTGGCCGCAGGCGCGAGCCCGCGCCACCGGCGAGAATGATTCCCTTGTGGGTCATGGATTGTATTGTCGGTTGTTGTGAACTGATCGGATCAGACCCCGCGCCGAAATCGTGAGTTCCCGCCCACACCGGTCCGCGGCTGCTGTGAATCCCTTCGCGACCAGAGTATGACATGCCGGCTCGCCGTCCCGGAAACGCGAAACGGTTCCCGGCGCCCCGCCCCCTCGCCCGGCAGTGGATTCACGCTCCGTAGCGCCGCATAGATCGGGCTCGGCGGCTCAATCGACGGGCTGTATAATGAGCGGATAATCAAACAATAACGAACCGGCAGCTCATCATCAGTCAGCAGTGTGGAGGTACGCTCCGCGATGGAATTTCGACGACTGCCGCCGGAATGGGCGCCGCAGCGCGGTGTATTGCTTACCTGGCCGCGGGATGGCGGCGACTGGGGTGACACCGATGCACTGACCCGCGTGGAGGCGACGTTCGCTGCGATTGCGGCCGCGATCAGTCGTCGCCAGGCGGTCATCATTACCTGTGCGGATACACAGGTGCGTGCTTCCGCGCGGCGCGCCCTGGAAGCTGCCGGTGCGGTGGTATCCCGGCACGTCCACTGCCACATCGTGGCGAGCGACGATGCGTGGGCGCGGGACCACGGGCCAATCACCGTATGTCATGACGGACAGCCGCTGCTGCTCGATTTTCGTTTCAACGGCTGGGGCGGAAAATTCCCCTGCGCGCGCGACGACGCCATAACCGAAACCCTGTGGCGTCAGGAAGCTTTCGGCCAGACCCGGCTGGAAACCGTCGACCTGGTGCTGGAAGGCGGCGCAATCGAAACCGACGGTCGCGGTACCCTGCTTGCCACGCGCCGCAGCGTGCTCAATCCGAACCGTAATCCCGGATGGAGCGAATCTCGCATCAGCGCCCTGCTGAAGCGCACCCTGGGAATCACCACGATTCACTGGCTGTCGCACGGGACCCTGATCGGCGACGACACCGATGGCCACATCGACACGCTCGCGCGCTTCACCGACCCGGGCACCCTCGTCTACCAGTCCTGCAGCGATCCCCACGATCCCCACTTCGAGCCACTTCGGGAAATGGCCGCGGAGCTTCGCCGCCTGCGCGATGCGGACGGCAAGCGCTATGCGCTGAAACCGCTGCCGCTGCCCGCTCCCGTTTTCGACGAGCACGGCGAGCGGCTTCCGGCCGGATACGCCAATTTCCTGATCATCAACGGCGCGGTCCTGATGCCCGCCTACGACGATCCGGCGGATGCGGTCGCGGCCGATATTCTGGCGGCGTGCTTCCCGCGCCGCGAGGTGATACCCATCGACTGCCGCCCCCTGATTCACCAGCACGGCAGCCTGCACTGCGTTACCATGCACTTGCCGCGAGCGGTGCCCCGCCTGCCACACTCCGCATGACGCCATGACAGAAAACATCCTGACCGCCGGCCTGGTTCAACAGGCGTGCGGCAGCAACCCCGAAGACAATCTCGCCGCCAGCGAGGCCGGCATTCGCGAAGCAGCCGGGCGCGGCGCCCGACTGGTCATGCTGCAGGAACTGCACGCAACGCCCTATTTCTGCCAGCACGAGGATCCCACCCTGTTCGATCTGGCGGAACCGGTGCCAGGCCCGTCCACGGAGCGCCTGGGCCGGCTCGCAGCGGAGTTGCAGGTGGTGATCGTGGCGTCGCTGTTCGAGCGTCGCGCGCCGGGCATCTACCACAACACCGCCGTGGTCATCGAGCGTGACGGCAGGCTGTGCGGCCGCTATCGCAAGATGCACATCCCGGACGATCCCGGCTACTACGAAAAATTCTATTTCACCCCCGGCGACCTGGGCTTCCACCCCATCCAGACGTCCGTGGGCCGCCTGGGCGTGCTGGTGTGCTGGGATCAGTGGTACCCGGAAGCCGCACGCCTGATGGCGCTCGCGGGCGCCGAGATACTGCTTTATCCCACCGCCATCGGCTGGGATCCGGATGACGACGAGGACGAACGCACCCGCCAGCAGGATGCCTGGATCACGGTGCAACGCGCCCACGCGATCGCCAACGGCCTGCCGCTCATGGCGTGCAACCGTACCGGTTTCGAGCCCGACCCAAGCGCCGTCACGCCCGGCGCCGACTTCTGGGGTGCCAGCTTCATCTGCGG
>CAZYIP010000025.1:3594-27699 GCA_964646895.1 uncultured Salinisphaerales bacterium | reverse complement strand
TTGTGGGAGCGACTTCAGTCGCGGTAAAGCCGGCAGAATCGCGGCTAAAGCCGCTCCCACAAAAAAGCCGCAAGTATCCCGCAATCCCTACGCCGACCCCTGCTTCGCCGAAGGCTTCGACGTCCGGCCCAGGCTTTGGGTGGGCCACAGCCACCAGATCAGCGTCGCCGCCATCACGATCACCGCGCCGCCCGACAACCACCAGATCTGCAGCAGCATGCCGACGAAGATGGCGCCGGCCATGAGCGCCGTGATCAGCGGCGCGTAGGAGTCGCCCGACATCTTGAAGATCACGTCCGGTTCGGCGTCGAGCCCGGTGGTGCCCATCGTTTCGTGCCCCTCGTCGAGCAGTGGGCCTTCCGTGACCGAACTGGCGCCGTCACCGTCGTCAACCCGTCCTTCCCACAGCGGATGGCGGCTCGACACGCTCGGGATGACCGCGAAGTTGTAGGCGGGTGGCGGCGATGGCGTCGACCATTCCAGCGTATCCGCGTCCCACGGGTTCGGGCCCGCAAGCTTGCCGCGCACGCGGCTGACAACGACGTTGATGAGGAACAGCAGGATGCCGATCGCAAAGATGAAAGAGCCGATCGTGGTGACCAGGTTGAGGTCGGTCCAGCCCATGCCGCTGGGATAGGTGTAGATGCGTCGCGGCATCCCCAGCAGTCCGCTGATATGCATCGGAAAGAAGCCGACGTTCAGGCCGACGAACATGGTCCAGAAGTTCCACCAGCCAAGGCGCTCGCTCATCATGCGGCCGGTCATCTTGGGGAACCAGTAATAAATGCCGCCGATGACCGCGAACACGTTGATCCCGATCAGTACGTAATGCAGGTGGCCGACGACGAAGTAGGTGTCCGTGAGCTGCCAGTCCAGCGGTATTGCCGCGGTCATGAAGCCGGTCACGCCGCCCATCACGAACAGCACGACGAAGCCGGCGAAGAACTTGAATGCGGTGGTGAACTGGGGACGGCCAGTCCAGATGGTCGCTACCCAGGCGAACACCGAAACCGCGCTCGGAATCGTGATGACCATGCTGGCGGCGCCGAAGAAGCCCAGCGAGATCGCGGGCAGCCCGGTCGCGAACATGTGATGCACCCATACGCCGAAGCCGAGCACCATGGTCAGAATGGTGGCCAGCACCACGAACGGATAGCCGACCAGCGGCCGCCGGCAGAACACCGGCAGGCCCTGGGAGACGATGCTCATCGCCGGCAGCACGACGATGTACACCCATGGGTGACCGAACAGCCAGAACAGGTGCTGCCACAGCAGCGGATGACCGCCGCCGGCGACATCGAAGAAGTGCGCGCCGAAGCGGCGCTGCAGCCACAGCAGGAAAAAGGCGAGGCTGACCGCAGGCACCGCAAAGATGATGCCCACGTTGGCCACCAGCGTACCCCAGATCATGATCGGTATGCGGCTGATGGACATGCCCGGCGCGCGCGCGCGGAACATGGTGACGATGAAGTTGACCGCGCCGGCCGTGGTCGAGAGGCCGAGAAAGATCATGCCCAGCGCGAAAATGTCGATGCCGGGACCAGGACTGTATTCCGCCGATGCATAGGGCACGTAGTTGAACCAGCCGGCGTCCGCCCCCTGACCGGTGGGGAAACCGATGTAGAGGAACAGGCCGGAGAACAGGAACAGCCAGTACGAGAGCGCGTTTACGCGCGGCAGCGCCATGTCGCGTGCGCCGAGTATCAGCGGCCACAGATAGTTGCTGAAGCCCGAGAGAATCGGCAGCGCGTAGAGGAAGATCATGGTCGAGCCGTGCAGCGTGAAGAACTGGTCGTACTCCTCCGGCGACAGCAGGGTCTCGTTCGGCTGTGCCAGTTGCAGGCGCATCGCCAGCGCTTCCAGACCGCCCACCAGCAAAAAGATGAAGGCAGTGATCAGATAGCGTTTGCCGATCTTCTTGTGGTCCACCGTGCCCAGCACGCCGCGGATACCCGGCTTTTCCCGGGCTTCCCAGGCCGATCTGATCCGCTCGACGACGGATGAGTCGTCCGTGGAGGTGATGCCGACATTGCGAAAGGGATTGCTGCTGGCCACGCTCGCTCCCTATTTGAGGGTTTCCAGATAAGCGACCACATCCACCAGCTGCTGGCTGGAAAGATCCATGGTCGGCATGGCGACGCCCGGCTTCTGCGCCTGGGCATTGGCGACCCAGCCGGCGAGGTAGCCGGTGGTATTGGGCAGCGTGGCGGCAGCGATCTTGCGCCGGCTCATGAGATGGGTGAGGTCCGGCCCGAGAATACCCTGCGCGATGAAGCCGCCGCCGCGCACCGTGTGGCAGATGCTGCAGTGAGTGTTGAAGACTCTCTGGCCGCGCTGCGCGGCGGCCGTCGTTGGCGCCCCGGCCTCCTGCAGTTGATGATCCCACCACGCCTTGAACTTGTCGGGCTTCTCGGCGATCACCTGCATCGCCATGTGCGCGTGCTGCACGCCGCAGTACTCCGTGCACTGGCCACGGTAGACGCCGGGCTCGTCCGCCTCGATCCAGTCGATGTTGGTCTGCCCCGGGATCACGTCCATCTTGCCGGCGCTCAGCCTGGGCACCCAGAAGGAATGGATGACGTTCTCGCTGGTGAGCAGAACGCGCACCGGCTGGCCCACCGGAATGTGAATTTCGTTGGCGGTCAGGAAGGTGCGCCCGGGTTTGCCGGCCTCCTCATAGCGCACCTCCCACCACCACTGGTGGCCCGTCACCTTCAGCGTGAGCTTGGAATCGGGCGGCGGTTGCGCCACCTGCGCCAGCACCACGAACATCCATACCGTCGAGCCGAACAGCACCACGGTCGAGATGCCGACGCCGATGTAGATCCACGGCAGCCCCGTGCCGCCGCGCAACAGGGGTGGTCGCCCCTGGGCATCCAGCGGCATCGACGGCCGCTTGCGCAGCACGCCGAAGAGCACGCTGAAGCCGATGAAAAGGACGACGATCACCGATATGGCCAGCAGCCCCCAGTTCAGGCGCATGACCGGATGCGCCGGCGCGCCCGATGAGAGCATGTAGGTCAGCGGCGGCGCGGCGAAAGCGCTGCAGGGCAGCATTGCTGCAAATGCCGCCGCGCCGGTGAGCCGGGTCCATGGGCGAAGGCGCGCGAGATGTGACGGCTTGCGGATCACGGCTACTTGACGTTCAGTTTTGTCTGTACTTTGTAGGGGTTGCTCTTCTCGCTGAGGGTTTCGATGTAGGTGACCAGGCTCCAGATGGCCTGGGGCGGCAGGGCGCTGCCCCATTCGGGCATGCCGTTGGGCCGGCCCTGCATGATCGAGAGATAGATGTTTGCCGGCTTGCCGCCGTAGATCCAGACGTTGTCGCTCAGGGGCGGCCCCATGCCGCCGCCGCCGCCGGGTGCGTGGCAACCGCTGCAGTTCATGGCCTCGAAAAGGTTGTGACCCTGCTGCACCGCGCTTTTATCGCCGGCGTAGGGATTTTTCACCGGTGGCGGCAACTCGCCGATATGCAGCCCGGAAACCGGCACGCCCAGCAGCGGATCGGACGCGTTGCCCACGTCCACCGGTTGCGAGCCCTTGCCGGATGCGGCGAACGCCGTGGCCAGCGCCGTCAGGCAGAGCATGCACAGCGTCCACAGGATGATGCGTCTCATGACAACCTCCGGCTATTTCTCGGCGACTGTCGACTGCTCCGACGCCACAGGCAAGGCGAGCAGCGGAACATGGTAGCGGGCCAGCAGCGCGTTGATGTCCGCGCGCTTGCGTTGCAGGACCGCGTTGAGCATTTTCTGCAGCTTCTGGTCGGTCCTGCGTACGCCGAGCGAAATGGAGAACTGGAACGGCACGATCGTGTCCTGGTCGCGTATCGGGTCGACCACGAGATCGACCGGCTGGTGCTGGGCGAAATAGCCGGCCTGGGGGCCCCACTCGATGGCGACGTCGACGTCGCCGGCGGCGACGGCGTCGATCAGTTGTGCCGGCGAGTTCATGTGCACCTGATCGCTGAAACGGCCCTGCTTGCTGAACACGTTGTAGGTGACCACGTTGCTCACGATGCCGCGATGCGCCAGCACCGTGCCGGCCGGCAGGTCGTTGAAGTCGTCGCCCACGGAGCGCACGCCGATCCTGAGCCGGCGCAGGCGCGGATCGTCGAGCGATCGCAGCGTGTAGCCGGCGTTCTTGCGGTAGACCAGGGCGTAGCTCGAACGGTAATAGGGTTGCGTGGTCAGCACGCGGATGCTGTCCGTCGGCACGCCCATCACCACTTCACAGCGCCAGGCTTCGAGGGTTCGCTGCAGAAAGTGCCGGCGATCCGAGGACCACACGTACTGCACCCGGGCGTCGAGCGCGTGAGCGATCATCTGCGCCAGATGGTTTTCGAAACCCTCTCCGGCCCGGTTCGAGTACGGCAGGTTGTCGGGGTCGGCACAGACCCGCAGGATCTTCGTGGTGGGATGCGCTGCCCGGGTGTGTTGCGGTGCTGCCCAGCCTAGTGCCGGCATCAGCAGCATGCTGAAGACCAGGAGCCGGACCTTCATTTCTGGTTGCCCGTGGCGGCGTTCTTCGGCAGCGCAAACACGTACAGAGTGCCGCCTCTGGACGTGTATTTCGGCAAGTCCTGCGTCGCGCCGACGAAGCCCAGGGCGCCGTACGGAACCGTTTCATCCAGCTTGCCGGCGACCACTGCGCCGGCCCAGCCGCCCACGCCGGACAGGATGGCGACGTATTGCCTGCCGTCAGGCCCCAAAAAGGTAACCGGCTGGCCGATGATGCCGGAGCCGGTACGGAACTTCCACAACAGATCGCCGGTTTTGGCGTCGACCGCCTTGAACCAGCGGTCCATCGTGCCGTAGAACACGACGCCGCCCGAGGTGGCCACGGTGCCGCTCCAGACCGGGAACAGCTCGCGTTTCTGCCACACCGCCTTGCCCTTTACCGGATCCCAGGCGGTGAGGACGCCGGCGTAGCCGCCGGGGCCTTTCTTCATCGCCACCTCGGCGCCCAGATACGGCGTGCCGGCGATGTAGGACACGTGTGCCAGCTTTTCATCCTGGCACACATGGTTGTGCGGGACGTAGACCAGGCCGGTCTCGGGCGAGTAGCTGAACGGCTGCCAGTCCTTGCCGCCGGTCGACGCCGGGCAGATGTTCTTGACCACCTTGCCGACCTTCGGCACCTTGGCCTCGTTGTATTTGGGCCGGCCGGTTTTCAGGTTGACGCCTTCGACGGTGTTGATATCCGGAAAGAAGGGCTTGGCGTAAATGATCTTGCCGCTCAGCCGGTCCATCAGGTACATGTAGCCGTTGCGATCGGCGTGGATGAGCGTCTTGCGCTCCTTGCCGTCGATTTTCAGGTTGAGCAGCATGTTGCCGTTGACGCCGTCGTAGTCGAACGAGTCGTGCGGGTTCCACTGATACGCCCACCTGGCCATGCCGGTGTCCGGGTCGCGCGCGAACACGGTGCAGGTCCATTTGTTGTCGCCGGGGCGCTGCTCGTTGTTCCAGGGGCCGGGATTGCCGGTGCCGTAGTAGATGAGGTCGGCCTGCGGGTCGTAGCTGATCCAGCCCCAGACCGGGCCGCCGCCGTGCATCCAGGCGTCCTTCGATGGCCAGCTTTTGGCCCCCAGATCCTTGCCTTTGGCCGCCGGATACGGCGGCTTGAAGTCCTTGCCGATAAGCACATCCTTGTCGGGACCGGTGCTGTAGGCGGTCCACTCCACCTTGCCGGTGTCGGTATTCAGCGCCTTGAGCCAGCCGCGCACGCCCAGCTCGCCGCCGCTGACGCCGACCAGCACGTGGTCCTTCACCACCAGCGGCGCCATGGTCATGGTCTCGCCCTCGTTGATGCTGCCGACCTTGGTCTCCCAGACCAGCTTGCCGGTCTTGGCGTCGACGGCGACCACGTGATCGTCCAGGGTGTTGTAGAAGATCTTGCCGTCCGCGTAGGCCTCGCCGCGATTGACCACGTCGCAGCAGGCCACGCCCTTCGCCGCCGCCGACGGGTGCGGGTTGAACTTCCACTTGAGGGCGCCGTCGTTCTTGAGATCCAGCGCGTACAGAATGTTCGGAAACGGCGTGACGAAGTACAGCGTGTCGCCGATCACCAGCGGCGCTGCCTCATGGCCCCGCAGGGTGCCGGTGGAAAACGTCCACGCCACCTGCAGATGCTTGACGTTGTCGCGATTGATCTGATCGAGCTTGCTGAAGCGGGTGATGGCGTAATTCTTGCCCGGCATCACCCATTGCCCCTTTTCGTGCGAGAGCTGGATGAGGTTGTTGCCCTGATCGCTCTGGTTGCTCTCCTGCGCTGCGGCGGCGCTGGCGATGACGATCGCGATGGCGCCTATCAAGGCCACGGCAACCGCTGTGACGGTCGGTCTGCGCATTGTGCCCTCCTCCGCAATTGCATGGTCTGGGGCCGCAACAGTGGTGGTTCGCCGGGCGACGGGTCGGCGTTTGCGTCTGCTGAATCGGGGAGATGGCGGCCCTGTGGGCGCCGCCGGTGCCGCTGGCAATATTGGTCTTGTCTACATGTATAGCGTTCGGGCAGCCGCTGCGAAAGGCGCGCTCATCAGGGTTTTCCCGTAGTTGGACAGGCGGATATGCCGGTTACGGTGCCCGGTCCGCGTCGTTAGCTTGTATTTAAAGGCGGGCGAAATTTCGACGCGTAGCGGAGAGTGCCATCATGAAAGCAGTCGTCTACAACGGGCCGCACGACGTCAGCGTGAACGACGTGGAGGACGCGCGTATAGAGGATCCCACCGACGTCGTCATCAAGGTCACCACCACCGCCATTTGCGGTTCGGATCTGCACATGTACGAGGGCCGTACCGGTGTCGAGAAGGGCACGGTTTTCGGCCACGAGAACATGGGTATCGTCGAGGAAGTCGGCTCCGGTGTCGCCAGCGTCAAAAAAGGCGACCGCGTGGTGCTGCCGTTCAATGTCGCCTGCGGCTTCTGCAAGAATTGCCTGGCCGGCTGGACCGGCTTCTGCCTGACCGTCAATCCGGGCTTCGGTGGCGGCGCCTACGGCTATGCGTCCATGGGGCCTTATCGTGGCGGGCAGGCGGAGTACCTGCGGGTGCCGTTCGCCGACTTCAATTGCCTGCAACTGCCGCAGGGCGACGAGCACGAACACGACTTCGCCATGCTGGCCGACGTTTTCCCCACCGGCTATCACGCCACCTCGCTTGCCCGGGTCGGGCCGGGCGAGACGGTGGCGGTGTTCGGCGCCGGCCCGGTCGGGCAGATGGCAGCCTATTCGTCGCTGATCAAGGGCGCGTCCAAGGTGTTCGTGGTCGACAAGGTGCCGTCGCGGCTCAAGCTCGCCGAGAGTATCGGGGCGATTCCGATCGACTTTACCGAGGATGATCCAGCCGACCAGATCCGGCAGCAGACCAACGGCGACGGGGCCGACAAGGGCATCGACGCGGTGGGTTATCAGGCGACGGTCAAGGAAGGCGACGAGCAGCCCGCGGTGGTGCTCAACCAGCTTGTCGACACCGTGCGCGCCACCGGCATGCTTGGCGTGGTGGGGCTGTATCTGCCGCAGGATCCCGGCGCACCGAACGAGGATGCCGCCAACGGCATGCTGCTGGTGTGGATGGGCAAGCTGTTCGAGAAGGGGCTGCGCATGGGCACCGGCCAGGCCAACGTCAAGGCCTACAATCGCCAGTTGCGCGACCTCATCATCGCCGGCCGCGCCAAGCCCGGCTTCATCGTTTCCAAGCGTCTGCCGCTGGCGCAGGCGGCCGACGCCTACGAGCGCTTCGACCGGCGCGAAGAGGGCTATTCCAAAGTGGTCCTCGACCCCGCCGCGTAACCATTATTCCCTCTCCCCATCCCTCTCCCTCCAGGACGAGGGGGTTCCGGAATCTTCCAACTTCAGGAGTCACTTCCATGACCATGCAACAGGAATCCCTTACCCTGGAGGATGCCCAGCAGATCATCGCCGCCGGCCAGAAGAAGGCTCAGGACATCGGCCAGCCGCAAAACATCGCGGTGGTCGACGCCGGCGGCAATCTGATCGCCTTCGCGCACATGGACGGGGCGTGGATCGGCAGCGTCGACATTGCCATCAACAAGGCCTTTACTGCCCGCGCCTTCGATCTGCCCACCAAGGCGCTGGCGGAGAATGCCCAGCCGGGTCACCAGTTCTTTGGTATCCACAACTCGAATGAGGGGCGGGTGATGATCTTCGCCGGCGGCGTGCCCGTCAAGCACGGCGACAAGGTCGTGGGCGCGGTCGGAGTCAGCGGCGGCATGGGCGATCAGGACGAGGCCGTCGCCGAAGCCGCGGCAGCGGCGGGTGCATCGTGAAGGCCGTCGTCTGGCACGGTCAGCGTGACGTGCGCGTCGACAACGTCGCCGACCCGTCCAACGCCGAGGATCTCGCCACGCACACACTGCCCCTGGACGAAGCGCCGCATGGATACGAGATTTTTCAGCAAAAGCAGGACGGGGCGATCAAGGTGCTGCTCAAGCCTGCCTGTCGGCATCGGAACACGACTTCCTGGCAGAGGTGAGCACCATGAATGCAAAGCGCATCCCGCTGGCCTTCGCTTTCTTCGCCCTGGCGCTGTTCTGCCTGTCGGCCTATACCGCGGCCGATGCCCAGCAGTTGTCGAAGCAGGACAAAACGTGGATCAGCAAGACCCATCAGGTGAATCTGGCCGAAATCAGGATGGGCACGATCGCCGAGAAGAAGGGGCATGGCGATGACGTGAAAATGACCGGTCACATTCTCGTCGCGGATCACTCCATGCTGGATGGAGAGTTGAAAAATGCGGCGCGTGATCTCGACGTGTCGCTGCCCACCGCGCCCACTGAAAAGCAGCAGGCGGAGGCGAAGAAGGTGTCCGGCGAATCCGGCGCCGAATTCGACAGGACCTGGACCAAAATGATGATCGAGGGGCACCGGAAAGCGATCGCGAAAACCGAGAAGGAAGTCAGGGAAGGTTCGTCGCCGAAGGCGAAATCATTGGCTTCGGCCGCGGTGCCGGTGCTGAAGAAGCACCTGCTGCTGCTCAAGGGGACGAAGTACGATTTGTCGTCCGGGGCCGGCAAGCAGCAATAGTCGCGCGCCGTTCGACGGTTTTTGCGGGAGTGGTGCCGCCTCGGCCGCCATGCTGCGCGGCAATTACTGGCCGAAACGCTGCCCGCCATCAGCCAGATAGGCTTCTTCCTGCGGCGTGGCGGTGCGGCCGAGCACGTGGTTCCGGTGCGGGAAACGGCCGAAGCGGGCAATGATGTCCCGATGCAGCTTCGCGAAGCGGACGAAATCCTCCAGATGAGGACGCAGTTCCGCTGAGGCGTCCTCGAACAGTTGCTCGACGCACTCGACCGACTGGCGCTGGGTGCCGATGTCCTCTGCATGCTGCAATGGCATGCAGAAGAAGGCGCGCTCGACGGGAGCCAGCGCCGCGTCCTGGCCGCGCGCCAGGCCATCCTGGCAAAGCTGCAGTGCCCTGGCGTCGTTGGCAAAGGCGGTTGCGCTGCCGCGGTGGACGTTGCGACTGAACTGGTCGAGCACGATGATCAGCGCCAGCGCGCCGCGCGGCGTGCGTGCCCAGTCATCGAGTTCGCCCCTTGCCGCGCGTTCGAGCAGGGCTGCGAAGCGGGTGACGATCTCGGCGTCCTCGTCCCGACTGGCGAGAAACCAGCGACGCGAGGCTTCGGTCACCAGCGCCGGGTTCTCGACGGCGCCGCCGAACCAGAATTCGAGGACCTCGGCCGCGCGCGGCGGGATCGTTTCCGTATCAGCCATGGCAACACTCCGTCGCGGAATTGCAGGAGCGGCTTTAGCCGCGATCAGCGGTCAATCTACCACCAATCGTTGCGACATGAACGGCCCGAGGCGTCGCGGGAGCGAACTTCCGCGCCGGCCGGCGGTTCTATAAGAAACCCTGGATAATGCTGGAGTACCGGAGCGATGGACGTCGTCAATTCGCGCGCTGCCGCTTTCGAAGATCGCGTGGCCGCCGCTGCGTCGCTGCCGCCGGAAGAGTGTCTGTATCTGGTATTGTCCGGAACGCTCGGCGTGCCGTTTACCGAAGGCAACCGGATTACCGTCCTGAAAAACGGACACGAGATATTTCCGGCGCTGCTGACAGCCATCCGCTCCGCCCGGGCCTCGATCAATTTTCTCACCTTTATCTACTGGCACGGCGAGATTGCCGAGGTGATGGCGGAGGCGCTGGCCGAGCGCGCGCGTGCGGGCGTGCGGGTGCGCGTGCTGCTGGACGCCTTCGGCGCCTGGTCCATGTCGCGTGATCTGATACGCATGATGCGCGCGGCCGGCGTCGAGGTCGTGTGGTTTCGGCCGCTGCTGGGCTGGCGCGTGTGGCGCGTCAACCACCGCACCCATCGCAAGGTGCTCGTGGTGGACGGTCAGGTCGCGTTCACCGGCGGCGTCGGCGTGGGCCGCGAGTGGCAGGGCGACGCCCGCAATCCGCAGGAGTGGCGGGATACTCATTTTCGTATCGAAGGCCCGGCCGTGCATGGCCTGCAGGGCGCGTTTTTCAGCAACTGGGCGGAGACGGGCGCGTCTCTCGCGCAGGTGCCGGACGAGATACGGCCGCTGGCGACGCCGGGCGAGGTCTCGGTTCAGGTCCTGCGGACGACGGCCACCATGGGGCGCAGCGATATCGCCACCGTATTGCAGCTGCTGATCGTGCTCGCCCGGCGGCGACTGCGCATTACCACGGCCTACTTCGTGCCCGATGCCGCAACCATCGACCTGCTGTGTCAGGCGCGGCGACGCGGCGTGGAGGTGGAGGTGATGTCGCCGGGCCCGCACATCGACATGCGCCTGGCGCGCCTCGCCGGCCGTTCGACCTATCGGGAATTGCTGGATGCCGGTATTCAGGTCTGGGAGTACCAGCCGACCATGCTGCATGCCAAGGTGGTGACCGTGGACGGTGTTCTGGCCCTGCTCGGTTCGGCCAACTTCAATCAGCGCTCCATGCGCCGCGACGATGAAGTCTCGATGGTGATCATCAACCCGGATATCGTGGCCACGCTCGACCGTCATTTCGACGAAGACCGCGCCCGCTGTGAGCGCATCCGTCTCTCTCGCTGGCGGCGGCGCGGGTGGTGGCCGCGCCTGCGCCAGGCGCTCGCCTGGTTGTTTTCGGACAACATGTAGTGGACCGGCGGCCGATGAACGGTGGTTATTTAACGGACAAGCGGTCGCCCGGCCGCTATAGTTGGGGAAACTCCAACTCTAAAGGAAGCTGCAAAAAATGAGTGGAAAAACCGGCGAAGCCTTCGACTTCGACGCCTGGGCGCAGCTGGCGCGCACGGACCCTGATGCCTTCGAAGCGCGTCGCCGTGCCGTGATCGACGACTTCATTCGCTCGGTGCCGGCGCATCGCCAGCGACGCCTGTATGGACTCCAGTCGCGCCTCGACCTCGAGCGGCGCCGGGCCAAGACACCGCTGGGTGCCTGTGTGCGCTTCCACCAGCTCATGATGGACAAGGTGGAAACGGAGTTTCTGCCAGCGCTGCGCAGCCTCAGCGGCCAGCCAGGCGGCCGCCTGCCGCCCCGCCCCGATCCGACACGTCGCGCCGCCGTCATTCCCCTGCATCCGGATCGCAACCGCGACTAACCCATTTCCGCAATTCTGTTCCCCTCTCCCGCGTGCGGGAGAGGGTCAGGGAGAGGGCCTGTGCGCTTTACCACCCTCTCCCCAGCCCTCTCCCGCACGCGGGAGAGGGGGCACAAGGCCGAGGTTGCCCCGTGCGCGGCAGCTTCCTTATGATGAATCCCGGCTGCCGCGGCCGCTGCGGCGAAATAAACGAACATTCCACAGGACACCGCCATGCAGGTTCTCTCCCCCGAGCAGACGCGCGAACGCCTTCCCTATGCCGGGCTCGCCGACGCTATCCGCGAGATGCTGACCCAGGTCGCCGCCGGGCACGCCGCTGCGCCGGAACGCACCCAGGTTCCGGTCGCCGAGGGCGGCATCCTGTTGCTGATGCCGGCTGCGGACGCGGAGATCGCCATGACCAAGCTGGTGACCGTGCATCCGCGCAATGGCGAGCGTAATCTGCCGACTATTCACGGCGAACTCGTGGTGATGGATGCACGCACCGGCGTACGCCATGGCCTGCTCGACGGTGCCACCGTCTCGGGCCGGCGTACCGCTGCCCTGTCGCTGCTGGCGGCGCGGTACCTGGCGCCGGTGAAGACGGGCCCGCTGCTGATCGTCGGCGCTGGCACCCAGGCGCGGGTGCATCTGGAGGCCTTCCATGACGGGCTCGGCGTGACCGAAGTGTATATTCGCAGCCGCACGCGCAAACGCGCCGAGGCGCTGGCCGCCTATGCCGAGGAGGTGGGCGTGTCCGCGCGGGTCATCGACCGCATCGAGGATGCGCCGGCGCACACGCGCCTTTTCGTCACCGCGACCACCAGTTGCGATCCGGTACTGCCCGAGAGGTTGCCCGAGGATGCCTTTGTCGCGGCGGTAGGCGCCTTCACGCCGGAGATGGCGGAGCTGCCGCCGGCCCTGATTGCGAGCGGCAGTGTGGTCGTGGATACGCTGGAGGGCGCGCGGGCGGAGGCTGGCGACCTCATTCGGGCGGCTTCCGACGGCGCATTCCGGTGGCAGGACGCGCATCCGCTGCATGCCATGGTCGCTGACGGCGCGCCGCGTCTCCCGGGCCCCGTGCTGTTCAAGAGCGTCGGCCATTCGCTGTGGGACCTGGCCGCCGCGAGGCTCGCCTTCGCTGGCGGTTGAGAGCGTCGTGCTCTCGGTAATTGTGGGAGCGGCTTCAGCCGCGATTAGTGTGCTTTATCGCGGCTGAAGCCGCTCCCACAAAACTGTTCCAACGGTTACTCGTAACGCTTCAGGCGCGAATCGGTAATCGGCTGGGCGGGCAATCCGTAAATCTCCGGCAGTTTGGAAAGCTTCGGCATGCCGCCGATGCGCTGGACCTTGCCTTCGCTATCCTTGTAGAACACGCCGGGCGTGCCGCGGACGCCGAGTTCCTGCATGAGCTTCGCATTGGCCTCCAGCTTGGCCAGGGTCTCCGGCTTCGGGTCCTTGGCGGGTTCGATACCGCCGGCCTTGTCCTCCGCCACGCCGGTTCGGTAGTTTTCCTCGTTCTTGCGGTAGGCGGCAGCCGGGTCGTCCGCTTCCAGGATCGCGGCCGCCTTGCCCTTGCTGGTCGGGGTCAGGAATCCCACCAGCACATGGCGCACCTGCAGGCCGACCTTCATGTACGGCTGGTTCGCCAGCCAGAACAAATGGCAGAACGGGCAGTTGGGGTCCGCAAACTCGTAGATGATGGTCTTGGGATCCTCGGCCCCCTCCGCGAACCACGCGCTCTGCTCCAGCTTCTTCCACGCGGCGCCGAGATCCGGTTTGGGTATGTATTTCTCCGCCTGCTCGGCGGTGAGGTTGCGCCCGTTCTCGTCCAGCAGCGCACCGACCAGCGCCCGCTTGCCGTCCGGCAGGGCGTACACGATCACGTTGCGCCCGTTCGCGTTCGCCACATAACCGGTAAGTCCGTCGCCCGCATCGAACTGCGTGGTGATGGTGAAGCCCTTGTCGACCAGGGACTGGATGGCCGGCGGATAATCGGCGGCGGTGGCGGCGGCGCTCAGAGCGAGAGCGACCACGGCCGCGGCGAGAGTGAATAAACGCATCGGTTCGATCCTTTTTGTGACCATCATTGCAGTGCAATCAGAATATAGCCCGCGTACAGCATACCGTTGATTGCCAGGTGCCACACGCGCAGGCACCCGCGCGCGAGCATCAGCCGTATCCAGGTGGCGGCGGCGAGCGTGATGAAGACGCCGGCCAGCACCGTGTGCCGGGGTTCCCAGGCGGTCATGGTGATGCCGATGGCGGGCAACAGGGTGCCCTGAAAAACCATGGCGCCGGTGACGTTGCCGAACGCCAGCGTGTCGCGGTCGCGGCGAATCCACAGGATGCTGTTGATCTTTTCCGGCAGCTCGGTCGCGATCGGAACGATCAGCAGCGACAGCAGCAGCGGTGAGATGCCGAGCAGCTCGGAGGCCAGTTCCACCCCGTGGATGAATCCCTCGGCGCCGCCGATCAGCAGGCCCAGCCCGAGTACGATCTGCAGGCCGATGGTCGCAAGGTTGGTGGGCAGCCGGATGTAGTTGAGCAGCATGCGCCGGTCGGCTTCCGTGCTGTGGCCGGATTCCACCAGGGCGGACGAAGCGCGCACCGTGAGCAGGATGTAAAAGACGTATAGCAGCACCAGACCGATGCCGAGTGCTTCGCGAACTACCGGTGTCCCCTGCGGTATGAACAGCGCGAGCGTGGCGATGGCGAAGGCGACGAGAAAGAAGTTCAGGTCGCGCGTGATGCCGCTCGTCTCCGGCGTGAACTCGCCGCGCGGGCCGCGTCGGGCGATGACCGTGACCAGCAGCAGAAACAGGGTCAGGGTCGAGAGCATCAGCGGCGCGCCGAGAATGGCACCGACGCCGATGTCCTCGTTGAGCTGCTGGTCTCCGGTGCCGGCCAGCAGCGCCAGCAGCGGGATCGTCGTTTCGGGCATCGCGGTGCCGACAGCGGCGAACAGCGAGCCGGTCACGCCCTCCGAGATCCGCAGCCGCGCGCCCAGGTGCTCCAGCGCGTTGGTAAAGATTTCGGCCGCGATCAGAATCACGACCAGCATGAACACGAGTTCGACGAAGATCATCGCCTTTCCATGCAGCGTGGGCGGGCGTCCGCAAAGCGGGTCGGGTCATGGCATGCGCACTGGTTTGCACGTGGGAACCAGTGCGTAACACCGCCTGACCCATTCCAGGAAAGGCGGTCATGATAACCCAAAGTTGGAATCAGGACGCTCCGGCTTGCGTGTCGCGGGCCTCCGTCCTGCGCTTCTGGCGCATCAGCAGCAGCAGAGGCAGGGTCGCGAAGGCACTCCATCCCATCAGCACGAAGACGTCCAGCATGGCCAGAAAGTGCGACTGGCGTCCGATCAACTGGCCGAGCAGCGCGCCGGCCAGCGGCTGGTCCGGGCTGAGCTGGAGATTCTGCAGGTAGGCGTACAGTGCCGGGTTGAACGGGTTGATATGGGCACCCAGCTCCTGCCACACGACCTGCCCCTGCCGCGTCAGCAACGCGGTGCCGACGGCGACGCCGACGGATGCCGCGATCGAGCGGATGAGCTGGCGCATTCCGGCGGCTTCGGAGGCGCGCTCCGGCGCCAGGGTCGCGAACGCCATGGTCGCCAGGGGCACAAACGCCATGCCTGTACCGAAGCCTTGAATGATGATCGGCCAGACCAGATCCCACGTGCCCACCTGCAATGTGTATTCCTTGGTGACCAGCGTCCCGAACCCGACCAGCAGGGTGCCGATGAAAATGAACGGGCGCGGCCCGAAGCGGTTGAAAAGCCGCCCCACGGTAAACATCGCGGCCATGGCGGCCATACCCCGCGGCGCCAGCAGCAGCCCGGTGGTCAGGGTCGGGTAGCCCAGCAGCGTCTCGAACAGCATGGGCTGCAAGGTCAGCGCGCCGTACATGCCGAAGAACAGGACCGAGAAAATGATGCAGGAACTGGAGAAGTTGCGGTCCCTGAACAGACTGAGGTCGAGAAGAGCGCCTTTGCCCTTGCGCAGGCTGTGGGTGATCAGGGCGATGAATCCCACGGTGCTCACCACCGCCAGGATCTGGATCATGCGCGAGGCGAACCAGTCTTCGGTGGTGCCGCGGTCGAGCATGAACTGCAGGCCGCCCACCGCCATGATCAGGAAGAGGAAGCCGAGCCAGTCCATGCGGCGGATCTTTATCTCGGTATCGGGTATGAAAACCATTGCGCCGAGCAGGGCGAGAACTCCGACCGGCACGTTGATGTAAAACGTCCAGCGCCAGCTCATCACTTCGGTGAGGTAGCCGCCCAGGGTCGGCCCGAGGATGGGGCCCACCATGATGCCGACGCCGAAAATCGCCATCGCCTTGCCGCGTTCTTCCGGCGGGTAGGTGTTCACCAGCACCGCCTGCGCCAGCGGCACGAGCCCCGCGCCCGCAACGCCCTGGCAAAGCCGGAACAGGACGATCTCCGGCAGGCTGGTGGCGATGCCGCAGAGTGCCGAGGCGGCAACGAAGCCGATGATGCAGCCGATCAGGTAACGGCGCTGGCCGAGCCGGTCGGTGAAATAGCCGGTCAGCGGCATGAAGATGCCGGAGGAGATCAGGTAGCTGGTAAGCACCCAGCCGATCTGGTCCGGGGTTGCCGAGAGCTCGCCCTGCATGTGCGGCAGCGCAACGGTGACGATCGTGGTGTCCAGCACCTGGAGCATCGCCGCCGCCATGACCACCATGGTGATGATCGCGCGACTGGGGGCGGGATTGCGATACGCCATCGGCTGTGCCTGAAGAATCCTTTAGATAGCCGGCCGCAGCCGGCGAATGCGGCTGCATGGTGGAACATCCGGGGGCCGACCGGATGCGGCGGAGCAAAGCGGCTGCTCCCAACCGATGCATTATAGCCTATTTATTCGCATGCTATCTACGCTGCAGCCCCCGAAGGCCCGCCACGTAAGCTATTGACATGCATCCCGTTGGCATCTATTGTCCACGGTAAGAAATGGCTGCCCTGTGGGTGTCTATATAACCGCGGCTTGGTCCCGACCCGCTTGGCGGCCTCTTTCTCAATAACGTTTCCACATAATAATCAGGGACGAACAAACCGGCATGAGCCGAACTTTCGCCATTTTCCTGGATGCCGGTTTTATAAAGAAGAAGCTCCGCAAGCCCAAGTCCCCACCCATCACGGCGTCCTGAATCAACGATCTCGTAAGCGAAATCCGCAATTATCCATATCTTCAAGGCATGTCCTTGCATCGAATTTATTTTTACGATGCCCGGCCCATGGAAGCCGTTATAGATCGTCCGGATGGCACGAAGCTCGATTTCTCAAAAACAAAATTGGCCAGAATCAACAAGGGATTGCACAAGGCGCTCGAAGATACGGCGACTTACCCTATGTCTGCCCCGCAAAACCCAGGATCACAAAAAGCCGCTCAGCCCAGCTTCCTACTACGATGCGTAGCGGCGATTTCTTGATCGCGCTGGCGTGCTGAAAGTCGGCACCGACGGAATCAGATATCGCTCGGATACCGACGTCGCTAATTCCGGTGTTCCGGTCAAGGTCGGTTCGGTTCTGACGATGCACAAGACCGTCGCGGCCGGACGATTGGCCGCTACGGTCGAGCCCGCAACGGCGTCTTGACATTAATTCGTTTATAAACGAAGATGGCCATGTATCGGATCGAGCATTACCTGACGGCCGACGGCCATAAGGACATTTACATCGATTGGCTGCGGCGGCTGCGTGACAGTCGGGCCAAGGTGGCGGTGGTGCGGCGGGTGGCGCGCATCGAGCAAGGCAACTTCGGCGACCACAAGTTCTGCTGCGATGGTGTGTGGGAGCTGCGTGTCGATGTAGGGCCGGGCTATCGAGTGTACTATGCCCTATCCGGGCGCCGAGTGGTGCTCCTGCTGTGTGGCGGCGACAAACGCACGCAGAGCGCCGACATCGATCGAGCGGTGGGCTACTGGCAGGACTGGCAACTTCGAGGCGACGATGAGAAGCAGACCCCATGACGAAGCGATGGCCGAGCTGTACCGCAGCGATCCGGCGCTCGCGCTCGACGTCATCAACGGCATTCTGGAGGATGGCGATCAGGCCGAGTTGCTGACCGTGCTACGGCACATGGCGCAAGCATTCGGCGGTGTGCAGGCCGTAGCCGAGCAGGCCCACCTGAACCCGACGCAGCTCTATCGCACGCTGTCGCCGAAAGGTAATCCAGCGCTCAGCAGCCTGTCGGCCATTCTCAGGGCGATGGGACTGCGGCTATCGGTACAGCCATTATCTTCGTCAACGCCTGCCCGTGTCTGACTATAACGAGCAGAATCGTTGAGGCCCGGAGTCGGCTCTGCCGTGCAGCGAGCGCAAGTGAGAGGGGGGTGAGTGTGGCATGCTGGCATGACACTCCACGCGTTCAGCGTCATTGCACCGGGTGACTACTGGCCATACTCTATTCGCGACGACTGAAATAGCTTGAAAGGACTGTACCGAACGAAACAGCTTCGGCCATTTTTGGGGGTGATTGGGACACCCCATCCACCTTGCAACACTGTCCGATTTTCGGGGACCACTTTACTTTGTTACCCGCATTTATCTTGCTCTGCCTGACAGCCCCGCTGTCAGCGGGCTCGCTTCACTGAGCCGAGGGCATCCCTACCCGGGTCGGCGGATCGCGATATAATCAGGCTTTCCGCTTGTGGCCACGGCGCTTCCTGCCGTCGGCTCTCCTGAAGACTCGCGGTTTCGGCTGCGACGGGCCTTGGTGAAAAATGCGGGCCAACGACAAGATCGTCATCCGTGGCGCGCGCCAGCACAACCTGAAAAACCTCGACCTGGAGCTGCCGCTCGGCGAGCTGGTGGTGGTGACCGGCGTTTCCGGCTCGGGGAAATCCTCGCTGGCGTTCGATACGGTGTACGCCGAAGGCCAGCGCCGCTACGTCGAGACGTTCTCGCCCTACGCGCGTCAGTTCCTCGATCGCATGGACAAGCCGGCCGTCGACGCCATCGAAGGCATTCCGCCGGCGATCGCCATCGACCAGACCAACCCGGTGCGCACCTCGCGGTCCACGGTCGGCACGATGACCGAGCTGAACGATCATCTGAAGCTGCTGTTCGCCCGCGCGGCCCGCCTGTATTGCCGCAGTTGCGGCCAGCCGGTCGAGCGCGACAGCCCCACGAGCATCGCGGACAAGCTGCTGGACCGGGCCTCGGGTCAGCGCGCGCTGGTGACCTTCGAGGTGGTGGTCCCGGAAAGCCTGGACGAGGCGGAGGTGCGCCAGTTCCTGGATCAGCAGGGCTACACGCGGGTGCATGCCCGCCGCGACGATCGTCTGGTGGTCATCCAGGACCGCCTGCGCCTGGAGGCCAGGCGCCGCGACCGCCTCAGCGAGGCACTGGAGGCAGCGCTGCATCACGGCCGCGGGCGCATGGCGGTGTATCCGCTGGATGCCGACGGGGAGGCGTCCGGGCAGCCCTGGCAATTCTCAAGCGATCTGCACTGCGCCGATTGCGATCTGGATTATCACGAGCCGATTCCCAACACCTTTTCCTTCAATTCTCCGGCCGGGGCCTGTCCGGTGTGCCGCGGCTTCGGCCGCACGATGGGCATCGACTACGGTCTGGTGATACCGGATCCGGCCAAAAGTCTGGATGACGGTGCCATCCGGCCGTGGCAGTCGGGCCATTCCGCGGAGTGCCAGCGTGACCTGCTGCGCTTCGCGAAAAAGCGCGGCGTCCCCGTCGACGTGCCGTGGGCCGATCTCGGCGAGGCCGACCGGCGCTGGGTGATCGAGGGCGAAGGCGACTGGGACGACGGCGTGTGGTATGGCGTGCGGCGGTTTTTCGACTGGCTCGAAACCAAAAGCTACAAGATGCACGTGCGCGTGCTGTTGTCCCGGTACCGGGCGTATGAGTTGTGCGATGCCTGCGGCGGCGCCCGGCTCAAGCCCGACGCACTGCTGTGGCGGTTGGGCTCACGCGCGGATGCGGATGCCGTGCTCGATCCCGCGCAGCGTTTTCGGCCGGCCGGCGTGGGCATGCCCGAGACGGCGTTTCACGCACTGCCCGGGCTCAATTTTCACGATCTCATGCGGCTGCCGCTGGCGCGCTGCGAGCGTTTCTTTCACGAGGTGCATCTGCCGGCGCCGCTGGATCAGGCCGCCGACCTGCTGGTGGGCGAGATCCGCGCGCGGCTGCGCTATCTGGTGCAGGTGGGGCTCGGTTATCTCACTCTGGATCGCCAGTCGCGCACGCTTTCCGGCGGCGAGGTTCAGCGCATCAATCTGACCACTGCGCTCGGCACCTCGCTGGTGAACACGCTGTTCGTGCTGGACGAGCCGAGCATCGGCCTGCATCCGCGCGACATGCAGCGCATCACCGAGGTGATGCACCGGCTGCGCGATGCCGGCAATTCGCTGCTGGTGGTGGAGCACGATCCGCAGGTGATGCTGGCCGCCGATCGCATCCTCGACATCGGGCCCGGGCCGGGCGCGCGCGGCGGCGGGATCGTCTTCTTCGGCCCTCCCGGCGAACTGCTGGAAACGCAGGGTTCGCTCACCGCCGCCTATCTCAGGGGCGAGAAACGGGTCGTCCCGGCCGATGTGCGCACGGACGGCGAGGCGTCGCAGTGGTTGACGATTACCGGCGCCAGCGAAAACAACCTCCGCAACATCGATGTGCGCATACCACTGCAACGCCTCGCGGTACTCACCGGAGTATCCGGCTCGGGCAAGTCCACATTGATGGAGGACGTCCTCTATCGCGGTCTGCGCAAGCTGCGCGGGCAGCCGACGGAGGCCCCGGGCGCACATGCGGCCATTCTGGGCGCGGAAGCGATCGACGATGTGGTGCTGGTGGATCAGTCGCCGATCGGCAAGACCACCCGCTCCAATCCCGCCAGCTATGTGGGCGCGTTCGACGCCATCCGCAAGGCGTTCGCGGCCGAGCCGCTGGCGCGGGAGCGCAAGTACACACCGGGCACCTTCAGCTTCAATTCCGGCAACGGGCGCTGCCCGACCTGCGGCGGCAACGGCTTCGAGCACATCGAGATGCAGTTCCTGTCCGATATCTACCTGCGTTGCCCGGACTGCGACGGCCGCCGCTATCGCGACGAGGTGTTAGAGGTGAAGCTGCCGCCGGCCGGGGCACAGGCGCGGCCGAAATCGGTGGCGGATGTGCTGGAGATGACTGTCGACCAGGCGGTCGAATTCTTTGCCGGTAACGCGGCGGTGTTGCGGGGGCTGGAGCCGTTGCAGGCAGTCGGGCTCGGCTACATGACGCTGGGCCAGCCGGTGCCGACGCTGTCGGGCGGCGAGGCGCAGCGGCTCAAGCTCGCCGGCCACCTGGCCAAGGCGGGTGGCGCAAAGGGCCGGAACCGCCAGCGGATGCTGTTTCTGTTCGACGAGCCCACCACCGGTCTGCATTTCGACGACGTGGCGGTGCTGCTGCGGGCCTTCCGCCGCCTGCTGGCGGAAGGCCATTCGGCGCTGGTGATCGAGCACAACCTGGACGTGATGCTGGCGGCGGACTGGATTATCGACCTGGGGCCGGAAGGCGGCGATGACGGCGGGCGCATCGTGTGCGCCGGTACACCGGCTGACGTCATGGGCGTGGAAGCGAGCCATACCGGCCGTGCGCTGCACGAATACGCGCGCGCCAGGGATCTGCTCAGCCTGCCCACGGCGAGCGTGCCCGCCATCGCCGATCGGGGCCCCGCGGGGGCGCGCTCCGAGATCAGTATTCACAATGCGCGCGAGCACAATCTCAAGGGCGTCGATCTGGCCATCCCGCGTGACCGGCTCACCGTCATCACCGGAATTTCCGGCTCCGGCAAGAGCACCGTGGCCTTCGACATCGTGTTCAATGAAGGCCAGCGCCGCTACCTGGAGTCACTCAACGCGTATGCGCGCCAGTTTGTACAGCCCGCGGCGCGCCCGGATGTGGATGCCATTTATGGCATTCCTCCGACGGTCGCGATCGAGCAGCGCACCAGTCGGGGCGGGCGCAAGAGCACGGTCGCGACCCTGACCGAGGTTTACCATTTTCTGCGCCTGCTGTTCGTCAAGCTGGGCACGCAGTTCTGCCCGGATTGCGATCGCCCGATCGAGGCCCAGTCGGAGGACGCCATCGCCGCACGTCTTCTGCGCGACTTCCGGGGCCGCAAGATCCAGTTGCTGGCGCCGCTGGTGGTAGCACGCAAGGGTTACTACACGGAGTTGGCGCGCTGGGCCGCCGCCAAGGGTTTCGAGCATCTGCGGGTGGATGGCGAGGCGACACCCACCGCCGAATGGCCTCGCCTGGACCGCTTTCAGGAGCACGATATCGAACTGCCGGTGGCGCAATTGAAGGTGGCCGCCAGCGCCGAGGCCGCGCTGCGGGAGGCACTGGCGCGCGCGCTGGATTATGGCAAGGGCACCATCAAGGTGGCGGACAGTCGCGGACGCACCGCAATATTCTCCACCCGGCGCGCGTGCCCCGGTTGCGGACGCAGCTTCGCCGAACTGGATCCGCGCCTGTTCTCGTACAATTCCCGGCACGGGTGGTGCACGACCTGCTACGGCACGGGCGTGGTGCTGGCGGGTTTCGATGCCGAGCAGACGGGCGAGGAGACCGTCTGGACGAGCACGGCCGAAGGCGAGCCGGAAACCTGCCCCGCATGTGCCGGCCGGCGCCTCAACGCCACCGCGCTGGCGGTGCGCTATCGGAACCGCAATATCGCCGAGTATGCGGCATTGCCGGTCGAGCGGGCCGAGCGGTTCTTCCGGGACCTCACGCTCGAGGACCGGGAAGCCGGCATCGCCCGCGATATTCTCCCGGAGTTGCGGGCGCGCCTGGCGTTCCTGCGCGAAGTGGGCCTGGGTTACCTGACCCTGGATCGCGCCGCACCCACACTCTCCGGCGGCGAGGCTCAGCGCATCCGGCTGGCGTCCCAGCTCGGTTCCAACCTTCAGGGCGTGTGCTATGTGCTGGACGAGCCCACCATCGGCCTGCATCCGCGCGACAATCGCATGCTGCTGGACACGCTCGCGCGCCTGCAAGGCAAGGGCAACACCATCGTCGTGGTGGAGCACGACGAGGACACCATTCGCCGTGCCGAGCATGTGGTCGATCTCGGGCCGGGGGCCGGGAGCCGGGGCGGCCGCGTGGTTGCCGCCGGAACGCTGCACGATCTGTTGCGGAACCCGGCTTCCATTACCGGGCGATTTCTCGCCAATCCCCCGCGTCACCCGCGTGTCGAGAGCCGGCATACCGGTCCGGCGGAGAACTGGCTGCACATCGACCGGGCGAATTTGCACAATCTCCGGGATGTGAACGTGGCGCTGCCGCTGGGCCGCCTGGTTTGTGTCACGGGTGTTTCAGGCTCCGGCAAAAGCACCCTGGTGCGCGAGGTGGTGCACGGCAACCTGCGGCGCCTGATCGGCGCGCGACGGCGCAAGACGCCACCGACACTGCACGGCTGCGCATCAATCGAAGGCTGGGAATGCGTGGATCGCGTTCTGGAGGTGGATCAGACGCCGATCGGCAAGACACCCCGCTCCTGTCCCGCTACTTATGTCGGCTTCTGGGACGATATTCGCCGCCTGTTCTCACGCACTGACGAGGCGCGCATCCGCGGCTTCGGGCCGGGACGGTTCTCGTTCAACACGGGCGAGGGCCGCTGTCCGGAGTGCGCGGGCCAGGGCTACAAGCGTATCGAGATGAACTTCCTGCCGGACGTGAGCGTGCACTGCGAAGCGTGCCGCGGCCAGCGCTTCACGCCGGAGACGCTCGCCGTGCGCTGGCGCGGCCGCTCGATCGGCGACGTGCTCGGCATGAGCGTGGATGAAGCCGTCGAATTCTTCAGCACGCATTCGAAGATTCATCACGCCCTGCAGTTGCTGCAGGATACCGGTCTCGGCTATCTCACCCTGGGCCAGCCGAGCCCCACGCTGTCGGGCGGCGAGGCCCAGCGCATCAAGCTCGTGACCGAGCTCGCCAAGGCGCGCCCGGACGACACCCGCCGTCAGCCCCATACGCTGTACGTGCTGGACGAGCCCACTGTCGGTTTGCATATGGCCGACGTGGACAAGCTCGTCCGCGTCCTTCACCGTCTGGTGGCTTCGGGCAACAGCGTGGTTCTCATCGAGCACAACCTGGACATCATCAGCGAGGCCGACTGGCTGGTCGACCTGGGCCCGGAAGGGGGCGAGGGCGGTGGTCGCATCATGGCCGAGGGCACGCTCAGGCAGGTAAGCCGCAGGAAAAAGCGCTCCCATACAGCCCGAATCCTGGCCGAATTCCTGGACCGACGCAGCCGTGCGTAAATTGGGGGGGAGGGGGCACCCTTGTGGGAGCGGCTTTAGCCGCGATTAGCGGTAGGTAGTACGCCAACCAATCGCGGCTAAAGCCGCTCCCACAAAAATTTCGACATCACAGCTTTCGTGGGAGCGGCGCAAGCCGCGATTAAGCGGATAGCCGCCGAACCGTCTGGCTGAATACGCAGAATCTCCCACAGGTGCCGCTCCCGCAAACACGGTGGGGGTCTCCGTCAGGGCGAGATCCGGTTGAGCGCCGCGGTAAAGCCCATGAGCGA
>CAZYIP010000025.1:0-3494 GCA_964646895.1 uncultured Salinisphaerales bacterium | reverse complement strand
GGGGTCTCCGTCAGGGCGAGATCCGGTTGAGCGCCGCGGTAAAGCCCATGAGCGAAATGGGCAGGTCGAGCGGTTCTCCGCGCGGCTCGTGGATAGTGACCGTCGCCTGGTGCCCGGCGCGAAGCTGGCGCACCATGTCGTCCTTGAGCGGCAGATCCGCACGGCAGCCCTGGGTGACGCACAGTTGCACCGGAAACCTGACGGCGTTGCCGCTATCGACCTTGAACTGCACGCCCGGCGGCAGGCGCATGCCCAGTGGCAGCACGAAAATGGCGACCGGGCCGCTGGTCTGCGGCGGGTAACCGATAGCGATGCGCATGATCGGCTGGTCGCTTCCCTTCCGGTTCACGGTTTGCAGCATTTCGCAGTGCGTTTCCGAGCCTGCGGCCTCAGCGCCGCAGTGTACCTCCCAATCCTGGAAGTGTTCGACCTGGGTTTGCGGTGGTGCGGGTGTTGACTCTTCTTGCGCCCAGGCAGCGCTGCTGCCAAGGCTCAGAAGAGCGATAATCGATGCGGCGAGAAGGGAGCGTGTAGTCATAAGCTGGCCATATGGAAGAAGTCGGTCGGTCGGCATTCAGCCGTCGGGGCCGGCGAGGCGTTCCGACAGTGTCTCGAAGATTGCTGCGACGATTTCATAGCGTATCACGATACCGTCGCCAGCACGCCCCGGTAGTCGTGCGTGAGCTGTGTTCGTACCAGCGCGGCGACCAGACGTGGGTAATCGGCCCTTTCGACCTGTCGGGCGAGTGTTTCCGCATCGTCGCCCAGCTCCAGCCGCCGGCTCGCCTTGAGGGCCAGTCTGTCGGCGAAAGGGTAGATCTCGTCCCATGCCGCCTGCGCCTCGCGCATGAAGATATCGGCGCCGACGTCGCCGATGCCCTTGCACTCCTTGAGCAGCCGACGCTCCGCCCGCGGCTCGCATCCGGCGTGCTCGCGTAGCTTGCGCAGATCGCCCTTGTACCGGTCGAGCACCAGCTCCGCCGTGTCCCCGAGCATGCGCGAGGTGCTTTCGTCGTAGCGGGCATAACCGGCACGGTTGAGTATGTCGGTACGCTCGCGCCAGGTCGCCGCCGCCATTTTCTGCGCCGTCGTCCAGCCCTGGTCGGCGAGCGCCCGGGCCGCTTTCATCGCAATATCAGCGCTGATGCGGGTGCTCGCCAGCAGGGCGAAGCACAGCAGACGAAATAGCGGCGACGGCGTATTCCTGCCGATGTCGACCTGAAGCTCCGACGCAAAAGTCCGGCCGTGGCGGACCAGCAGTGCGGAAACGAGAGGCTTGCGAGCCGTAGTCACATGCGTCCCTCCATGACTGATCAGGTGGTGGTACTCTGCCTTCGAAAGCCGCTTGCCCGCCAAGTTCATCCCGGCGACGTCAGGTGCACCGGTCAATATACAAGATCAGACCGGAGATCTCGCCGATGGAATGGAAAAGGCCGTTTCGTTTCCATGACGCAGACATCCCTGGATGTCTGCCCGAACTCGAACTTGACAATCGATAAGGCAAGCAGTTAAAAAGCGGCGGCGTAAGGATACTTTACAGGCTCAAAGCAGGATAGCAGTGGCCGCATTCTCTACCCACCGTACTCGAGTTTCGCCATATCCGGCACGTTCACGTATTGCGGATACGGCGCCTTTCGGCACATCCTGGTCCGACAGTCGTTGCATGGCGAAAACGGAGTTCGAGCAGCGCATCCGGAACGCGGGTCGCCATCTCAACCGCGTCTTTGCCGCACATCTCCCGTCGGATTTCGATTCGTCGGCCAGCCAGCGTCCAGACTCCGGCGTTGAGTCGAAGGTACTGTGCGGTTGTGCACGGGGGCAACGGCGGGCGATCTTCGCTCGATTTCCACGGGACTGGCTCCGCTACGACGCCAAGGGCATGTCAGCAACCGGAAGGGGAAGGGAGCACCATGAAAGCATATAAAGTCTTCGAGCATCCGACGGGCAATCACGAGGCGGTAAAGCTGGGCTGGTCCTGGCCCGGGTTTTTCTTTACCTGCATTTGGGCATTTGTAAAGAAACTATGGGGCATTGGAATCGGCCTGCTGGTGGGCTGCGTTATATGGGGGGTTGTGGATACAGCGCTGAACGCAGACTCTGATACGCAGGTGGTGTCGCATATCATTGGGGTGATTGTCAGCATCGTCTTCGGTTACCAGGGCAACGCGTGGCGCGCAAAAAACCTGGCTTCACGCGGTTACAAGGAGGTCGGTACGGTCGATGCGAGGAATCCGGACGAGGCTATCGCTTTGTATCTCAGGAGCTCGGATCGCAACGCCGGCGATGCACCGCAGCAGCCGGCTTACCGCAGTGGCCGACTTCAAGCATGATGCACGCCTGAAATACCGCCCCGCAGGACCGGCTTCCGGATATGCCCCTGTAGTGAATGACATGGAGGTGAAGTGAGCATTCTCTTGCTTATGGGGTTCGCATGGCTTGTCCACGCTTTCGAGCGCCCGTTTCTGTTCGCGCTTGTTTATAGTGGCTTGTCTGCTGTTTTTGCTCTGGTCACTGGTGCTGGCGTTATGGCGGCATCGGTGCTGTTTGGGATAACCGTAATCTTCTGTTCGATTTACTTTTACCTTTTGGATCGTTTTTCCGACACTCTGGTGACCTGGCTTGCAATCCTTTTTGGCGGCGCGTTGCTTTGGTTTGGCTGGCCCCTGTTTTTTCAGATGGCGTAGGCTGTCATTGTCAGTCACGGGCGGGAGTCATTACGCTGGATCTCCGACCCTTTGCGGGGCGGCGATTTCGGGTAAATTTGCAACAGCGGCATGCCATTGCGCCAACGCTCGCTCATCTTCATCGTCGACGTCGATCCGCCGGAACCAAGGCTGGGCTCCGCTGCGACGCAGCCAGGCATCGAGCCGGATTCCGAAGCCGCAGAAGTCATCATAGACGCTGTCTCCCAACGCAAGCAGTCCATAGTGAAGGTGGCCAAGCCTCGCGGGCTGTGCCATCGCATTTTCGCTGAACTCCTCGGCCATATCCGGAGCATCGCCATCACAGGTCGTACTTACGATAAACAATGCCTGTGATGACGCCTGCAACAGTGGCAGTCCCAGATCGTAAAATTCGATCATGCGCACGGGCCGGCCTGCGCGCTGCAGACGCTTGCGGGTGTCATTGGCAAGCATTTCGGCGGCGCCGGTTTGGGTGGCAAAAGCCAGCAGTATCGGCTCCGGTGCACGGATGGGCCGGTTCCGGGGCGGAGAGTCGCTCCGTTCGCTGGCGGTGTGCCCGAGAATGGCACCGGTGGCTGACCTGCCGATATGTTGCCTGACCCACGTCGATCGAAACAGGTGCATGGTGATGTCTGCCGGTTGAAGTTGGCGGGCGCATGTTTGGTGGAGCCCCGTGATCCCTGGAGATATGGTAGGCGCTCATGCCGGCGACGAGCTGACCTGGATCAAGTGCGGCGCGGGATCACGAGGGAGCGGGAGAGCGGCAGCGAATGGCCAAATGGCAACTACACTGGCTTGAGGCGGAAGGCG
>CAZYIP010000024.1:0-27706 GCA_964646895.1 uncultured Salinisphaerales bacterium | reverse complement strand
CTAGACAAATACTGCCGCGGTTCGGTCGGTAGGGCATCGGGCTGCCGGCACGGGTATCATGGCCGGCGTCAACTCAATTGATCGTATGGTGGGGAATGCGCACCAACGCGTTGCTGGCTGCCATCGAGGTGAGCCTCAATCGATATCTGGCGCTGGAGCCATCGGTCGCGGCCGAACTCGAGCGGTTGTCCGGGCGCGTGCTCGGCGTACGGTCGCGCGAGTTGGGCCTGTGCTTGTATCTTGCTCCGATCGGCGCCGCGGTGCAGGTGCTGGGCAGCCTGGAGCAGGATGCGGACGCAGTTGTCTCCGGGACGCCGGTCGCGTTCGCGCAACTGTTGAGCGGGGATGACGCGCAGCGCCTCGCCGTGCTTGCCGACGGGCGCATCGAAGTCAGCGGCGATGCCCGGTTCGCACAGCGTTTTCTGGATTGTCTGCGGCGGGTGCCCTTCGATCCCGAGGAGCCGCTGTCCCGCCTGGTCGGCGACGGGGCGGCGCACCGCCTGGGGATGTGGCTGCGCGGCGCGCTGGATTGGGGACGTCATGCGGCCGATACCCTCGGTGCCGATGTGGTGGAGTATATGCGTGAGGAAACGCGGGACCTGGTTTGCCGGGAAGACATCGGTGAGTGGGTGCGGGAGGTAGATCGGCTGAGCGCCGATGTGGATCGTCTGGCGGCGCGTCTGGAGCGGTAATGCGCGGAATCTCGCGATGGGTGCGCTTGTGGCAGATCCAGCAGGTCGCCCGGAAGTACGGTTTGCACGAGTTTCTCGGTCGCCGCGGGCGCTGGCTGGGCCGCCCGCGCATGGCGGAGCGTCCGCGCGGCGAACGCCTGCGCCTGGCACTGGAAGAGCTGGGCCCGATTTTCGTCAAGTTTGGCCAGATGCTGTCCACCCGCCGCGACATCCTGCCGCTGGACGTGGCCGAGCAGCTGGTGCTGCTGCAGGATCGGGTAACGCCGTTCCCCGGCGTGCAGGCGCGGGACATGGTGGAGGAGGCGCTGGGCGGATCGCTGGACCGCATCTTCGAGTGGTTCTCCATCGAGCCGCTGGCTTCGGCGTCCATCGCGCAGGTGCATGCGGCACGCTTGCGCAACGGCGACGAAGACGAAGGACTCGACGTTGTCGTCAAGGTGCTGCGTCCGGGTGTACACGCGCAAATCCGTCGTGACGTCGATCTGTTGCACATGCTCGCCCGTCTGGTGGAGTGGGCATGGCGCGACAGCCGCCGGTTTCACCCGACGGAGGTGGTGGCCGAGTACGAACAGATCATCTTCGACGAACTCGACCTCATGCGCGAGGCTGCCAACGCCAGTCAGCTGCGGCGCAACTGGCTGGGCTCCGAGCTGATTTACCATCCGCTGGTGATCTTCGACTATACCCGCCCCAATGTCATGGTCATGGAGCGTATTCATGGCGTGCCCATTGACCGCATGGACGAACTGCGCGCCCGCGAGGTGGACTTCAAGCTGCTGGCCGAGCGCGGCGTGGAGATATTCTTCAAGCAGGTGTTCCGCGACAACTTTTTTCACGCCGACATGCATGCCGGCAACGTGTTCGTGGATGTGGAAAACCCCGCATCGCCCCGTTACATCGCGGTCGACTTCGGCATCGTCGGCACCCTGAGTCCGTCCGACCAGCGCTACCTGGCGGAAAACTTCCTGGCCTTTTTCAATCGCAATTACCGGCGCGTGGCGGAGCTGCACATCGAGTCGCGCTGGATACCGGCGCACGTGCGCGTGGACCAGTTCGAATCCGCCATTCGCAGCGTATGCGAGCCGATTTTCAACCGTCCGCTGCGCGACATCTCCTTCGGCATGTTTCTGGTGCGTCTGTTTCAGGTAGCGCGGCGCTTCGAAATGGAAGTGCAGCCGCAACTGGTGTTGCTGCAGAAGACGGTGCTGAATATCGAGGGGCTGGGCCGGCAGCTTTATCCCGAGCTGGATTTGTGGGCGACTGCGAAGCCGATACTGGAGGAATGGATGCGCAATCGCATCGGCCCGCGCGCGACCATCGACCGGGTTCGCGCCAATTTCCCGGAGCTTGCCGAGACCATGCCCGAACTGGTGCACCTCACGGTGCGCCGTCTGCAACAGGCATCGAATGCGGCGGCTCCGTCGCGCGAGGACATGGTGCGGGAGTTGCGCATGGAGTACCGCCGCGAGAGCCGGCGCAGCCGCCTGGCGCTGATCGGCGGCAGTCTGATCGTGGGAGCGACTGTCCTCACGGCGCTGGGCTATACCGGGCTGGATGTGGCCGGCATCCCCTTGCTGGCGTGGCTGCTGGGCCTCATCGGCGCCGGCTTCTGGCTGGGTGCGCTACGGCGTTGATCCGGAGCAGACCGGGACAGAGGGGCGCCGCTCCCGCAATGCCTGTTGCTGCCGGAATTGTGGGAGCGGGCTTCAGCCGCGATTCAGGGTAATGGCCCCGGGGCCTACCCTGCGGAATCCGTGACGCTTCACGGATTCCGCGATTGCAGGAACGACATGCTCTTGAGCAGGTTCAGGCTCTGGTAGAGCTGGTAATCGGTGCGGGCCAGCTCGCTTTCCTTGTGTACGATTTTCTGGTCCTCCTGGGCCGCGGCATGGGCTTCCGCCGGGCTGGTGGTGTCGTTGTCGAGCCTGCCGAGCAGGTCGGCTTCCTTGATGTGGTCGCTGCTTTCGCCCTCTGCCTCGGTCACCTTGAGCGGTATGATGGTGATGTCCGGTTCGATACCCTCCGCCTGTATCGACAGCCCGCTCGGCGTGTAGTAGCGCGCGGTGGTGAGCTTGATGGCGCCACCGTCCTGCAGCGGCATGACCGTCTGTACCGAACCCTTGCCGAACGAGCGCGTGCCGACGATCAGCGCCCGCTTGTGGTCCTTGAGCGCGCCGGCGACGATTTCAGCGGCTGATGCGGTGCCGCCATTGATCAGGGTGACGATCGGCACGCCGTGCAGGCTGTCACCGGGCGTGGCGGAGAAGATCTGGTTGGATTGCTCGGTGCGGCCCTTGATGGAGACCACGACGCCACTGCTCAGAAAAGCATCGGAAACCTTGACTGCAGCGTTGAGCAGGCCGCCCGGGTTGTTGCGCAAATCCAGCACCAGGCCTTTCAGCGGGCCGCCGTTTTTGCTTTGGATCTGTTTCAGCGCGTCGGTCAGGTTGTCCGCCGTATCGCTGGAAAACTGGGTGATGCGAAGGTATCCGTAGCCGGGTTCCAGCAGGCGGCTTTTCACGCTCTTGACCCGGATCACGGCCCGCGTGAGCTGGACCGTCAGCGGCTTGGTGCGGCCCTGGCGCAGGATGGTGAGGCTGATCTTGCTGCCGGGATCGCCGCGCATCACATTGACGGCGTCGTTCAGGCTCATGCCCTTGACCGGCTTGTCATTGATGCGCACGATCAGATCGCCGGCCTTGATGCCGGCGCGCTGGGCCGGCGTATCGTCGATCGGCGAGATCACGCGCACGAACCCATCCTGCATCTGCACCTCGATTCCCAGCCCGCCGAACTTGCCGCTGGTGGTGATCGACATCTCCTTGAACTCTTTGGGATCGAGGTAGGCCGAATGCGGGTCCAGGCTGTTGATCATGCCGCGGATGGCATTCTCGATCATCTCCTTGTCGCTGACCGGTTCGACGTAGTCCTTTTCCACCCGGTCGAGGATTTCGACGAATGTGCGCAGTTGCTCCAGCGGCAGGGTTTGCGGTGGCGTTTCGGCCTTCTCGGCGGTTTTGGCCGCCGCGCCCGGGCTCATGAGAAAGCTTGCGCCGAACGTGAAGGCGAAAGCGACAAAAAAGGTTATGCGTGCCTTTGCGAGCATCTGGTTTATTCTCCCGTAGGGCGCTGTCGATGGCGGGATTCGGATCGCGGCCGCGGCGACAGAATCAGCGCACTTTATCATAGTATGCAATGGTCTCCCCGCCGCCCGGGTCGCCCACGGGCACCACCTCCGGTCGCGCGTCACCCGGATGCGGACACGAGCCACGACAGCGGATCGAGCGGTGTCTTGCCCTTGCGGATTTCAAAGTAGACGCCGCTGTCGCTGTGGCCGCCCGTGTCGCCGGCGGTCGCAATACGCTGGCCGGCGCTCACCGCGTCGCCCACGCTCACATAGGCTGCCTGATCGTGGGCGTACAAGCTGTAATAGCCGCCCTGGTGGGCAATGATCACCATCAGCCCGTAGCGGTGCATCCAGCCAACGTACACCACCCGGCCGGCGGCTACGGCACGAACGTCGCTACCGGTATCGGCGCCGATCCAGACCCCTTCCCAGCGCAGGTGCGTACCGGATTTGCTGGCACCGAAACGGGCCAGCAATGGCCCCTGCAAGGGCCAGGGCAACTCGCCCTTGAGCGTGGCGAATGGTCCGCCGGTGCCTGCCGCGGGTGCCTGTTCCAGCGCCTTCTGCAAACGCTGGAGCAGCGTTTCGAGTTCCTTCTCGTCGGCACGGAGGCTGGCCAGGCGATCGGACCCACTGCTGATTTTGCCTTCGAGTTCGGCGATGGCGCGGCTGCGCGCGGCCTGCGCACTTTCGAGCTTTGCCAGTGTCTGCTGGTGTTCCGCCTTGAGGGTGTTCAGCTTCTCGCTTTGCTGCTGTTGCGAGTCGCGCAACGTGGCCAGTTTTTGCAGGTGGCCGTGCATCTCCTGGATGATCCGGGTGCGGGCGCGATTGTAGTACTCGTAGTAGGTCAGCATGCGCCCTATCTCGGCGGGATTCTGCTGGCTCAGCAACAGCTTGATGCGCTGTTGCCGGCCCATGCGGTACGCCGCGCGCAGCTGGGCTGCCAGTGCCTCGCGCTGGCCCGCGAGGCTGTCCCGGGTTTCGCTGATGGAACGGCGCGTATCCGCCAGCCGTTTGTTCTGTTGTTCGATACGCGCGTCCAGTTTGTGCAGATCGCCGGCGATCGCGCTGATGCGTTGTTCGGCCTCGTGCAAATCCCGTTCGAGGCCCGATTTGCGTGCACGGCGGTTTTCCAGGTTTTTGCCGAGCGCCTGGATTTCCTTGCGCAGGCGCGACAGTTGCGCCTTCTGCTCGCGCAGTTTCGCCGCAGTGTCCGCTTCGGCGCCCGCGGTTCCCGGCCACAGCCAGACACACGTGACGAGCCACAGCAACAGTATGATCCCGGATCGGCGCAATAGGCGTTTCAGTGACATTTCTCTGTTGTTACGAGGACGCGGCGATTTTGTTTTGCGTCCGCCACAGTGGGATAATGTGCCGTCTGCCCTCGTTCGGCACCCAATCCTGACAGTTGGAAATAAATGCAGCGATTCATTGAGTTCACGACGCATCACTGGCTGCTGTTCGTCGCTTTTGTGATCGTTCTCATCGCCTTGATCGTCAATGAAGTCATACACTTCATCAAGGGTACCGGCGCCGTGGCACCGGGCGAGGCGGTACGCCTGATCAACCGCGAGGACGCGCTGGTGATCGATGTGCGCTCCAAGGCAGACTATCGCAAGGCGCATATTCTAAACGCAAGAAACATCCCCGGTGCACAAATCGAGGAGCGGTTGCGCGATCTGGCTGCGCACAAGGACAAGCCGCTGATCCTCTACTGCGCCAACGGTACCGCCTCCACACCGGTGCGCGACAAGCTGCGGGCTCAGGGATTCGCCACGGTATTCACGCTCAAGGGGGGGCTCGGCGCATGGCAGGATGCGAGCCTGCCGGTGAGCAGCAAATGACGAACGAACAGGAACCGATGCGAATCAGGATGTACGCGACGGGCAGCTGTCCCTACTGCATGATGGCGAGGCGTCTGCTGGACTACAAGGGCGTCGAATACGAGCTTGTCCGCGTCGACGGGGCACCGGAGCGCCGCCGGGAGATGGAATCGCTGAGCGGCCGCCGCACGGTGCCGCAGATCTTTATCGGGCCCCATCATGTGGGCGGTTTTGATGAACTGGCGCTGCTGGAGCGGACGGGACGCCTGGATCCGCTGCTGGCAGCCGCAACGACGACCGGGGAGTGAACCAGTCGATGGCCGACGGAAATTCGGGGCAGACGCAAAAAGAAGTGGTGGTGCGCAAGATCTATGTGCAGGACGCATCCCTGGAGGTGCCGGGTGCGCCGGAAGTGTTCACCCTCAAATGGGAGCCGAAAATCGACGTCCAGCTGAACAGTTCGGTGGACCAGGTTTCCGAGGATGTATACCGGGTGTTGCTCGCCCTCACCGTCACCGCCACGCTCGCCGACAAGACCGCCTATCTGGCCGAGGTGCATCAGAGCGGGATCTTTACCGTATCCGGTTTCGCGGACGCAGAACGACAGGCGGTGCTGGCGGTGTATTGTCCGAACCTGCTGTTTCCGTTTGCACGCGAATCGGTGGCCGATCTCATTCAGCGCGGCGGGTTTCCGCAGTTTTTGTTGCAACCGGTGAATTTCGACGCTCTGTATCAGCAGCATCAGGCCCAGGCCGGGGCCGAGCAGGAACCGCGGCAGGATTCCGCAAGCCACTGACGATGGAGGAACGCGCCGACCCGCAAGGCCGCCGGCTCCACTCCGTCGCCGTACTCGGAGCCGGCTCCTGGGGCACCGCGCTGGCGGTCCACCTGGCCCGTGCCGGCGTGACGACGCGTTTGTGGGGGCGCGATTCCGATGCGCTTCGCGAGATCGAGGCAACCCGCGAGAATCAGCGCTATCTGCCCGGCTGCCACCTGCCCGAAGGCCTTGTGCTGGTTGCCGATCCGGCGGCGGCCGTCGCCGGTGTCGATGTCGTTCTGGTGGTCGTGCCGAGTTCCGGATTGCGGGCTACGTTCCGGTTGATCGCGCCGTGGCTTGCGCCGGCGCAGCGCGTGGCCTGGGCCACCAAGGGGCTGGAGGCCGGCAGTGCGAAACTGCCCCACGAAGTGGCACGAGAGGAGCTTGGCCAATCGCGTCCACTGGCCGTGATTTCCGGCCCGACATTCGCGGTGGAGGTCGGCCGCGGTTTGCCGACCGCGACGACAGTGGCGTCCGCCATGCCGGACTACGCCACCGATCTGTCCCTGTTGCTGCATAGCGACTCGATGCGCGCCTACGCCACCACCGACATGGTCGGCGTTGCCATCGGCGGTGCGGTCAAGAACGTGCTGGCGATCGGCGTGGGCGTGTCCGACGGTCTCGGCTTCGGGGCCAACACCCGTGCCGCGCTCATCACCCGTGGTCTCAGCGAAATGACACGCCTGGGCGAAGCGCTGGGCGGGCAGCGGGATACCCTCACCGGCCTCGCCGGCCTGGGCGACCTGGTGCTGACGTGTACCGACGACCAGTCGCGCAACCGGCGCATGGGGCTGGCGCTGGCCTCGGGAAAGAGCGCCGTCGAAGCGCAGGCGTCGATCGGGCAGGCTGTCGAAGGGGTGTCCGCGGCGCGCGAGGTATGGCGCCTGGCGGGACGCGAGCAGGTCGAGATGCCGATTACCGAGCAGGTGTACCGTCTGCTGTACGCGGGCAGTTCGCCGTTGCAGGCGGCGCGCGCCCTGAGCGGCCGTCCGCCCAGGCCAGAAGCAGGATAACGAACAAACCGAAAGTTCTCCGATCAATACATCTGATCAACAATGTCATACCTTTTGCGGGCTGGATCACTGCTGCCACTCCCGCTGAACAGAGTGGCTTCCGCACTGTTCCTGCCGTTCTGAAGGGCTTCTGCCGTAGCGAGGCGCCAATGGCGAACCTGATTACCCTGAGCCGGATTCTGCTGTTGTTTGTGCTCGTCGGTATCGCGTATCAGCGTGGCTCGCCCTGGCAGTTTCTCAATGTGCCACTGATCATTGCGATTTTCGTCACCGATGGTCTCGACGGCTACGTCGCCCGCAAACGTGGCGAAACCTCCCTGTTCGGTGCCCTGTTCGACATTGCGGTCGACCGCATTGTGGAGAACGTGCTGTGGGTGGTGCTGGCGGACCTGGGCCTGGTGCCGATCTGGGTGCCGATCGTGTTCATCGTGCGCGGCTCCATCGTCGATGCGATACGCGCTGGCGCGGCTTCCCGGGGACAGACACCCTTCGGCATGATGCGCTCGGCGCTGGGCCGCTTTCTGGTGGCCGGGCGTTTCATGCGTATCGGCTATGCCGTGGTCAAGGGGGTTGCGTTCGGATGGATCGTGCTGATGCAGCCACTTGCAACCCAGTTCACGAATCTGTGGTCATACTGGGGCGGATTCCTGAGCGGCATCACCAGTGTGCTGGTCTACGCCTCGGTTGCGTTGTGCCTGGCCCGCGGTCTGCCGGTGGTATTCGAGTTTGCGCTGCGGGAGAGCAGAAAAGTTCGCGGTTCCGCGCGCGAATGAACGCACGACACGCTCCGGGAGGTGGCGACTGTGCGCCTGGCGCTGTTCGATGTCGACGGTACGCTGATTGCCGGCGAAAGCGGTGAGCGGCAGTTCATCCGCTACCTGATCCGGCGCGGGAGGCTCGGCCCGCGCCAGGTTCTTGCGCAGCTCTGGTTCATCCTGCGTTACGCGCCGGTGTTCGGTGCCGACGTGCTGAAGAAGAACAAGGCGTACCTGACCGGTATTCTCGAATCGGACGTGGATGGCTATGCCGAAGAATTTGTACGCACGCGCCTGCTGACGCGGCTGTTTGCACCCTGCCGCGCACGCCTGCTGGCGCATCAGGCTGCGGGTGACCGGGTGGCGCTGCTCACCGGGACGCCCGACTTTCTGGCGGCGCCACTGGCCGCACATCTGGGAATCGCGGAGTATTTCGCCACGCGTTGCGCCACGCGCAGCGGTCGCTTTCGCAGCCGGCCGCCCCTGGTTCATCCCTTTGGCAGCGAAAAGCTCGATATTGCACTGGCAGTGGCGTCGCAGTCCGGCGTCGATCTGGCCGACATGCTGGTTTACGCGGACTCCGCCGATGATCTGCCGCTGATGCATGCGGCGGGTACGGCAGTCGCGGTACTCCCGGATGCCCGCTTGCGCGAGGTAGCCGAGGCCGAAGGCTGGGAGGTGCTGGACGAGTACACGCGGGTGGATACCGTAGCGTGATCAGCGCCCGCCGATGAAGCCAAGCTGGCGCCAGGCTTCGAACACGACCACGGCCACGGCGTTGGACAGATTGAGGCAACGGCTGTGCGGGCGCATGGGGATGCGCAGGCGCTGCGCTGGCGGCAGCCGTTCGAGCAGTGGCTGCGGCAAGCCGCGCGTTTCGGGGCCGAACAGCAGCACGTCACCGCTGCGATAGCGTACCTCGTGATATGGCTGGTCCCCGCGCGTCGAGCATGCCAGGATGCGCGCCTCGGAGAAAGCGGCCAGAAATGCATCGCCGTCTTCGTGTTCACGCACGTTCGCGTACTCGTGATAATCGAGGCCGGCGCGACGCAGACGCCGGTCGTCGAGAGCGAAGCCGAGCGGATGGATCAAATGCAGGCGTGCGCCGGCGTTGGCGCACAGGCGGATGACGTTGCCGGTATTGGGCGGGATTTCCGGCTGATAAAGGGCGATGTCGAGCATGTGCGGTCTAATCCTTCAAATAACCGCAATTCCAGCACTCGGTGAACTGGCCGGGCAGGCGCTCGCCGCAGGCGGGGCAATCCCACCCCGGTGCGTTGGCGCGCGGCCGTTCCCACTCCAGGGCAAGCTGGCGGGCCCGTTCGAAATCGGCGTCGTTTACCACCCAGACGGTGGGATATGCGTTCACGGGCAGATCGCCCTGGCCACCCCACAGCAGCGAGCCCTGGATGATGGCTTCGATGCCAAAGCTCGCGAGATAGTCCTTGACCAGTTGCGCGTTGATCGGGTCCGGCGCCAGATAGACTTGCTTCATCGCCAGATTATGATACACCTCGCGGTGCCGTTCGACGGCCGGCTGCGGGCGCCGGTCCGGCATGCATTGACAAGCCCCTGACTGCTCACTAGTTTAGGCTGTGGAATAGCGGCATGGCAGCCGGTAAAGGGAGCAAGATGATGAACGTGAAGCGCATGATCGTGTTGACGGTGGCTCTTTTGATGGCCGTACCCGTCGGGATGATGCCAGCCTACGCGGCCGATGGCGCACAGCCCTCGGTCGTGGTCAGCGACAGGGGCGCGTCGACCATGACCCCGCCATCGGCCGAGGTGATGACCGCGGACGCGCTGCTGGTACGGCCGCTGGGAATAGTCGCCACCGTTGCGGGTGCCGGCCTGTTCGTCATCTCGCTGCCGTTCAGCGCCATTGGCGGCAACGTCGGTCAGGCCGCCGAGGCGCTGGTGGTGGCACCGGCCAAAATGACCTTCGCACGGCCGCTGGGGCAATTCCACCACTGATCCCGGGTGGGTTCGCACTCCGGCGCGCGAGTGGCGAGTCTTATCGCAATACCCGCCCGTCGGCGTCCAGTACCCGCGTTTCGCCCAGTTCCAGCGCGCGCACGGATTGCTCGATCTTCGCCAGATCGCCGACGACCACCCAGGTGAGTGCGCCGGGCTCGAACAGGCGTTCGCCAGCCCGCCCCAGGTCGGCGTGAGTCAGGGCGCGCACCCGGGTGACGAAGCTGTTGTAGTAATCGTCCGGCAGGCCGAACACGACCGACTCGGCCAGCGTACCCGCCACCTCGCCAGCGGTTTCGTGCTCGCCTGGCAGCTTCAGTGTCAGGTTCTTCTGCGCCGCGGCCAGTTCGGCTTCGCTCGGCGGGCGCTCGCGGCGGATGGCGTCGATGTCGTTGCGTATCTCCAGCATGGCTGCCGCGGTGTGTTCGAGTTCGATCGGTGCGAAAACCAGAAACGGCTGCTGCCCGCGGGCGTCCATGAGCATGCTGCGGGCGCCGTACGACCAGTGTTTGTCCTCGCGCAGGTTCATGTTCAGCCGTGAGGTGAACATGCCGCCCAGGATCGCGTTCAGCGTCGTCATGGGGATATGGTCCGGATCATTGCGCGGTGGTGCGACACGCCCGGCGACGATGACCGACTGCTCCGCGCCCGGGCGGTCCATCAGGAAGACGCGCGTGGTGGCCGGATTGTCCGTGGCGACGAGATTTTTCTCCGGTCGCGCCTGCGCCGTCGCGCGCCAGTCGCCCAGATGCTTTTCCAGCAGCGGCAGAAGCTGTTCGATCCGCGTGTCGCCGACCACGATCAGGGTGGCGTTGTCCGGGCGGATCCAGCGCTGATGGAAGGCTTTCAGGGTGTCGACGTCAAGCGCCGACACCGAGGCCTCCGTGCCGGAGCCGGTCAACGGCAGGGCGTAGGCGTGCCCGTCTCCGTACAACAGCGGGGGTAATACGCGCAGTGCGAGGCCCGTTGGCCGTGATTTTTCCTGCTGGATGCGCGCCAGGGCGTTGTGCCGGAGCCGTTCCAGTTCGTGTGCCGGAAATGCCGGATTGCGGACGATATCGGCATAAAGCTCGAGTGCGGTATCCAGTTCCGGCGTGAGCGCGGACAGGTTGATGCTGGAGGAATCCAGGGTCGAACCCGCGGAAAAGTGCGCGCCAATGCGCTCCAGTTCGCGATCCAGTTGCAGCGACGAGCGCTCGCCCGTGCCTTCGTCCAGCATGGCCAGTGCCATGCCGGCGGTCCCGGGCGTGGCGCCGGCGTCGGCGGCGTACCCTGCATCGACGATCAGCCGAAACTCCACCACCGGCACCGTGTCCCGGCGGGCGAACATGACGTTCAGTCCGTTGGCCAGGGTGGCACGCTCCACCGCCGGCAGTTGCAGATCCGGAAAGCGCCCGATGTGTGGCAGTTGCGTGCGATCCACCGTGTCCGGTTGCGCCGTCCGCTCCGGCAAGGGGTGGACTTCCAGAACATAGGCTCCATCGCTGAGCCATTCGTGCGCGCGGGCACGGACTTCCTCGCCACTGGCCTGGCGCAGGCGCTCCAGCTCACGCTTGTAGGCGTCGGGAGCGCCCGCATAAATCTCGCCGTGGGCGAGAATGTCGGCTTTGCCGCCGAACCCTCCAATGTGCTCGGTGCCGCGAATGAAATCGGCGGCGAGGCGCGTGCGCACCCGTTCCAGCTCGTCGGGTCCGGGTCCGTCGCGCAGAAAAAGCGCCATCTCCTCGTCCAGCGCCGCTTCCACCCGTGCGAGCTCGATGTCGGGCCGGGCGGTCGCCCAGACCATGAACTGCGAACCGATCTCGCGATCGTTCACGCCGGCGACCACGTCCGTTGCCAGTTGCTCGCGATAGACCAGGCGCTGGTAGAGGCGGCTGTTCTTGCTGCCCGCCAGCAGACTGGCGGCGATCTCCAGGTCGGTGAGGGCGTCGGTCAGTTTCGGCGGTACATTCCACACCTTGTAAACACGCGCCTGGGGCACCTGATCGTGCATCGACTGTCGATGTTCACCCGTCCGTCGGGCAATCCATTGCTTCTGTCGCACCACCGGGGGGCCGGGCGGAATGCTGCCGAAATAGTGCTCGACCCGGCTCCTGACCGCCTCCGGCTCCACATCCCCGGCCACCACCAGCACCGCGTTGGCGGCGCCGTAGTACTCGCGAAACCATTGATGCACATCGTCGAGAGAGGCGGCGTCCAGATCCTCCATGGAGCCGATCACGGTCCAGGAGTAGGGATGACCCTGGGGATACGTGTTGCCGGGCAACAGTTGCCATACCTTGCCGTAGGGCGTGTTCTCGCGCTGACGCTTTTCGTTTTTGACCACCCCGCGCTGCTCGTCCAGCTTGCCCTGGTTGATGGCGCCGAGCAGATGCCCCATGCGGTCGGATTCCATCCACAGGGCCATATCCAGTGCCGGCGTCGGTACGTTCTGGAAGAAATTGGTGCGGTCTTCGCTGGTGGTGCCGTTCATGTCGGTGGCGCCGGCCTCCTCGAAGGGCCGGAAGTACTCGTCGTCGTAATGCGCGGAGCCGCTGAACATGAGGTGTTCGAACAGGTGGGCGAAGCCGGTCTTGCCGGGATGCTCGTTCTTGGAGCCGACGTGGTACCAGATATCGACGGCGACGATCGGCGCCTTGTGGTCTTCATGTACGATCAGCGTCAAGCCGTTGTCGAGGACATATTTCCGGTAGGGAATGTCGACTTCGGGTATGGGCATGGAGGACTCCGTTGTAAGGGCGCGGTGTCACCGTAACGCGGACGCCGGATCGATGCGAGTACCGCCGTGATGCGTGCCGGTCATGGACAGTTGCTTTTCGAGAGAAGCTGTAACAGCATGATAAAGGCTTAACAAAAACTTAAGAGCGCGCTATGTACCTGAATAGCACGCGTGCGCTTCCAGCGAGAAGCCGTATCCGGCAGGCCGAGCAACATGCCGATGCGGCTTTTCGGCGGAAATGCGCAGAGAAGTGACCGGAGAGGGCGCATCGCCGCCGTGCTCGTCGCCCGTTGGGGGGATCCCGGCGGCGTAGATTGCACCATTCCCGGTCGCTCCGCACGTGCGAACGAGTGCATGACACGCTCTGACGATTGCTGATCGACAGCGGTGCAAGCGTCAGGCGAAGAGCCGGATTCGTAACCGGGCTCAACGCGGAAGCTTCGCAATAATAACAAAAACGCGGTGGCTTTTTGCTGTTCTGCCAGTGTACTCCGTGGCATCGTCGGGATGCGCGGGTCCCTGGGCTTGGCAGGGTGCCGTCACCGGGTGCGGGGCGGCGTCGGACGTGAGGAGGATTCCCCGGAGGACAGGGACGGGTTCGAGATCACGGGATGAGGGGGGTGCTATGCAACTGCCGCTTCAAATCGATGAAAACACGGGCGAAAGCCTGCAGGTTCAAATCTTTGAGCAGATTCGGTGCCTGATCGTCGAGGGCTGCCTCAAACCCGGTGCGCGGATGCCCGCGAGCCGAAGCCTGGCAGCTGATCTGGGCGTATCGCGCAACACGGTCGTCCTGGTTTACGAACAACTCGTGAGCGAAGGCTACCTGGAGATGCGCCAGCCGGTGGGGACTTTCGTCGCGCGCAATCTCATTCACGAAGGGCCCTTGCAGGCCGAATCCACGGTCGCGGAGGAGAGCGTGGCGGCCCGGCGCCGGCGCGCGCGCCTCGTGTTTCGCGGCAATGCGCACGTCGTGGTGTCGCCGTTTCGGGAACCGGTCGCCTACGATTTCTGGGTTGGCCGACCGGACGCGCGGCTGCTCCCTTACAAAGCCTGGCAACAGCTCATCAACCGCAAGCTGCATCACCTGCGTGGCGGTATCAGTGGTTATTCGGACCCGGCGGGTTTGCGACAGCTGCGCGAGGCGGTGGCCGACTACGTCGGCTTCGCACGCGGAGTCAAGGCGACCGCCGACCAGGTGCTGATCATCAACGGCATTCAGGAAGGGCTCAATATTCTGGCGCGCCTGTTCGTGCGCAGTGGCACCAAGGTCGCGATCGAAGATCCCTGCTATCGCGGCGCCGCCAACGTGTTCGAAAGCTATGGCGCGGAATTGATGCCGGTGCCGGTCGACGACGACGGTGCCGACGTGACCCGGTTGCCGCGGGAGGCCGCGTTCATCTATATCACTCCGTCGCACCAGTATCCCACCGGAGCCACGCTGTCGCCGGACCGGCGTGAAAACCTGCTCGACTGGGCCGAGCGAATCGGCGCGTATATCGTCGAGGACGATTACGATGCCGATTTCTATTACGACGGCCCGCCATTGCCGGCGTTGCAGAGCGGCGATACCCAGTCGCAGGTGATTTATCTGGGGACGTTCTCGAAGAGCCTGGCGGCCGGCCTGCGTGCGGGCTACATGATCGTGCCGGAACCCCTGATCGAGCCGGTCGCCACGGTCAAGGCGCTGCTCAACAACTGTTCGCCGTGGTTGGTCCAGACGCTGCTGGCGGAGTTTATCGAGTCGGGTGCCTTCATGCACCATCTGCGGCGTGTGCGCACCAGCTACTGCGCGCGGCGCAACTGCCTTCTCGAAGTCCTCAGGGAGCATTTCGGCGATGTCGACGTGCGGGGCATCCAGAGCGGCATGCATGTGCTGTGGCATCTGCCAGGCGAATGCCCGCCGCCGGCCGACCTCGAAAGACGCTGCCGTGAGGCCGGTGTCGGCATCTACGGGCTGGAGTCGGGCAATGCGCTGACCATCGGAAAAACCGCGGCCGCCCGGCACCAGCGTGCGCTCATGCTGGGTTACGCGGCATTGAACGAGGACGAAATCACGGAGGGCATCAATCGGCTTGCGCAGACCATGGATCCGGCCTGGCTGAAACGGTCTGCAGCCCAGGTATGACTTCGGCGCACGAAGTGCGGCCGGATGCCGCATGAGCGTATGGCACCATAAGAAAAGAATTCTTGGCTCTATCGGTTTTTCTCATTGTGGCTCTTGTGCGTACCTTTCTAATAAGCGTGAATGTGCGGTACGCGCGATCTGAAGGAGGGGGTAATTATGCGTGTGGGTTTAATAGGCTTCATTGCATCGATGCTGATGCTGCTGGCGGTGCAGGTACCTGCGTCGGCAGCATCCGGCGAAAAATGGGACACGATCCCGGATGCCACGTTCGAGAATCTCAAGATTTCTCGTGATGCCTCGCCTGCGGAACTCTACGAGGCGGTGGCCAAGCGCTACAAGGAGGACTACACGGAAGGCAAGTATGCGGAGTACTGGGAGCCTATTCCCATGGACATGTACTTCCAGCCGTTTCTGTACTACAAGCCGCCGAACCTCGACATGGAGGTGAAGCGCGGCCAGTGCGTTCAGTGCCACACCGGCGTGACGCATGGCTGGGTTACCTCCTGGCAGCAGAGCGTGCATGCCAATCTGGACGAAATTCGCGATCTGCCGAGCACTGACGTGCGCGCCTACAAGAAGGACATAATCAAGAGCATCGAAAACAACCTGCACTCGCAAGGTTTGCTCGATGAGGGCGAGAAGCTGAAGCAGGTGTCCTGCATCGATTGCCATATGGGTGTAGGCAAGATGGAGGGCAATCACGGCAAGGATCTGCGCATGCCCGATCGTGCTGCCTGCGGTCAGTGCCATGTGCGCCAGTTTGCTGAGGCCGAATCCGAAAAGGACACCCAGGAGTGGCCGCAAGGTCAGTGGCCGCAGGGTCATCCCTCACACTCGGTGGATTGGCTGGCCAACATCAATCTCGCCACCTGGGCGGCACTGGACAATCGCGAAGCTGCGGCGAGTTGCACGCTGTGCCACACCAACCAGGCGAAGTGTGATACCTGCCATACACGGCATACGTTCTCTACGGTCGAATCGCGCAAGCCGCAGGCCTGTGCGACCTGCCACAATGGCGTGGACCACAATGAGTACGAGCAGTACATGCTGTCCAAGCACGGTACCGTGTACCAGACTCAGGGCCAGGACTGGAACTGGAATGCCCGTCTTGCGGATGCGCAGGACAAGGGTCATTACACCGCTCCGACCTGTGCGCTGTGCCACTTCGAGTACAAGGGCAAGTTCACGCACAACGTGACGCGCAAGGTGCGTTGGGGCTTCCTGCCGACTCCGGATATTGCCGATAACCTCGACCATCCGTGGTTCGAGAAGCGCAAGGACGCCTGGCAGGAGACCTGCTCGATGTGCCATTCGCCGCGCTTTGCCGGAAACTATCTCGACTTCATGGATAACGGCATCAAGCAGGGCACGGATCTGGTCGAGGAGACGCGCAAGGTTGTGCAGAAGCTCTACGACGACGGGTTGCTGGTCGGTCAGAAGACCAACCGTCCTGCGCCGCCCGCGCCGGTCGAAGACAGTCCTGGCGGGTTCTTCTCGCTGTTCTTCTCCAAGGGCAATGGCCCGACCACGGTCGATATTCGCTTCGCCCGGATGTGGGAGCAGCACGTCGCTCGCTACATGAAAGGCCTGGAGCATGTCAACCCGGGCGGTTGGACCTACAGCCACGGTTGGTCCGATCTGATCGGCGATCAGATCTACATCAACGAGCAGAACACCAAGTTGCGTGAGCGTGCGAAGCTCGAGAAGCGCGTGGAGAAACTGGAAGGCAAGGTTACTTCCGCGACCGATGGCAAGACCTATAACAACCGCAGTGGCGGGATGCTGATGGCGGCGACCGATGATTATCCGCACCTCACGGGCGGTGGTCTGACGCTGCTCGGAGGCGGCCTGGTGCTGGGTGGCTTCATCTCGCTCAAGCGAGGCGGTGACCGCCGACGTCGCGGTCGCAAGTAGGGTGAAAAACCCGCCGCCGGTGGTGTCCAAAGGGAAATTGGCGCTGCCGGTGGCGGTCTACTACTTACGAGGCTGATACATGGCTCTTCCCGAGAATAAAGGAAGTCAACAAGGATGGCGGCGGCGCGGTTTGGCTGCCGCCGCCATTGTTATTGGCCTTGGGTTTCTTGGAACGGCAGGGTCGATATGGTGGCAGACGGCGAATCAGCCGCCGCCTCCGCCAGCCTATCGTTATGTCATGGGCGATCCCGTCCCGGCCGAGGATCTCGGTCCGCTGGCACCATTGGCCGAGAAAGACATTGCGGTGCGCAATGCGACGGTGATGTCCGCGGATGGGAAGCCGCTGGCCGAGCTTCAGGTCGCCGAGTCGGAACATGGACCGGTGCTGCTGAACTGGCAGCCTCGCGTGGACGCGCCGTTTCTTACGACACTTCCATTACCGAAGGAAGTGGCTGATCTGGCGCCGGTACTGGAGCGTCATGTACCGGAGGACGGGACCGTATTCGCATGGTGGGACAGCTCCCGCGAGTTGAGGCTGCTGTCTGGCGTCAACGTGGCCTTCGGCGAGCATCTGGGTGTTCCCCTGTTTCTGCCGCCGCAATGGCAAAAAACCGGTGATCGCATCCACTCGATCGAAACGGAATTCTGGAAACCAAACGTGGACGAGGCGGAGCGCGAGCGCTTCCAACGCTTCGTTCATGCGCTATTGTCGAAGGAGAAAGAAGGCGTCGCCGAACTGAAACAGCTCGCCGATGGCAAGCCTGCCTCGTTCGTTTTGCACGTACGCGATATCATAGCCTTGGGCGCAATGGCCCCGGACAAGATTGGCGTTGCGTTCCGCGACTTTCCCAATTCCGGCAACGTGCACGGCATGGTGCGCAGTGTCCGTGGCTGGTTGAAGGAGAATGGGTATGAGTCCTACGCTGTCATAGGACAGGGGAATGACCATGTCGTGCGCGCGGTGGCACTGACGGACAAGGCGTCCGGCGAGACCCTGGCGGCGCGATTGCTGCCGTTCATCGGCAACGACCGGAGCACGGTACCCGGCACGGTTCTCGTCTACCGGACGGATGGTTTCTGGGTTTATCGACTGGGTGAGACGCCAGCGAAGGTAGCGTCGAGCGACGATTGAGGTGAGGTTGAAGTTCCGCCAGGGTTCCAGACATTCTGCAGCGCCGCGAGCGTGTGCACTGCTCGCCCTGTCCGCGAACTTGTACCTTCGCGAGGGAGGCATGGACGCTGGCGGGGCGGTGCGGGCACCGAAATGCTGAGCACCGTGGAACTGGCCTGCGGACGCCGCGGACAGTTGCTTGCCGAGGGAGTGGAGTTCGAGGTTGCACCCGGAGGCGCGCTGCAACTGGAGGGCACCAACGGCAGCGGCAAGACGACCTTGTTACGAACCCTGGCGGGCCTTGCACCACCGATGCATGGTCGGGTTGCCTGGCGAGGGGAAGACATCCGTCGGTGTCGCGATGAGTTTCGACAGGCGCTTCTGTATATAGGACACGATAACGGACTTGAGCCGGAACTGACGGCGATTGAAAATCTCAGGGTGTTGGTCACTCTCGGCGGTGAGTGCATACGGGAATCCGAACTGCACTCGGCACTGGAAAATCTCGGACTGGGAGATATATGGGAACGACCAGCAAGAATGCTGTCGCAGGGGCAGAAGCGCAGAGTTGCGCTGGCACGGCTGTGGTGCACGCGCAAACCTCTGTGGCTGCTGGACGAACCGCTGGCGGCACTGGATCGGCAGGGCGTGGCACGCCTGGAAGCGCGGATAGTGGCGCATCTCCACGGCGGCGGGCTGATGGTGTTCTCGACTCATCAGCCAATGCTGCAGACCTTGCGCCCGGAGCGACTGCTGATGATGGCCGCCTGAGCACGGCCATAGCAATCCTGTTCACGCGCGAATGCAAGCGCGTTTGGCGCAGCCCGATGGAGGCGGCGAGCGGCGTCCTGTTCTTTATCGTTGCGGCAAGTCTTTTCCCTCTTGCGCTGGGACCAGCGCCCACCGTTTTGCGTGCCATGGGGCCCGGCGTATTGTGGGTCACGGCGCTGCTTGCGGTATTATTGTCGACGCCGCGCCTGTTTGCGGCGGATCATGCGCAAGGGTTTCTGGAACAAATGTTGCTGGCACCGCATCCATTGCCGATTCTGGTTCTGGTGAAGACGGTGGCATGTTGGTTGACCATCGGAGTTCCGCTCACGTTGGCGGCGCCGGTACTGGCGCTGCAGTTCAATCTGTCCGCCTATGCCGCCGGCTGGCTGACCCTGACCCTGGCGGTCGGTACCCCGGCACTCATATTGATCGCGGCCGTGAGCGCGGCGCTGGTTCTCGAGGTGCGCGGGGCGGGTGCCCTGACCGCGCTGATCACACTCCCGCTTTACGTGCCAATTCTGGTGTTCGGAGTTGGCGCGGCCGCGGCTGCGGCCAATGGCACCAGTCCGGCCGCCGCCTTTTCGCTGCTGGGCGCCTGCCTGGCGCTGACGCTGGTGTTCGCACCACCGGCGACCGCCGCGGCGCTGCGCATAGCCTTGGAGTAATCCCCATGTCCGGGAGAATCAACTGGTTCAAATACGCCTCCCCGGTGTCGTTTTATCCGCTGGCCGGGCGCATGGTGCCGTGGTTCGCTGTCGCCGCGGCAGTGCTCGCCGTCGCGGGATTGTACGTGGGACTTTTCGTCGCACCTACGGATTATCAGCAGGGAGAGGCTTATCGTATTATCTTCATCCATGTACCGGCTGCGTGGATGTCGATGTTCATCTATATGGTGATGGCCGTGTACGCGGTAGCGACACTGGTCTTTCGCACCCGGCTTTCGTCCATGATGATCGAGGCACTTGCGCCGACCGGAGCGTTGTTCACGTTTCTGGCCCTGTGGACCGGTTCGTTCTGGGGCAGACCAACCTGGGGTACATGGTGGGTGTGGGATGCGCGCCTGACCTCGGAGCTGATCCTGCTGTTTCTCTACTTTGGCTATTTCGCGCTGCACGGAGCGCTCGGCCGCGATGCCCGCGCCGATCGCGCATCTGCAGTGCTGGTGCTGGTGGGTGTCATCAATATCCCGATCATCTACTTCTCGGTGGTCTGGTGGAACACCCTCCACCAGGGGGCATCGATCAGCCTGACTTCGGCTCCGAAGATGGCGCACCTGATGTTGCTGGGCATGTTTCTCATGGCGCTGGCAGCATGGATGTATGCGATAGCGGTGGCGCTGGTGCGGGTGCGTTGCATCATTCGCGAACGTGAGGCCCGCGTAACGGCATTGGAGGGCGCGGCGTGGACGCAATAGTGCGATTTTTCGAGATGGGTGGCTACGCACTTTATGTATGGGGTGCGTACGGAGTTACGTTTGCGCTGATAGCGATAGAGATTGCATGGCTGGTGCGGCGTTCCCGTCATCGCATCCGGCACGTGGAGCAGCGGGCGCCGGTGCGGCCGCAATGGCGGAGAGCGACATGAAACCACGCAAGAAACGCCTTCTGTACATTCTCGGCGGCATGGCCTGCCTCGGTATCGCGGCCGGTCTGGTGCTCAATGCCTTCCGCAGCAATCTGGTGTTTTTCTATACCCCCACGCAGGTTGCCGAGCACAAGGTGCCGACCGGGGAGTATTTTCGCATTGGCGGGATCGTCAAGGATGGTTCGCTTCACCGCCAGGCCGACGGCGTAACGGTCAGCTTCGTCATAACCGATACGGCGCGACGCATCCCGGTCGAATACCGCGGCATACTGCCGGACCTGTTCAAGGAAGGCAAGGGCGTGGTAGCGCAGGGGCGGGTTGACGCAAGCGGCGTGTTTCATGCCGACCAGGTGCTGGCGAAGCACGATGAAAACTACATGCCACCGGAAGCAGCCGAAGCGATAAAGGAAGCCGAGGCAGACAAAGCCAAAGCCGCGGAGGCGTTGCCAGTGGCGGCGAGGGGCGAGCCATGATTCCCGAACTTGGACAGTTTTGCATTATTCTCGCGCTGTTGCTGGCGGTCATCCAGGCCGTGCTCGGCATCGTCGGGCCGCAAAAGAATCTGCCGCGATGGATTCGAGCGGTGCGTACCGTCGCGCGCGGGCAGTCGGGATTCGTGATCATCGCCTTCGTCGCCCTCGCCTGGAGTTTTTATCACAACGATTTCTCCGTCGTGTACGTGATGGATAACTCCAATGCGAACCTGCCCTGGTATTATCGCATTGCCGCGGTCTGGGGCGGTCACGAGGGCTCGCTGCTGTTGTGGGCAGCGGTTCTCGGTGTGTGGACGATCGCCGTTTCGGTGCTCTCGCGACGGCTGCCTGAAGACATGACGGCCCGGGTTCTGGGCGTCATGGGTCTGATCAGCGTCGGCTTTCTTTCGTTTCTGCTCTTCACTTCGAACCCGTTTCTGCGCCACTTGCCGGCGGCGACACACGGGCGCGACCTCAATGCCCTGCTGCAGGATCCGGGCATGGCGTCGCACCCGCCCATGCTCTACATGGGCTACGTGGGCTTTTCGGTGGCCTTCGCCTTCGCCATTGCCGCCCTGATGTCCGGCCGGCTGGATGCGGCCTGGGCGCGCTGGACCCGGCCATGGACGACTGCGGCCTGGTCGTTCCTCACGATCGGCATCATGCTCGGAAGCTGGTGGGCATACAAGGAACTGGGCTGGGGCGGCTGGTGGTTCTGGGATCCGGTGGAAAACGCATCGTTCATGCCCTGGCTTGCGGGCGTCGGGCTGATTCATTCGCTGGCCGTGACGGAAAAACGCGGCGCGTTTCGGAGCTGGACGGTGCTCCTCGCGATCATCGCGTTTTCGCTGTCGCTGATTGGCACCTTCCTGGTTCGCTCGGGGGTCCTGTCGTCGGTGCATGCGTTCGCCGTCGATCCCAAGCGCGGTGTATTCATTCTTGGCTTTCTCGTTATCGTGATCGGTGGCTCGCTCGCGTTGTACGTGTGGCGTGCCCCCACCGTGGGGCTGGGCGGGCGCTTCAGCGCGATATCGCGCGAGGCGATGTTGCTGGTCAACAATGTCGTGTTTCTCGTGGCCTGCGGCGCAGTGCTGCTCGGTACGCTTTATCCGCTGTTTCTGGACGCGTTGGGCCTGGGCAAGATCTCCGTCGGGGCGCCCTATTTCGAGACGGTTTTCGTACCGCTGGTGGCGCCAGCGCTGTTCCTGATGGGTGTGGGGCCGATCGCGCGCTGGAAAAACGAGCGCGTTCCGGATCTGACCCGTCGGCTGAAGTGGGCGTTTGCGGTTTCGGTGCTGTCGGGACTTATCGTACCGGTGCTCATGGGGCGCTTTTCCTGGATGGTGGCATTCGGGATGCTGTGCGCTACCTGGATCGCCGCGACGGTCTGGGTGAGCCTGTACCGTCGCATGAAGGTCAGGGGCTGGAGCAACTGGCGCCTGCCACGCTCCTATGTCGGCATGCTGCTCGCGCATTTCGGCGTTGCCGTGTTCATCGTCGGCGTTACGCTCGTGATGGGGTATGAGACTGAAAAGGACGTCCGTCTTGCGCCTGGTGATCGGGTCGAGATCTCGGGCTATTCCCTGCGCTTCATGGGATCCGAGCCGATAACGGGTCCGAACTACGAAGGCCAGCGCGGTACCTTCATCATATCCAGCAACGGCCGTGAGATCGGAAAGCTTTATCCGGCAAAGCGGTTTTACACCGTGTCGGGAGATCAGACCACCGAAGCAGCCATTCATGAAGGCATCACCGGTGATGTCTACGTGGCGTTGGGTGAGCCGCTCGAGGGCGGTGCCTGGGTCGCGCGCGTCTACCGCAAGCCGTTTGTGCAATGGATCTGGGCCGGGTGCGTGATCATGGCGCTTGGTGGCTTTATCGCGCTCAGCGATCGTCGCTATCGGGTGCGCGTGCCGGCGCGCGAGCGGGTGCCGTCCGGACGACGGGAGCCGCCGCGACCATTGCAACCGGGGGAGACCGGATAAGCGAATGAAACTACGTTTCCTGATTCCGCCGCTGGTGCTGGTCGTGCTGGTGGTGTTTCTTGGCATCGGGCTGACGAAGAACCCTCGCAAGGTGCCTTCGCCGCTGATCGACAAGCCGGCGCCGGTGTTTCAGGCGCCGCTGCTGCGCCAACCCGATGAAAAATTCAAGGTTGCCGACATGCGTGGCAAGGTGTGGCTTCTCAATGTCTGGGCGTCGTGGTGTGTCGCCTGCCGGGAAGAACACCCGGTACTGCTCGCACTCGGCCAGAGTGGCAGGGTGCCGCTTTACGGGCTCGATTACAAAGACACTCGCGAGGCCGGAAAGAACTGGCTTGATACAGCCGGTGATCCGTACCTCGCCAGTGCGGTCGATCCCCAGGGCCAGATTGGCATGAACTATGGCGTGTACGGCGTTCCGGAGACTTATCTGATAGACAAGAACGGGGTCATTCGCTACAAGCAGATTGGCCCGCTGACTCCGGATGTGGTTGAGAATCAGATTCTGCCAATGGTGGAGAAGCTGTCCCAATGAAGGCGCTCGTCTGTGTACTGGCATTCCTCGCCACGATGGTGACGCCAGCGTTGGTTGCCGCAGCGGCGCCATCGGCCGCGACCGATGCTCCGGCGGCGGTTCAGACGCGGGAGCCGATCGATGAGAGTGCCCTCGATCGGCATACCCACAAGATCGCCGAGCAACTGCGTTGTCTGGTGTGTCAGGGGGAGACGGTGGCCGATTCCCATGCCACGCTGGCTCAGGACATGCGCAGCAAGATCCGCGAAAAACTCCAGCAGGGATGGAGCGACAAACAGATTTTCGATTATTTCGTTGCCCGCTATGGTGACTTTGTCCTTTACCGTCCCCCGGTCAAGGCCACAACCTGGGCGCTCTGGTTCGGGCCGGCGATCATGCTCGTGCTCGGATTGCTGTTTTTGTTCGGGTATTTACGCGCACGGGCTCGTTTGACAGCGCGGGATTCGCTGTCTCCGGAGGATGCCGAGCGAGCACGCACGCTACTTGGTGCAGGAGAGGATTCGCCCCGATGATCATAGTTTTCGTGCTGATCGCCGCGGCACTGGTACTGGCTGCGCTGGCGGTGGTTATCTTGCCGCTGATGCGGGCAACACCGGTGGATGGTGCCGCCGAGGAAGGAGACGATAGCGCGCGGCTTGCAGTACTGGCTGACGGTATGCGCGAGCTCAACACCGAGCTGGAGGCGGGTACCCTCGACCGCAGCGAATACGACGAAGCGAAGGCGGAGCTCGAACGCCAGGCACTGGATGCCGATGCTGCACCCAGGCGCCGCGCGGCATCGGCAGGTCGAACTGCATGGGCACCGGCGCTGGTGGTCGGGATCGCGCTGCCGTTGCTGGCGGTGGTGCTCTACGTCGCCAATGGGCAACCCGCGGCGATCTGGGGCGGCGCGGACAGCGTTGTCGCGCAACATCCCGGAGCGGAGTCGAACGAGCTGAATGAGATGATCAGCATGCTCAAACAGCGACTGCAGCAGGATGGTGGTGATGCGCAAGGCTGGACGCTGCTTGCGCGAGCCTATCGCGCTGCGGGTCAGTCGCAGGATTCGGTCGATGCTTACGAGAAAGCGGTTGGGCTGGATTCGGACAACGCCGATTTGCTCATCGAGTACGCGAATACCGTCGCGGTTCTGCACAATCGCAATTTGAGAGGCAAGCCGCAACGACTGATCGACCGGGCGCTCAAGCTGGATCCGGACAATCTCAATGCCCTGGCGCTCGCGGGCGCCGCCGCGTTACAGAGGGGCGAGAGCAAGGATGCGGTGCGCTACTGGACTCATCTCAAGAGCCTGTTGCCTGCCGACTCTCCGGGCCTCGCCCGGATTGACGAGTTGATTGCGCGTGCGCAGGGCAAGCAGCCTGCAGCAGTGGCCGAGGCGGCGATTCACGGTACCGTAACGGTCAGTGACGCCCTGGCGGGAAAGATAACGGCGGGCGATACGCTGTTCATATTTGCCCGGGCTCCCAACGGGCCGCCGATGCCGCTTGCCGTTGTCCGCCAGCCCGCGCCCCAGTTCCCGGCGACGTTCACGCTTGACGACAGTCGTGCGATGACGCCGGATCTGCATCTGTCGCAGTTCCCGAGCGTAAACATCGTTGCCCGTCTGTCCCGCTCGGGTAGCGCGACCCTTCAGCCGGGTGACCTCGAAGGCCACATCAACAGCGTGGCGCTCGGCAGCAAGGATGTGCAGATCGTGATCGATCATCGCGTCGGAGGCTGAGACTCCGGGGGGCGTCATCAATTACCCGTGCGGTCGCATAGTTGGCCACCGGCCGGAGGGCTGCTGCCGCCACGGATAGCGGATGACTGACAGACTCCGGGTGTGCATCCGTGACGGGTGGCGCGCCACTTCTATCCCGCGGGGAGATCCTCTCCCCGGTTCGCGAATCCTCCCGCGCTGTGCTATACAGCCCCAGGGAATGCGCGATATTCCGTCGCGTCCGGAACTGCCGGGCAGGGCGGAGGTCGACCGTAGAGGCGGTTCCCGCCGCCGTTCGTCAAGACCGACATGGCTGCCCGGTTTCGGGCCATCAGGGTATCTGCAGGGATTGCGATACCTCCAGTAGGTCGCATGAGTCACTGGCGAATCCGAAAGTAGCAGATTTTCCGAAGCAGGCGACCGCGCTTCAGCGTGATTGCCGAATCCGACATTTTGCCGCCCCTGTGTTTTTTTCGTTGCGTCGGTGCCGATCGCCGAGCGGGTTTTCTCGGCGTGCGATTGGCGCCTTCGCCTCCGTTGAAGAGTGGAGCGCGAATGATAGCGAGCCTGAAGTCTCCCTTGAAAAAAGTGTTGCCGGCGCCGTTGTGGCGCACGCTCAGCCTGATACGCTGGCGTTTGCCCCGCATCGTGAGAGAGTGGCGGGACCTGCTGGCGGTGCTTCGTTTCCTGTGCAGCCGCAAGCCGCGGGTATCCCTGAAACAGCGGTTCGCAATCGTCAAGCGTTTGTACGCCATCAGCTTTCGCGTGAGCAGCCCTCACAAGAACTACGAGATCCTGCGATATATCGAAACGATACTGTCCCTGCCACAAAACGGCTGCGGTGTCGTGGTGGAGGCGGGATGCTACAAGGGAATCGGCACTGCGAAATTCAGTCTGGCCGCCAACCTGGTGGGGCGGGAACTCGTCGTCTTTGATTCATTCCGCGGCATCCCGAAAAACGACGAAGCCCACGAGCGCAATATATTCGGCGGTGCTGCGCACTTCGGCGAGGGAGATTATTGCGCCTCGCTGGCCGAAGTCACGGCCAACGTTACCCGGTACGGAGAGATTGCCTGCTGCCGCTTTGTCGAGGGGTGGTTCGAGGAGAGTTTGCCGAAGTTTAACGAAAGGATCGCGGCGATTTATCTGGATGTGGATCTGGCGTCCTCCACCCGTACGTGCCTGAAGCACTTGTACCCGCTGCTGGAAAAAGGCGGCGTGCTGTGGTCCCAGGATGGACATCTGCCGTTGGTGATCGATGTATTCAGGGACGACGCCTTCTGGGAAAACGAGGTCGGGTGCGCGAGGCCGAAAGTGGCGGGCCTCGGCCGCAAAAAACTTATCCGGATCGTGAAGCAGCAAGGGCCTGCTCAAGATCATGGATGAGATCCCCAACATCCTCGATTCCGACGGAAATCCGCAGCAGGTCCGGCGGTATGGGGCTGTCCGGCGGCTCCAGGCTGGCGCGATGCTCGATCAGGCTTTCGACACCGCCGAGCGAGGTAGCGCGGGCAAAAACCTGCACCCGCCGCGCGACGCCCAGCGCCGCATCGAATCCGCCATGCACGCGTAGCGAAAGCATGCCTCCGAAGCCGCCTTCCATCTGGCTCCGGGCCACGGCATGACGCGGGTGCGACGGCAGGCCGGGGTAGAGTACTTCGGCGACTTCAGGGTGATCGCGAAAATGTTCCGCGATGGCCAGGGCGCTGCTGCTGGCGCGCGCTACCCGCAAGTGCAGCGTGCGCAGACCACGCAGCAGCAGCCAGGCTTCGAACGCACCGAGAATCGCGCCGACGTTGACCCGGTTGTCGCGTATGCGTGCCCACAGTTCGTCCTGTTCGCGCGTGACCAGCACGCCGGCGATGACGTCGCTATGTCCGTTGAGGTATTTGGTCGCCGAGTGCATCACGATGTCGGCGCCGAGTTCCAGCGGTCGCATGAGCGCGGGCGAGACGGCGGTGGCATCGACCGCCAGCCGGGCTCCGGCCGCGTGTGCGACCTCCGCGGCGGCGCGGACGTCGATGACATCCCAGGTCGGATTGCAGATCGGCTCGACCCAGACGATTTTCGTGCGTCCCGGCTGTACGGTCGCGGTCAGAGAGTCCGGCTCGTTGGCGTCAAAAACGTCGAGCCCTACGCCCCATGTCTCGCAGAAGCGGGAGAGCCAGCCGCGCAGCGACCAGAACATGACGCGCGGGATCGCGATGCGGTCGCCCGGGCGCAGTGCCTGAAACAGCGCCGCCGAGGCGGCCATGCCCGAGCCGAACACAAATGCCGCCTTGCCCCCGTCCAGCTGTGCCAGGACTTCTTCAACCGCCGCGACCGTGGGATTCTGGTCGCGCCCGTAAATGAGCCCATCCGACGGCCGGTACTGATCATCCCGCGCGAATGTGGTCGAACTCTGCAGCGGGGGCACGATGGCACCCGTCGCGCCGGGTATGCGGCCGCCCTGGGCGGCGATGGTGGCAAGGGACAGGCCCCGGTTGGCGGACATGGCGGATCCGGTTGGGAGTGGATGCGCTATTGTCGCACCAATGACCGCGATGCCCAAGGACGGTATAGGGGCCTGGCCGTTCGGCTGGTATCCTA